>NZ_JBSIUR010000012.1:0-40159 GCF_053654655.1 Helicobacter sp. 23-1045
ATAAAAGCGCGATTTTAGCAAAAATTTCTAAAACTTCGTGCTTTTTGGGGAAATGTTTAGATTCTGCGATTTCGCACAAAAATCGCAGAATCTGCTTAATTTTTCGCAGAATCTAACTTCGCTCTGCCACCAAAACGCCTTCGATAATCTCATCAATATCCCCATCCATCACCGCCTCCACATTGCTATACGCAATATTGCTACGCAAATCTTTGACTTGCTGATAAGGCGCAAACACATACGAGCGGATTTGATGCCCCCAGCCGATTTCGCTTTTTTCGGGCACATCGCTATTTTGCTTTTTTAGCTCCAAATCATAAAGGCGCGATTTTAGCATTTTTAGCGCGGTGGCTTTGTTTTTGTGCTGACTTCTATCATTTTGGCACTGCACGACTAGTCCTGTGGGAAAATGCGTAATGCGAATCGCACTCTCCGTTTTATTGATATGCTGCCCACCTGCGCCACTTGCGCGATAAGTATCGATTCGTATGTCCTTTTCTTCAATCTCAATTTGAATGTCATCATCGACTTCGGGGCTAACTTGCACACTTGCAAAGCTTGTATGTCGCTTTTTGTTCGCATCAAAGGGGCTGATTCGCACCAAGCGATGAATCCCATTTTCACTTTTCGCGTAGCCATAGGCATTTTCGCCCTTTATAAGAAAACTCGCACCCTTAATCCCCGCCTCTTCGCCATCTTGATAGTCCAAAAGCTCGACTTTATAGCCCCTGCGCTCACACCAGCGCAAATACATTCGATAAAGCATACTCGCCCAATCCTGCGATTCTGTCCCGCCTGCGCCGGGCTGAATGCTTACAATTGCGTTCGCGCTGTCGTTTTTGTCGCTTAACATTATCTCAATCTCAATTTGCTTGATTTTGTGCTCCAAATCACGCGATTCGGCAAAGAGATTTTCTAGCAACGCGCTGTCGTTTTCTGCGGTGGCAAGGGCGAAAAGCTCATCGCTGTCATTTAGCGCATTTAGCGCGTTTTCATAAATCTGCAAGATTCGCTCTATGGCGCGTTTTTCCTTGCCGATTTGCGCGACATTTTCGGCATCATTCCAAAAATTTGGCGCGTTTTCCTGCTCTGCAATTCGTGCTAAATCCGCCCTTTTTTCATCGACATTGATAATCTTTGCGATATTTTCAACTTTGATTTTCAAAGCCTTTAAAAGCTCCCCATACTCGTAAGAATCCACGATAAAACCTTAAAAATTTTTTGCGAAATTATACACAAAATTTGAGCGTGAATCTAAAAATAGTTCGCAATCATTAAAGCAAAATTTTATAATTTTATTGCTATTATTTTGCAAAATTTAAGACAAAGGACTTACAATGATTGGCAATAAAATCTATAAAAAAACTCGTAAAACGCGCATTTCGCAAAATCCGCATAGATTCATCAAAAGAAGTTGATTTTTTGGAAAATCTAATCCATAGCGCATTTTGCAAAATAGGCATAGGCTCTGGTGGTGGGGTCGAATCAAGTGGCGAAGAGGGTGTTTTTGTGCTATTAAAACAATCAAAGTCGCCATATTGCATTTTTGATGTGGGCGCGAATGTCGGCAAATATTTGGATTTAATCATAAAATCTCTAAATAATGGAAACTTATCAAGGGGGGGGCAAACCGAATCCGTGTTAGATTCGGCACAAATTCACTGCTTTGAGCCTTCAATTCATACTTTTAAAATGCTACAAGATTTTTATTATAAAAATTACGCACAGCATAAAAATATTACGCTAAATAATTTTGGGTTAGGTGCGAAAAATGCCACTGCAACTTTGCATTATAACGCAAAAGGCTCTGGTTTGGCTTCGCTTACCAAGCGAATATTAGAGCATTTTAATATCGATTTTAAAGAAAGCGAGAAAGTCAAAATCATAACGCTTGATGAGTATTGCAAAGAGCGCAATATTTCACACATTCACTTGCTAAAATATGGACATAGAAGGACACGAACTAGATATTTTGCAGGGCGCAAAAGAAATGTTTGCTAAAAATGCTATCGACATTGCGACATTTGAATTTGGCTGGTGCAATATCGATACAAGGACATTTTTTCAAGATTTTTGGTATTTTTTCAAAGAGCAAAAAATGCAGCTCTATCGCATTTTGCCCAATGGGGCTTTATATAAGATTCACACATACAAAGAGATTTATGAGCAATTTACCACTACAAATTTCGTGGCGGTGCGAGAATAAGTTGCTCTTGCAAGAGTCATTTGAATCGCTTCGCAATCTCATCATACACTGCGTTATTTTCTCTTTTGCCTACCACAAGCACAAGCACCACCAATCGCTCATCGATGACTTCATAGGCAAGTCTATATCCAAGTGATTTTAGCTTGATTTTATACACATTCTCAAAATCGCGCAACTTATCCTTTGGCACTTTGGGATTTGCCAAACGCTGTGCCAATTTCTTTTTAAACTGCTCTTTTATGCCCAAATCTAACTTTTGCCACTCTTTTAACGCCTTTGGCAAAAATTCTAACTCATAGCTCATTTAGATTTACTTTTATGGGCTTTTGTTTGGATTTTTTTGCTAGTGCTACTTCCTTGCTTAACTCGTATTCATCGATAATATCAAGCATTTGATTATATAGCTTTGGCGGGACAATGTAGGCGGTTGGGACATTGTGATTAAGAATGCTAACAGCCCTATTCCCCGCTTTGTTGATAATATCTGTGGGCGATTTTTTTAACTCGCTGATACTTGCACTAAGTGGTGCGCGAACGACTTGCATAATGAGATTCCTTTTGCTTTTAAGATTTAAACCCAAAAATAATACTAAAAAAAGTCTTTTTTGTCAAAAATTACGAATCTAATTTTATGTCAATCAAAATGCGCGATTCGCGTAAAATGCTATTTGGCAAGCTTTTCGTTGATTTCTTTGAGATTATTCCCAATATGTTCTAGCTTATCTCTAATGTCTATAAAAACATAAATTGTGTAAAATAGGGCGATTATCGCTACAATCGCACATATAAAAATAAAGATTGCAGATATAATATTGTAACCTACTGCCAATATAAAAAAAGCAATAGTAGCCACCACAAATGACAACAAAAATGATATATCAATTATCTTACGCCCATAGTTTAAAATAAACTCCTTTACAAACTTCATCTTTTCTCCTTTTTATTTTTGAAATATAAAAACGCAATTATAATAAATCCCCCCCCCCCGTTTGTCAATAGCAATTTGGAGAAATTTTTATATTTTTTGCTATTTTGCATAAGATTCTGCCCCAAATTTTGCGCTATAATGCGAAAAATTTTATTTTTGGGAGGCGTGAAATGACGCTAATTATCGAAAATGTCAAAGAAGAATATGTCCCAGCATTTAGGGAGTTTGCTAAAAAAATGAATGCGAATCTTACCGCCGAATCAAGCGATGATGAATGCCCCATTTGCAAGGCGCACGATTATAGATTCGAGCCTAACGATAGGCTTTTGGAGGCGATACGCGAAGTGGAAAATGGCGATACGATTAAGTTTAGCACTCATAGCGAGATGATGAAATATTTGCAAAGCGATAGCAAATGAAATATACCATAGAACTTGCCGAATCATTCAAAAAATCCTTTAAAAAGCTAACGCCACAAGAACAAGAATTATTTAGCAAAGTCTCAATGCGACTAGCTAACGGCGAATCGTTAGAGCCAAAATACCACGACCACGCGCTAAAAGGCGACTACAAAGGCTACCACGAATGCCACATAAAGCCAAACTTGCTTTTAATCTACCAAAAACAAGATGATAAATTGATTTTATATTGCCTTGACATAGGCACTCACAGCGAACTTTTTAAGAAATAATTTTATGCAAAAAAATGCGCTAGATTCTGCCAAAATCCCCAAGATTTGCACTATCAAAATCCACACCATTAAAATAATATCTGGGCGGTTTAAGGGCAAGGTTTTAAATGCGACAATTTTGCCACACACGCGCCCGACAAAGGCGATTGTGCGCGAATCTGTCTTTAATACGATTGCGCCTTTTTTGCGTGGCAAAATTTTTGTGGAATGCTTCGCAGGATATGGCTCTATGGGCTTTGAGGCGTTGTCGCGTGGGGCTTTGCGTGTGATTTTTTTGGAAAAAGATGCGCAAAGTTTTGGGATTTTGCAAAAAAATATCGCGCTTTTTGATAAAACTTTTGAAGATTCGCGTGGCGATTCGCAAAATTTGCGCGATAAAATAACGGCGCAAAATGTGGATTGTTTCGCAGTTTTGGGCGAGATTATGCGCAAATACACAAATGCGATTTTTTATTTTGACCCACCATTTGGGGAAAATGGCGAGTTTTATAAAAAGATTTTTGCGCTTTTAGATTTGGTAAATTCGCACACAAATCCGCCAAATCTAGCGAATCAAATGCTAATTTTTGAGCATAATTCTGCGTTTCAAATGCCTGATTTGATTGCGAATCTCCCACGCCAAAAATACAAGAAATTTGGCAAAACGAGCATTAGCTATTATTTTGTGGCATAATTTTTGCTTGATTCGCGGTAGAATTTAATATAAAAATTTACAAAAATGGAGTAAAAATGGCAGAGGAACAACAACAGCCAAGTGGCGGTGGCAAGGGTAAAATCATCGTTATAATCATCGTAGTTTTATTGCTACTAATCGCGGGACTTGTGGTGGCATTTATGTTTTTGACGCAGACACCAGAGGAAAGCGCACAGGCAGTGGCAGGAAACAGCAACGCACCACAGCAAACGCAGACAAGCAATGTGATGGGCGAGACAAATGCGCGATATCTGCGAATCGGACCGATTTTTCAGCTTGACCAATTTATCGTAAATCTGCTCTCACAGGGCGGTAGGCGATATTTGAAAATCAGCATAGGGTTGGAGATGACTACGGCGAATTTAGAAAATGAGCTAAACGCCAAACGCGCGCTTGTGCGCGATATAATCATCGGCATTTTGTCCTCCAAATCGCCTGAGGACATAAGCACCACGCGGGGCAAGGACAAGATGAAAGAGGAAATCGTGCAACGGCTTAATGAAAACCTTGTCGATGGCAAGATTCGCAATGTGTTTATCTCTGATATGGCGATTCAATAGCGTGATTTATGGCGTTTTGGCTTTGTGAGTTAGGGAATCTATCGCGTGGTAGGCGTAGATATAGTCGCCATAAATCGCATTGAGCGACTTTTAAAAAAATATAATATAAGTTTTTTGAAAAATTTTTTATGTCAAAGCGAGATAGATTTATGCGTTAAGGGGCGCAAATCTAGCGATTTTGGCGATTTAAGTTGCTTTAATGTCGAGCGAATCGCAGGATTTTATGCCGCAAAAGAGGCGATTGCAAAGGCACTGCGCTGTGGAATCAGCAAAAATCTCACATTTAAAGACATAATTTTAAGCAAAGATTTTCAAGGCGCACCCAAAGCAAAGCTAAGCAAACGCGCAAAAAAAAGATTTGGCATTAAGAAAATTCATCTCTCAATCTCGCACGAAAGGGGACTGCGTGGCGATTCGCAAGGTGGATATGCAGTCGCCTTTGTGATGATAAAAAAATGCTAGATTCTGCGAATTTTGAGATAAAACGCAGAATCTATAAAATTATAAAGGCAGATTCTGCGATTCGCAGAATCTAGTGTGAAAATCGCAGAATCTACCGCAGAATCTAGTGTGAAAATCGCAGAATCTACCGCAGAATCTTGCGTGAAAATCGCAGAATCTACCGCAGAATCTTGCGTGAAATTCGCAGAATCTACGGCAGAATCTTGCGATTTATCGCATTAAATTCGCATTAAATTCATCGTAGCGCAATGAATCCCGCCACCTTGACGAATGAGAATGCGCGAATCTATGGGGATAATCGCCCTATTTTTTACAAGTTTTTTGAATATTTCAAGTGCTATTTTGTCATTTTTTTTATCCCCAAATGTCGGCACAAAAATCGCACCATTTGCAAAAATAAAATTCGCATAACTCGCTGAAAGTCTTTGCCTATCGTAAAAAATCGCCTTTGGCAAAGGCAGTGGCACTAGCTTAAAATCCGCGCATTTTTGTTTTAGCTCTACCTCCATCGCGCTTAACGCCCCAAAATGCGCATCATTTTTATCATAGCACTTCACATAAACAATCGTTTTTTTATCCACAAATCGCGCCAAATTATCGATATGCGAATCCGTATCATCGCCTAAAAGTTCGCCATTTTCAATCCAAATGACGCGCTTTGTGCCCAAATATTTTTTTAGTTTTTTTGTGATTTGCGTTTGATTTAGGCGATTGCGATTAGGCGAAATAAGGCAGTGCGTGGTAGTTAGCAAAGTTTCGCCGTTTGTCTCAACGCTACCGCCCTCTAAAATGAAATTTTTTTGCTTAAATTTTATAAGATTTTTGCCAAAAAAGCCCATTTTTTGCAATTTTTCAAAGATTTTTGCCCCTGCTAAATTATCCAAATTTGATGGATATTTCGCGCCCCACGCATTAAAAATAAAGTCATTTAAAATTAACTTTCCATTTTTTTTAATGCTAAGTGGCGCAAAATCCCTACACCACGAATCATTTAGCACAATTTGCAAAAAAATACAATTTTTTTGCTTTTTTATTTTGCTAATATCGCTTTCGTATTTATACAAAACTATGACAGGCTGAAAGTGCGCAATTTGCGTGATAATCTCACACATTTTGCTCTGAATTTCACGCAAATACGGACGCCAATCGCTATCAATGTGTGGCATTGCGATGATTGTGGCACTCTGTCGCTCCCACTCTGGCACAAAATATTTCATTTTAACCCCCTTTTTATGTTGGTATCAAATCGCATAAAATATCATAAATTTTCCACACGCTATCCAAATCTAACGCTTCATTTTTAGAATGTGGGTGCAAAATCGTAGGACCGATTGAGATAACCTCGTGCAACGCGCACTTTTGCTTTAAAATGCCACACTCTAACCCCGCGTGAATCTGCACGATTTTATGGGCGATTTTGTGCTTTTTGTAGAGCGTTTGCAACTGCGCCAAAATAGGCGAGTCTCCATTAGATTCGCGCTCCCACGCACTATAAAAGCCACTAAAAGCGACATTTTCGCCAAAGAGCGATTTTAAGCGCGATTTGTGGCGGTGCAAAAATTCATCGCTATTTGCGCGAACCATAATTTTAAGGCACTCATCGCTAATAAGCGAAAAATTTAGGCTAGAAGTAACGCCCTGTGCGCTCATCTCATAAATGCCGTTATGCAAACGCAACAAATGCGGGATAATGGTGCTAGGCAGGGGATTTTGTGGCGTGAAATTTTTTAGCTTTTTTAGGGCGATATGGGGCGTGGATTGCTTCGGCGATTCTATCGAATCGCCTCGCAATGACGGATTTATTTTAGATTCTGCGTAAAACGCAGAATCTAGTAAAGGCGAATTGTCTAAATCGTTTGCAATTCTAGTATCTTGCGCGAGATTGGATAAAGAAACTTCGGCTTCGCCTTGTTTTGTGGGTTGCGCAGAAAAATTCGATTGAGATAAGGCTGTGAGCCTATCGAATGAGAATTTTTCAAGCTCCCGCAAAGATTGCGTAAGAGACGAATTGCTAGTCGCAATTACTGCCCTTGCGTTTATGGGGATAGCATTTCTTGCCTCCCCTCCGCTGATTTCTAAAATCTCAAATTCTCCCATTTCGCGTAGCGATTCAAGCCTCCAAAGTAGCTCCACAATGGCATTTGGGATATTTTTGTCAATGTCGATTCCGCTATGTCCTCCGCGAAAATTTTGCGCTGTGAGTTCGTAAAATGTGGGATTTTTTGGATTGTTTCGATTTAGCATAGCCGAATCTTGCAATGACGAAAAAGGCACAGATTCGCGCATAAACGCACCAAAAGAAATATCCGCATCAAAGCCTCCCGCGCAACCCACGCAGATTTCATTCACGCATTCGCTATCCAAATTTATCATCGTTTTGGAGTGCGCTTGAAGCGTGATATTGTTCGCGCCAATCATTCCTATTTCCTCATCATTTGTCAGCAAAATTTCGATATTTGTCCGCGTTTTGGCAAAATGCAAAAGCAAGGCAACGGCTATTCCATTGTCCGCGCCAAGCGATGAATCGCGGGATTTTAAAAAGCCATTTTCCACAAAGGGCGCGATTTTGTCCCCCACTAGCACCATATCGTAATGCGCTTGAAAGATTATGTGCGGTTTGCCTTTGAATGCGTGGATATTTCCCGCGCTGTCAGTTTGAATCTTGCAATCGCATTTCGTTAAAAAATCAATGATAAATTTTGCAAGATTTTGCGTTTGTCCGCTTGGGTGCGGGATTTCACAAATTTTATAAAAAATTTCTAGGATTTTTTGTAATTGTTCGCCCATCAAAATTCCAGCTTTTTTACTTTATGCACCTTGCTATATTCCACGATTTTGCCGTGAAAGCGCGCATAGACTTCATATAGCGGTATTTCGCGCTCATAAAGCAAAACCACGCGCCCGTAATTTTCCACAATTCCGCGCATTAAAAAGTCCGCAATATCATCATACTCGTAAAATTCAAAGCCATATTCGCCTAAAAGTCGTTGCGTGTATTTATCGCACACCATTATTTCGCGCCCACAGGCATAGTTTAGGATTGAATCCGCGCTCTCTTTCCCCACGCCCTTTTGATTTAGTAGCCACTCCCGCGAGACATTTTCCGCGAATCCTTCAAAGTCGCCAAAGTCATTTAAAATATTTTGCGCTAGATTTTGGAGTCGAATCGACTTTTGCCGAAAAAATCCACTTGTTTTTATCGCATTTTGCAAGATAATCAAATCGCAATTTGCAAGTGATTCAAGCCCTAGCAAATCCAAACGCGCCAAAGATTCCAAAGATGATTCCACATTTTTCCAATTTGTATTTTGCGTAAGAATCGCGCCTACTACGACTTCAAAAGTCCTAGCATTTTTCCACCACAAAGGAGGTGCGTTATCTAGCAAATTTTGCGCTTTAAGAAAGGCTAGTAAATCAAAAGAATTTTGTAAGTTTTGCATTTTTTAAAAATGGCGCGTGAAAGTCCGCGCTGAGCGAACTTTCCAGCACCAAAAGCATCAGTTAAGCAATCGCAAAATATTTTGCTGAATTGCATTTGCCTGACTCATCGCGTAGCTTCCGCTTTGTGTCAAAATATTTAGCTTGCTAAATGTCGAGCTCTCCGCTGCGAAATCCACTTCGCGGATTTGAGATTCTGCGGCTTGGACATTTACTTGCGTTACGGAGATATTATTCACCGTGCTAATCATTTGCCCTTGCACTGAACCTAAATCCGAGCGCACTTTGTCAAGCTGTTTTGTAGCAGATTCTGCGATATCCATCACGAGCATCGCGCCTTTTAGCGTGGTTACACCTGCGCCGACAATTAGCGGTTTGCCATTATCGAATGCTTCCTCAGACTGCTTAACCCAAAAATTATTGTAGTTTAATCCAGCTGCGGAGCGGACATCTTTATTAAACACGCCCAAAACATCGCGCAAATTTATCGTAGTTTGCGCAGTTTCCTCCACATCCTCATAAAATCCAATATCCTCAAACATCAAGTCATCCGGGTCCTCCGCACTCGCCACGACAATATCTTTCGCATCGGTTCTAATTAGCGTTAGTCGCCCATAGTTTAGCGAACCTTCATCCGCTTCAAATGGGTCGCCATCGATACTTTGTCCGCCATTCATTTCTTCGATTGCCATATCATCGTTTGCGCCATCGTCATTCGCAGAGAAGCGAATCCCGCGCCCATCGATACTTCGCAAGTTTAATCGTCCATCCGCATCGACATACGCTTCCACGCCTGTGTCGCTTGTGACTTTGTTGATTGACTGCACTAGGCGTCCATCGCTGTCATTTGCCTTAATCCCTGTGATATTGCCAATAAGCATTCCATTGATTGAGACATTCATCAAGCTCCCTGAAATAATCGCAGTATCCGATGTCGAAATCACATTCCAAGTCGCCTTAATGCCTGTTTTATCGGAGCTTTTATTGATAATCTCCGCCAAAACGCCAATCCCTGTGCCCGCAGAGTGCGATATTTTCACACTCTCAAAGCTGAAATCATTCACACCATCAACTGATTTTAGAACGATTTTCGCATCCAATGATTCCTCAATCATTTTGCCTGTTTTTAGGCGCACTTGACCGATTTTATCGCTTGTAGTTGAGCCAATCGAAGCTTTAATGCTTTGATTTGAATACGCACCCACTTGGAATTCTTTATTTGTGTATTGCCCTGAAAGTAACGCCTGTCCGTTAAATGTAGTCGTATTACCGATATAATCTAGCCCTTGAATCAAACGAATAATATCCGCTTGAATCGCTTGACGAGATTCAGTAGTCTGCCCATCTTGCGCTGCTTGCGTTGCCTTTGTTTTGATGGTATCCAAAATTTTGATTTGCTCATCCATCGCTTTGTCCGCGATTTGGATAATGCCCATCGCATCATTGGTGTTACGAATCGCCTGACCCAAAGAATTCGCTTGTGAGCGAAGCGAGTCCGCAATCGTCATACCCGAAGCATCATCTGCCGCCTTGTTAATCCGTAATCCTGAACTCAATTTTTCTAGCGAGTCTTTCATAAGTCGCTGAGTGAGAGTAGCCTGCACATGCGAGTTCATCGCATTTATGTTAGTATTGACCTGAAAAGCCATTTTAAACTCCTTTTTAAATATTTGCTAAGATGTCCTTATCTTAGGTAGAATTCAAATCGAATTTTTAGGATTTGTTTTAAATAAATTTTGGAGAATATTTGTGAAAAAGCATAAATTTAGCGCAGAATCTCGCATAAATTCGCAGAATCTAGATTCTACGAATCTTGCCAAATCTCGCAATGCCAAAAAGGGCAAGCGTGGGTTTAAGCGCATTTACAACGCATTTTTTTATTCAATAAGCGGACTAAAAACGGCATTTTGCGAAGAAGAAGCATTTCGCCAAATTGTGCTAGTTTCGGCGATTTTAATCCCGCTTGGCGCATTTTTGGGCGAATCTTTTAGCGAAAAAGTGCTTTTGATTTTGCCCTGCGTAATTGCCATTTTGGCGGAGTTAGCGAACTCGGCGATTGAAAATGCCATCGATTTTGCGGGGCTAGAAATCCACCCATTTGCCAAAAATGCCAAAGATATGGGAAGCGCAATGCAATTTATCGCGTGTGCGTTTATGGCGGGTGTGTGGGGATTTTATCTAATTGAAAGGTTTTTGTTATGAAAATATTTTTGGCGATTTTTATCGCGGTTTTTATTGTGGGTTGCGAGAAAAAAGCGACTTTTGGATTTACTTCAAGTGATTGCAATGAAGTTTATAGTATCTGCCTAAACAAATGCACGCAAAGCGGAAAGTCCCGCGCAGACTGCCTCCAAAGCTGTGAGCGAAGTCGCGGAATGTGTAATGCGGTGAAAACAAAAGGCTGTATGCAAAATTGCAATAAAAGCTACGGCAAAAACACCCCCTCCGCTGAATCTTGCAAACGACAATGTGCAGAAAACGCGAGATAGGGATTCTGCGGATTTAGATTCTGCGATTTTCGTGCGAGATTCTGCGCTGATTTTTGTTAGATTCTGCGATTTTCGTGCGAGATTCTGCGAGTTTTGAAGTAAGATTCTGCGAAATTTATTTTATTCGCAGAATCTAAATTGTCTCGATATGGACGCTAATTGCGCCACTTTTTTTAATTGCGTTTAAAATCGCGATGATATTTTGCGAGTCCGTCCCGATAGTTTGCAAAGCACGGACGAGGGATGAAATCGTGGGTAATTTTGCAGATTCTGCGGATTTAGATTCTGCGATTTTCGTGCGAGATTCTGCGCTAATTTTTTCGCTAGATTCTGCGTCAATAACGCTAGATTCTGTGTTTTTATGCGCCGTATTTCCCACGCTAATGCTAGATTCTGCGATTTCGATTGTTATATCGCCGTAACTTATGGTGATTGGTTGAATTGTGATTTCCTTGCCCGTGATGATTGTGCCGTTTGCCTCATCGATGATGATTTTGTCGCCCTTGCTGTAATTCACCTCAATCTCGCCTATGATGGAGAGAAACTCCACCATTCCCATATTTTGCGGTTTGTTTAGCGCGATTGTGCGCGGGTCTTTTGCGGTGGCGAGATTATCGCCAAAATGCGCGTTTATGCGCTCTTGGATATTAAAGGCGTTTTTAAAATCCGCTGTTTTTAAACTCAGCAGGGCATTTTGCTTGTTATAAATGTCATAAACTAGCTCCCGCTCGATGATTGCGGCATTTTGAATAGTCGCACTTGGCGCATTTGCGCTAATTGAAATATTGCCCTGCGCGATGGCGTAAATATTCCCATCAATCGCGCTAAGTGGCGTAAGCACGAGCGTCCCACCTGCCAAAGACTTCGCATCGCCGATAGATGAGACAAAAACATCGATTTTATCGCCAGAACGCGCAAATGGCGGAAGTTTCGCACTTACAATCACTGCGGCGACATTTTTGGATTTGATATCATTTGGCGAGACTTTGATATTCATCCCTTCTAACATATTTGAAATGCCCTGCATTGTGAATTTTGAGCCTTTATCGCCCGTGCCATTTAGCCCGATAATCAGTCCGTATCCTGTGAGTTCATTTTCCCTCACGCCCACAACGCTACTAATATCCTTTATTTTCGCACACAGCGCAAAATCAAGCAATAAAAATAATGCAAAAATTACTCGCAAAACTCAATCCTTGTGTGAAATTTGCATAAATCAAGCAAATGATATTCCGTGAGTGCGTGGGGCAGAATCTGCGCTAAAATCGCCCAAAAATCACTCCCCACCCGCTTTTTGCTTTCTCAAACTTCGCATTTTTATCTTTTAGCGCAAATGCCCTCAAAATCATCGTTTGGATAATGACTTGCCAAAATCCAAGATTTATCACACGATTTTGCATTGTGAAAAATATACTGATAGATTCTGCTAAAAATAGCAGTGGCAAACAAAAAATATGCAAAAATTAAAATGATTTGCGGGGGATTTGTGGGATTTGTGCTTGGATTAAAATTTGCAGAATTTGGATTTTGCGAAAGATTTAGATTCTGCGGATTTTGTGCTAGATTCTGCGGATTTCTATTCTGCCCCCCCGATTTGCGTTACACATATTTACACTCCAAATTTAAAATGAAAATCGCTATTTTATCATAGTTTATCGCACAATTTCTTACAAATATACACAAACGCAGGGGGGATATTTAGCACCACACTTTTGCTTTTTCGCACTTCGCCAAAAGTCTTGTAAAGTTTGCGTTTAAAGACTTTCGCGCTTGGCAGTGGCGAGTGGTAGGCAAATGTATTAAAATAACCGCCCTGCGATAGCGCGCCATAGACACTTTTTAGCATTACGCTTTGCTCTCTTACATTCAAAAACGACCACGGAATGCCACTTATGATAACATCCGCACTCTCCATATCGCGCATCTCCATCATCGCACTCAAATCTTTTGCCGAGCCTAGCGCAATATCAAGCGTTGGGAATTTGCCTTTTAGCTCCCGCGCGAAGTTTGGATTGATTTCTACGGCGAAAAACTTCGCATTTGGGGACTTTTTTCGCAATATTTCTTTTGTAAATGCCCCACTACCCGCGCCAATTTCGATGATATTTTTAGCGCACTCCAAATTTGCGCCCTCTGTGATTACCTGTGCTAGGGCTTTGGAGCTTTGCATAATCGCGCCTGTGGTTTTTGGGTGGCGAATGTAATTTAGTAAAAACATAAATTTGCCCTTGATTTTTGTGAAAATAAAGGCGCAATTATATCGTGAATCTTATAAATTCGCAGAATCTCGCAAAAATCGCAGAATCTTAATAATATCGCAGAATCTCGCAAAAATCGCAGAATCTCGCGCGGGAGATTTTGGCAGATTCTGCGAATCAAGCAAAATTCGCAGAATCTCTCTTATTTCACAATCATTTCACAATTTCACTCTAACATTTTGCTTCGGGATTTTTGGCGCTTTGGCTTTTTGGAATGCCGACTTTAAAAAACTCCAAAAATCCCGCAAATTTTGATTTGTAAGGAGCAAATTATGAAAGTTTTGAGTAGTATTTTGGCGGTAACTATCGCTAGTGGTGCGCTTTTCGCGGCGGATTTTAGCAAAAGTAGCAATGCGGATTTGCTAAATTTGGCTGGGAAAATCAAAGCAGAGGAAGCAAAGGACTATTTTGCTGAGATTGAAAAGCGCGTAGATGAGATGACAGGCAAGGAAGCGCGGGAGTTTAGGGAAAAATTTCACGCAAACGAGCAAAAAGTCTTTGACAATATGAAAATGAAAGACATTCGCGCTTATAAGCAATCTCTTGCAGGTGCGCGTGGCGGGAAAGCTTGTGGCGGTTTTGGCAATCCACCTTTTGATAAAGGTAGCAAGGGCGCAAAAGGCACAAAAGGTGCAAAAAGTGCAAAGGGTGAATATAATAAAGGCAAAGGACAAGGGCGTGGAAATTGTGGTGCAAACTGCAATCCTCCCGCACCACCTGCGAAATAATTGTTAGATTTTATGCTAGATTCGTGGTAGAATCTAGCGTATATTTTTTGGCGATTTTGCGATTCGCCGTAGATTCGCCAAAAAATATCACAAAAATTTTAGGATTTGGGTAAAAAATGAGCGCGAAAATTTTGCTTTTAGAAGATGATTTTGTGTTGAGCGAAATACTTTGTGAGTTTTTGGAGGAAGAGGGCTTTGAAGTCGCCCACTGCGTGAGCGCAAGTGAAGCACTTGATTTGGCGTATGAAAAGCCCTTTGACATTTGGCTTTTAGATGTGAAAGTGCCTTTGGGAGATTTTGAAGCAAACGATTCGCCCGGATTTGCCGTGCTAAAAGCACTGCGTGAGGCGGATAAAACCACGCCTTGCATTTTTATCACTTCGCTATCAAGTATCGGCGATTTGAAAGAGGGATATGGCGTGGGTTGCGATGATTTTTTGCGAAAGCCATTTGAGCTGACAGAGCTAAAATTGCGAATCCAAACGCTACTCAAACGGACATTTTCGCATAAAAATGAGGATTTTTTGCCTTTGGGCGATGGCTTTAAATTTGATATGATTTCAAAGGTTTTGTATAAGGATTTAAGCCCTATCGCACTGACAAAAAAGGAAAATATGCTTTTAAATATTTTGCTAAAAAATGCGCCATCTTATGTGAGCGTGGATGCGATTTTTGAAGAGCTGTGGGATTATAATCAAAACCCAAGCGAAATGAGCCTCCGTGCGTATATAAAAAATCTGCGAAAGATTTTAGGAAAAGAAAAAATCTTAAATCTACAAGGGAGTGGATATTGTTATGTTTTATAAAATTTTAACGCGCTTTGGTGGCAATTTGTTCTTGGGTATTCATTTGCGTTGTTTTGGCACAAAATTTCGCTCAATGAACCCATCAGTTCTATCTCGCTCATTTCGTGTCAAAATAACGCAAAGCAATACCGCAATTACTTCGATTGTTTGTTTAGATTCTGCGATTCGCAAAATCTAACAAACACAAGGCACATAAATGTTTAGAGATTCAAAAAAAACCATCATAAAGATTTTAGCCCTTTATCTTGGCACAAGCGCGGTTTTTCTTTGCATCGGCTTTTATTTTCTAAATGTCAAAATGACGCAAAATATCGTTTATAAGCAAATGGCAGAGCTTCGCGACACTTCGTTTTATATCCTTGATGTGTTGCGCCGTAGCTACATTTGGGAAATCGCATTAGAGGACATAAAGGCGCGCACACCGATACCATTTGCGATTTATGATAGGCGAAATAATTTGCTATTTTCAAATCTCTCCCGCAACCCAAATCCCCGTGAATTGCGCGATGGCTTTTATCGATTTGAGGATAAAATCATCGTAAATCCGCTTATGCCTCCGCAAAATGAGCGCGGACAATGGCAAATGCGTGGCGAGATGGGCGATGAAGTCCGCGATGGGCGCGGATATAGGCGTTCGCATTACAAGATTTTTTTGGAGAGAGACAACGCTGATGATGAGATTTTGGCGATGAGGTTAAAGCTAGGATTCGCTTTGCTAGCGGTATTTGTGGCGATGGGTGCGGTGGCGACTATTTTGGTGCATCTTTTTTTAAAACCGCTAAATGAATACATCGCCGCGCTAGACGCATTTATCAAAGATTCAACCCACGAAATAAATACGCCTTTAAGCGTGATTTTGATGAGTATTGAGACGCTAAAAACGGACAATTTCACCCCAAATGAGCGCAAAAAGATTGAGCGAATCAAATTTGCCTCTTTGCAATTAAACTCTATTTATAATTCGCTTGTGGCGTATAATTTTCCCCGCCACACGCAAAAAGAGCAAATAAATTTGGAGGCGATTTTGCGTGAGCGATTAGAATTTTTTACGCCATTTTTTAATCAAAAAAATTTAGAGATTCGCCTAAATTTGCGCGAATCTTACATAAACGCCGAGCAAAACACGCTAAATTCGCTCTTTGACAATCTAATCAGCAATGCGATTAAATACAACAAAAAAGGCGGATTCATCGCTATTGCGCTTGAAAATGGCACATTTAGCATTGAAAATAGTGGAGATTTGATAAAGAGCGAAAATAAAGCCAAAATTTTTGATAGATATGCGCGGTTTGGCACGGATACGGGTGGCTTTGGCATAGGACTTAGTTTGGTAAAAAAAATCTGCGATGAATACGGCATAGCAATCAGCGTGGAGAGCGGCGAAAATAGCAATAGATTCACTCTAAAATTCGCAGAATTTAAAAAGGCAATTTAGTGCATTTGCCAAAAGTATCAATCGTTATTCCCGCATTTAACGCACAAAAACACCTACACACCTGCCTAAAATCTTGTATAACGCAAAATCTAAAAGAAATTGAAATCATTTTGGTAGATGATAAAAGCACGGATTTAACGCTACAAATCGCCCAAAATTTCGCCAAAAATGACGCACGGATAAAGATTGTCTCACACGCGCAAAATCTTGGCACATTTTTAGCGCGGAAAAGTGGCGCATTAAAGGCAAAAGGCGAGTTTATTACATTTTTGGATGCGGATGATTTTTTGAGTGAAAATGCGCTAGATTCTGCGTATAAAAAAGCGCGTGAAAATAGCGCGGATATGGTGCATTTTGGCATTTCGCTTGTGCCTTTGCCAAAATTTGCTTCGCTTCCAAAGTTGCAAATGCAAACGCTAGAAAATGACGAGATTTTGGGGCAGATTTTTGTGAGAGATTTTAAGTGTGGATTTTTGATTGCGTGTGGGAAGTTATACAGCACAAATCTCGTGCGTAGCGCGTTTGGCAAACTAAATTTTATAAATCGCCATTTGGTTGCGAGTGAAGATTCTGCGCTGTTTTTGGTGCTTTGCGCGCTTGCAAAAAAGAGCATTAGCGCAGAATCTGCCTTATATTTTTACACGCAAAATCCCCACTCGCTTTTAAAAAGCGATGAAAGTGGCGCGATTTTAAAGCAGGTGGAAAATAGGGAATTTTTGCGCGATAATTTGCCGATTTTAGCGCAGGATGCGGAGTTAGCGGGGAATATTTATTTTAGCAAGGCACTAAAAAATTTGCAAAATTTGATGGATTATTTTATTTGCTACTCAAAGCGATTTTTGCCCCAAAGTGCGGGAGATTCTGCGCCATACATAAAATATAGTTTGCGAAGTTTTAGATTTGTCGCGAGGTGGCAGATTGCGGTAAAATTGGCGATTTATGTGCTATCATTTGGCAAAAAAAGGTTGTAAAGGTTGCAAAATTGAGTGGCGTAAAGTTGAAAATAAAAATTATCTTAAAGGCGATTTTCCACGCAGTGCTTGGGAAAACGAGATTGAAGGCAAAGATTCTGCGATTTTTTTCGCGTGATTATGAGTTAGATTCTGCGGAGTTAGAAATGCTTTTTAAAATGCCTTTAAAAAATGACACGCCAAAGGGCGATTTTATCGCCTCTCTTACGACTTTTCCTGCGCGAATTGGGATTTTAAAATATGCTTTGCATTCCATCTTTTCGCAGAATCTCGCGGCAAAAAAAGTGATTTTGGTTTTAAGCAAGGCAGAGTTTGATGAAGCAAACGCCAAAATCCCACAAGAGGTGTTAGAATTTCAAAAATATGGATTAGAAATAATGTGGGTTGCGCAGAATCTGCGTCAATATAATAAGATTATCCCTATTTTACGGGCGTTTCCAAATGAAAATATTATCACAATCGATGATGATATTTATTATGATAAAAAAACTTTTGAGACGCTTTGGCGCGCGCATTTGAGCGATAAAAGTGCGATTTGGGCGCATAAATCGCGCATTGTGCCGTTTTCTGCGACAAAAATTGATGATTTTTTTGAGTGGAAAATCATTCGCAAACGCAATAAAAAGTGGCAAAATCGCCCACGATTTGATATATTTTTGGAGGGGTGCGGGGGCGTTTTCTACCCGCCAAACTCGCTTCATTGCGATGTTTGCGATGAAAAAAAGTTTATGAACCTCGCCCCAAAGGCGGATGACATTTGGTTGTGGGCGATGGCGGTAATAAAAGGCACAAAGATTGCTTGTGTAAGTCCGCCACTAATGGGCGATGGAGCGGCATTTACGAATTCTGCGAATAATCCAGCACTTTGGCAGCACAATATGAATGGCGGAAATGATAGGCAAATGCGCGGAGTTTTGGCGGAGTATCCGCAGATTCTGCGGATTTTGCAAGATTGCGCGAGATAAAGGGGCGATTTGAGAGTTTTACAATTAGGGAAGTTTTTTCCGCCCGATATTGGCGGGATTGAGACGATTATGAGCGATATTACAATCTCGCTAAATAATCGAAAAATCACCTGCGATGTGCTTTGCAGTAATTCAAAACCAAAATACAGCGAGCAGATTCTGCATTGTGGGGCGAAAATTATGCGCTGTGCGAGTTTTGGTAAAATTGCCTCCACTGCCATCGCACCGCAGATGATTTTCAAACTCCGCAAAATCATCGCAAATTATGACATTATCCACCTGCATTTGCCTGACCCGATGGCAAATCTCGCGCTATTTTTGGCAAATCACAAAGGCAAAAAAGTCATAATCCATTGGCACAGCGACATTGTGCGTCAAAAAATTTTGCTAAAACTCTATGCGCCCTTGCAAAATGCTTTGCTAAAAAGAGCGGATAAAATCATCGCCACAAGTCCCAAATATATCGAGTATTCGCCACTTTTGCAGAGATTTTCACATAAAGTTGTCGCAATTCCTATTGGGACGCATTCATCGTTTAGAAGCGATATTTATGATGCAAAGGCGAGTTTTGAGAAAAAGAGCATTTTTGCGCTTGGGCGGATGGTGCATTACAAGGGGTTTGAATATTTGATTGAAGCGATGAAGTTTTTGCCCGAATTTCATTTATTTATCGCCGGTGGCGGGGACAAAAAAGAGAGTTTGGAGGGTTTGATAAAAGAGTTAGATTTAGAGAGGCAAATCACGCTTTTAGGCGAGATTGACAATCGGTGCAGAATCTATCATTACAACACAAATAGCATTTTTGTTTTGCCCTCAATCAACCGCAGCGAGGCATTTGGCGTGGTGCAAATCGAAGCGATGAGTTGCAAAATGCCCGTAATTTCGACAAATATCAAAGGCAGTGGCGTCCCGTGGGTGAATAAGGACGGAGAGAGTGGCGTAGTCGTCCCGCTTGGCGATGGGAGGGCGATTGCGGATGCGGTTTTGCGAATTATGAGCGATTATAAAAAATTTAGCGAAGGTGCGCAGAGGCGGTATTTGCAGTGCTTCACGCTAGAAAAAATGATAGATGAAATAATCGCACTTTACAAAAAAGTAGGGGGAGAGAGATGAATTTTATAGTCTTATTTGGTGGGGCGAGTTTCGAGCACGAGATAAGCGTGGTGAGCGCGATTACGCTAAAAAAAGAGTTGCGAAATATTTCGCATTTTGTGTTTATCGATGCGGAAAATGAAGCGTTTCTAATCCCGCAAAATGCGATGAAATCAACGCATTTCAGCAGTGGCGCGTATAAAAATGACGCAAAGTTGAGTTTTACAAAGGGCGGATTTGCGAAAAAATCGCTGTTTAAAAGCGAGATTCTGCGTGGGGTGGTGGTAAATCTCATACACGGAAAAAGTGGCGAGGATGGGCAGATTGCGGGGATTTTGGACTTTTATGAAATCCCATTTATCGGTCCGCGAATCGAAGCAAGTGCGATAAGTTTCAGCAAGGAACTCACAAAACTTTACGCAAAATCGCTTGGCGTGAAGGTTTTGGACTATAAAATCGCAGAATCTAATAAAACTTTGGCAGATTCTGCAAAAATCGCAGAATCTAGCGCGAAATCGCAAAATCTAGCGAATTGTCCGTCATTGCGAACGAGCGAAGCGAGTGTGGCAATCCACAAAATTTGTGAACAAAGCGAAGCAAATATCCATAAAACAGATTCGTGGATTGCTTCGGCAAATCAAAATTTGCCTCGCAATGACAAGACGGAGGCAGATTCTGCGAAAATTGCAGAATCTTCCGTAGATTCTGCGAAAAATCCGCCTGTCATTTTGAGCGAAAGCGAAAAATCTCTATTAGATTCTGCGAAATTTAGCGCAGATTCTGCGACTTTCCCCTGCATTATCAAACCCGCGCATTTGGGGAGTTCGATAGGCATTGCGGTGGCAAAAACGATGGATGATTTCTCTTACGCGCTAGATTCTGCCTTTGAGTTTGATAGTCGCGTGATAATTGAGGCGTTTTTCCCGCATATTAGGGAGTTTAACTTGGCGGGGTGTAAGATAAATGGCGAGTTTGTTTTCTCTATAATTGAGGAAGTCAAAAAGGATGAATTCTTCGCATTTGAGGACAAATACTTGGATTTTCAAGGCGATGGCGCAAAGAAAAAAGAGGCGGATTTGAGTGCGGAAATGGCGGAGAAAATTAAGGAAAATTTTAAGGCGATTTATAAAAATTGCTTTGAGGGGGCGATAATTCGCTGTGATTTTTTTATGCTACAAAATGAAATTTATCTAAATGAGATAAATCCCATCCCCGGCTCAATGGCGCATTATTTATTTGATGATTTTAACGCTGTGGTGCAGAATCTCGCGCAAAATTTACCACAATCACAAAAAATCAAAATAAAATATCAATACATCTCCAAAATCCAAGCACAAAAGGGGAAATAATCCCAAGCTAGAGAGGCAAGCAAGACTGCCACTAGTCGCTTGGAATCTAGTGGCTCGGCTTATCTTAGTAGCACCTATTGACTAGCAAGAAAAATACTAGTATAATCGCTACCAAGATTTTCAGAGAAATCTTGCTTTTCATAGCCTTAACCTCCTTTTGTGTGGATTAAGGCTACCTTAGGGAGGTTGCGTCTCTCTAAGGCAACCTCAAAGCGCATTATAGCATTTTATAAATCAATTATATCAATCTCCCATCACAAGCATTTCTCCGTCAAATTCGCCAAAAAGTTGCGGTGTGTGCGTGATAAAAATATAACTTATCGCATTTTGCCCTTGCCACTGCGCTAAAAATCGCAGAATCTTTTTAGCGATACTCAAATCAAGCGGGGCGGTAAGCTCATCTAAAATCAGCACTTTTGGATTTAAGAGCATTGAGCGAATTAGCCCCACTCTTTGCGCTTGTCCGGTGCTAATCTCGCGTGCCTTGCGCTCCATTATCGCTGAATCTAGCTCAAATGCGCCAAACATCTCATTTGCCTTATCAAAATCACTCGCAAAGCCAAAATTTTCGCACACGCAAAGCAAATCTTTGATTTTTCTTTGCGGATTTAAGGCGAGTTTTTGCTCTTGAAAAACATAAGAAATTTTCTGCCGTAACTTTCTTTGCGACTCAAAGTCTAATCCCAAAATGCTCTTTTCTTCAAAGAAAATTTCGCCACAGCTTGGCGATTCAAGCATTGCGATGATTTTAGCAAGAGTGCTTTTGCCGCTGCCACTCTCGCCACAAATTATAAGATTTTTGCCACATTCTAAATCAAAATTTACATTTTCAAAAATGCTTCGCTTCTCGCTTTTTAAATACAAGTGCCGTTTGAATCGGTAAGATTTGCCTAAATTGCGCACTTTTAGAAGCATTACTTGCCTTTATAGAGTTGCAAAATCTCTTTGCCATACTCACTTTTTGGCGTGCTAAAAAAGTCCGCCACACCGCTATTTTCAGCCACCGCGCCATTTTCAAGCACGATAATTTCATCGCTTAAAAGCTCCACGAACTCCACATCGTGCGATACCAAAATAAGCGTTTTTTCGCCCTTTAACGCCTTAAAAATATCCGCGATATTTTTCACATTCGCCGAATCTAGCGCACTTGTGATTTCATCACACAGCAAAATCTCCGCCCCCAAGCTCAACGCCAAAGCGATTTGCACCCGCATCGCAATCCCCGCGCTTAATTGATGGGCAAACGAATGCCAAAGCAACTCGCAATCATTTAGATTTAGTCGCCTAAACCACGCAAATGCGACATTTTTTCGCTCTTTTTTATCGCATAAATTTTTACCACGCAAACTTCTATCACGCAAACTTCTATCACGCAAATTTTTATCGAATCTAGCATTCTCTTTTAAGTGCATTTCAAAAATCTCGCCAATATTTAGCAGTGGGTGAAAACTACCCCTTGCATCTTGAAAAATAAATCCCACCTTTTTTCGCAAACTTCGCAAATTGCGATGATTTAGCGGTGAATCATTTGCGATTTGTAAGCTCTCCGCGCAAATTTTTAAGCGCGAATCACACAGCGCAATTAGCGATTTTAAAAGCAGAGTTTTACCCGCGCCACTTTTGCCAAGAATGCCAAGCGCGCGATTTTCGCCTAGCTCAAATGAAATATTTTTTAGCAAACTTCGCCCATCTAAAAACACGCAAAGATTTTTCACACTAATCAATTTTCACCCCTAAATCATCTTGCAGATTCTGCGATAGTGCCAAAAGTGGCAAGATTAAAAGTAGCAAAAATGCGCTAGGATAGGCGACTAACCACCACGCACCGCTAAAAATCGCCACTGCCCCTTCGCTTAAAAGCACACCTAAACTCTCACACTCCAATCCCACCCCAAATCCAAAAAAGCTCAAAACCGCTTCGTGCGCGATAGAATGAGCGATATTTATAATAAAAAGCACGGCGATTAGATTCACACACAAGGGCAATAAATCCTTGCAAAATGCGCGAAATTTCGATGCGCCAAGCGAAATAGCGCAAAGGTAAAATTCGCTTTTTATAAGATTTGCAATCGCAGAATCCACCACCTTTGCGATAAATGCGAAGTGCCCAAGCGCAATCACAACAATCATCGCAAATAATCCCCCGCCAAACAAACTTTGAAAAAACGCCACCATTAGCAAACTAGGCAACGCCAAAAGTCCGTCCAAAACGCGCATAAAAAATTCATAAAATATAACTCTCGCAAAAATTACAAAAATAATCGCAAAAAAAATGGAGAGAAGCGATGCGCCAAATCCCACAATAAGCGAGATTCGAAGGGCATTTGCGATTTTTGTAAATAAATCTCTCCCAAGCAAATCCGTCCCAAAAATATGCGCGAAACTCGGCGGGAGATTTGAATATGCCAAATCACTCGCAGAATCTTGCGCAAAAACCGCCATAATCGCGCAAAACACAAGCGGAGTAAGCAAAAAGGCGACTTTATACATAAGCATTTCGCCTATCTAGCGCGTTTGCGATTAGCTCAGCAATCGTATTTAGCGCAACTACGGCAACCACGCTCAAAAGCACCACCGCCAAAACCACAGGATAATCCTTAAAAATAATCCCCCTAATCGCCAAACTCCCAATCCCGCCGCAAACAAACACGCTCTCAACTACATAAATATTCATCAAAAATGCCACGCAATTCGCGCAAAAATACGCAATCATCGGGGCAAACGCACTTTTTAGCACCAAATGAAAGTAGATTCGCCACTCGTTTAATCCCCTTGCACGGGCAGATTCGACGAAAGATTGATTTAAGCAATCAAGCAAAATTGTCCTAAAAATCCGCGTAAAAACGCCCAAATGCGCCAACACAAGCGCACTTACAGGCAAAATAAGATGTGTTGCGCGATTTAGCAAATCGCCTTCAAATCCAATATCCGCACTCCCCGAACTTGGCAAAATCCCCAAATACACGCTAAAAAACAAAATCAAAAGCAAACAAATCGCAAATGACGGCATCGCAAAAAAACTAATCGAAATAAAATTTATGATTTTATCGATGAATCGCCCCCTAAATCGCACACTAACCAACGCCAAAAGCAAACTTAAAATAAAAATCAAAACTAGCGAAACGCCCCCAAGTATGAGCGTCTCCCCCAATCGCTCAGCGATAATCGCACTAACACTCTCGCCACTAATTAGCGAATGCGACAAATCGCCCTGCACCACGCGCTTAACCCACGCAAAATATTGCGTATTTAGCGGTTTGTCTAAATTGAGATTTGATTCAATCTGTGCCTTTATTAAATCGCTCACGCCTTGCGGACTTTTGGCATAAACTACGCTCCCCTTGCTAAAATGCACCATCGCAAAGCACACATAACTCACCGCAAAAAGCAAGATGACAAGGGATAAAACGCGCTTTAAGATAATCAAACTACTCTTTGCTCCACTGCCACGCATTCCACGCGAATCCTACGCCGTGATGCCCTAAAATGTGCGGTTTTATGCCTTTAATATTACTTGCAAAAACAAGCGGAAAATCCAAATACACCAAAAATAAAAACGGCGAATCGCCTTGAATCGCTTCTATAAAATCCGCATAATATTTTTTGCGAATCGCTGAATCTTGCGAGTTTCTCGCATTTTTTAGCGCGATATCAACGCCTTTATTGTTATACCCACCAAAATTCCACACGCTTTTTTGCGAACTCTCAAACACACGATAAGTATGCAAATCAGGGTCAAAAGGACTTCCCCACCCCACCAAAAAACTATCGATTTTCGTGTAGTCAAAACTGCCTGCGGGTTTTGCGTGGATTTTTGTTTTAACGCCTATTTTGGCAAATTCGGCGGATAGTAGCTTGACTAATGCCACGCGCAAGGGGTCATTACTCATCGCATACATTTCAAACGCCAACTCCACGCCGTTTTTCTCAAAAATGCCATTTTTATTTTTCGCCCATCCGCCATTTTGCAAAATATTCTCCGCTTTTTTGGGATTATACTCGTATTTTGCGAAGTGCGCGGGATTTGCCCACGAATTTTGCAATGGGTGATAAGCGGGAGTGCCAAGTGAATGAAGCAATTTTTGCGCTATCATCTCCCTATCCACCGCATAATTTAGCGCATTTCTAACCGCCAAATCCGCCAAAATAGGATTATTAAAATTATACGATAAAGCGCGATAATCGGCGGATTTTTGCACTATTATCCTAAAACGCGCGTCATTTTTAAAGCTTTTTGCCATCTCAAACCCCACCAGCGACACATCAACGCTACCATTTTTCAGCTCAATGGCACTCATATTTAAATCGCTAATGTGCCGAATGATGAGTTTTGGCGTCCGCACCGCGCCTAAATGATAGTTTTCATTCGCGCTTAATGCGATATACTGCCCTTTTTGCCAATGCTGAAACTTAAATGCGCCCGTGCCTATGGGATTTTGATTGAATTTTGTGGTGTTTAGATTTTCATTTTGCAAGAGATGAAATGGGATTATCCCCACGCTCATCGCGTCTAAAAACGGCGCAAAGGGCGATTTTAGCGTGATTTTGATATGAAAATCATTTATGATTTGGACTTTGTCTATCATCTCAAAGTTTGCTTTAAGTGGCGAGTTTAGCGCAGAATCTAGTAGCGATTGTAGCGTAAATGCAACATCTTTTGCGCTAAACTTCGCTCCATCGTGCCATTTCACGCCTTCTCGCAAGTAAAAGTCATAGATTCGCCCATCTTTGCTAATCTCCCAGCGTTTCGCCAAGTCGCCCTGTGCGCGCATATTTTCATCGAATCTAATCAAACCAGAAAAGATTAGTAGCAAGGACTCATCGTGGTCTTCGCTAAAAAGCGGATTTAACCGCTCGCTTTGATTTTCTACGGCGATGATGATTGTATCTTTTGGTGTTTTGCTGTGCGTTTTGTTTTGCGTTTTGCTTGGCGGAGTTTTGCCCCAAATCACGCCACAAACTAGCACACATAAAACGCAGAATCTAGCGATTTTCTTAATCATTTTTCACCCCCATTTTCGCTTTCATTTTTCATTTTTCGCTCCCATTGTCGCTTTCATTTTTCGCTCCAATTTTTAAAAACCGCAATTTTAGCAAAAAATGCTACAATTGCACTTTTATTGACTCTTGATTTTTACGCAAATTTCACGCAAAAAAGGACATATTTGGCAAAGCGAAGCATTATTTTTAACTCCCAAAAATTCGCCATTAGTTATAAAATCATCGATAATAAAAGCGAGGATTTCGCGCTATTTTTGCACGGGTGGGGCGCAAATAAGGAACTTATGGAAGGTGCATTTGGAAGGCGGTTTCAAAACATAAATCATCTTTATGTCGATTTGCCCGGATTTGGCGGAAGTGAGAATGAATTCATCTTAGATTCTGCGAAATATGCGGAGATTCTGCGAATTTTTTTAACTTCGCTTAACATTATCCCAAAAATTATTTTTGCACATAGTTTTGGCGGAAAAGTCGCAGTGCTTTTAAATCCGCCAAATTTGGTGCTTTTGAGTTCCGCAGGGTTACAAAAATCGCAGAATCTAAAAGTGAAATTAAAAATAAAATGCGCTAAAATTGCGAGATTTTTTGGCATAAAAGCAAGGTTTTTGATTTCACAAGACGCCAAAGATTTGCCAAAAAATATGTATGAGACTTTTAAGATTGTCGTGCGTGAGGATTTTAGCGAGATTTTTTCGCATTTAAAGTCAAAAACGCTGATTTTTTGGGGCAAAGATGATGACGCCTTGCCACTTTGCGTGGGGGAGCAAACGCACAAACTCATTGCAGATTCTGCGTTTTTTGCGCTAAAAGGCAATCATTTTTTCTTTTTAGATTCTGCGAATTTAGCGCAGATTGAGGACATTACAAATGATAGGATTTTAAGATGAATTTTTCAATAGATTTTTTTGAAGCATTTTTGGCGAAACTCGCGCCATTTGTGGAGCATTCCGTTACGACGCAAGTGACAAATTTTATTTTTATGCTCTCACTTGGATTTTATCTAATCCAAAGTTTGCAATGGTTTAATTACAGCATTTGGCGCATTTTAACCAAGCACACGAAGTATCAATGGCATTTGTTTTATGTGATTTTCCCAAGTGCGATGTTTTTTGTGATGGGGAAATATTTTTGCTTTTATTTGGTGGTGCATTTAATCGCGTTAAGTGCGTGGTTTGCGAAGTTAGATAAGAAATTAGTTTGGACTAATCGCGTTAGGCGATTTTTTGCCACTTGTGTGATATTTTTAGGTATTGAAATCGCACTTGATTTAATCTTTGAAATGCCTTATTTCTCGTGCTTTGTGACGCTTGGGGTGGCGCTAGTTGTCTCAAAAATTAGCGAATTTGTGATAATGCTTCAATATAGAAGTTTGGCAAAAGAGAAACTCTCCGCAATGCCAAACCTCAAAATCATCGCAATCACCGCATCTTTTGGCAAAACAAGTATGAAAAATTTCATAAACGAACTTCTTTGCAAAAAATATAAAACCTACGCAACGCCCCGCAGCGTGAATACAATCGATGGCATTATCGCAGATATTAACGATAATTTAAGCGAGGGGACGGAAATTTATATCGTTGAGGCAGGTGCGCGAAAACGGGGCGATATTGCCAAAATCGCGCATTTTTTAAATCATCAAATCGCCGTGATTGGCGAGGTGGGCGAGGCGCATTTGGAGTATTTCAAAAGTATCGAAAATACCCGCGCTACGAAATATGAGTTAGTTCAATCGCCAAATTTGACGCATTTGTATTTTTTCAAAGATAATTTTAACTTTGGCACTCCGCAAACGCCCGCCAAAATCACGCCCTTCCCCTGCGAAGTGCAAAACGCAGAATCTACGCTTTTTGGGACAAAATTTAGACTTGATTTTGGAGAAGATTCTGCGGATTTTGAGACGAAAATTTTAGGACGCTTTAATATCACAAATATTTCGGTGGCAGTGATGATTGCAAGGGATTTGGGTGTGGAGATGAGCGATATTGTAAAAATGGTGGAAAATCTGCACTTTATCCCGCACCGCTTGGAAAAAATCGAGGCAAATGGCAAGGTGATTTTGGATGATAGTTTTAATGGAAATTTGAACGGGATGAAAGAGGCAATCCGCCTTAGCGCAAAGCACACAGGCGGGAAAAAGATAATCGTAACGCCCGGACTTGTGGAGAGTAGCGTGGAGAATAACACGCACCTTGCGCTTTTGATTGATAAAATCTTTGATATCGCCATAATCACGGGCGATTTGAACTCCGCACTTTTGGCGCGGAATATCACTCACGCGCAAAAGGTGATTTTGCAAGATAAGGCGGATTTGCAAAATATTTTGGCGTCTTTCACGCACAGCGGGGATTTGATATTGTTTGCAAATGATGCGCCAAATTATATTTAAGAGATGGTGCGAGATTCTGCGATTCTGCGAGAGTGCTTTGATTTGGCGAGATTCTGCGAGAATGATTAGATTCTGCGAAAATACGCTAGATTCTGCGCTAAAAATCGCAGAATCTGCATAATTTTTGCTAAAATCGTAATATTTTTATGAAAAAGGATTGACGCAATGGATATTTTATACGCGCCGTGGAGAGAGGCATATTTCAGCGAAAAGCCAAGTGAGAAGCAAAGTGACTGCGTGTTTTGTGGCATTTCGCAAAGTCCAAAAAACGACAGCGCAAACAAAGTCATTTATCGCAATGATGAGCTTTTCATCGTTATGAATAAGTTCCCCTACACGCCCGGGCATATTCTAATCGTCCCGCACACGCACGAGGATTCGCCTGAAAAACTGCCGAGCGACATTTGGCTAAATCTCTTTAAAGTCGCGCAAGATTCGATGCAAATCCTTTATGATTACGGCGCAAGTGGCATAAATATGGGTATGAATATCAAAAAAAGTGGCGGAGCGGGGATTCCTGCGCACTTGCATTTGCACCTTTTGCCTAGATGGGATGGCGATACAAATTTCATCACCGCAATCGCGGGCGTGCGAAGCTATGGCATCGACTTTGAGCGAGTTTATCAACAATTCGCAGAATCTGCCAAGAAATATTTGCGTTAAAAAATGTTATAATGCGAAATTTTAATTTTTAAGGGGGAAAAAAATGGGACTTAGCGTTTGGAATGTAGTGGTTATTTTGGCGGTGATTTTGCTACTTTTTGGGGGCAAAAAAATCCCCGAACTTGCAAAAGGTTTGGGCACAGGGATAAAAAACTTTAAAAACGCTGTAAAAGACGATGAGAGCGATATAAAAACGATTTCAAAAGACGAGCAAAACGCGCCAAAAAACGATGAGCAAAAAGCGTAAATGCAAAAGCAAATAAAGTCTGTTTTAGATTCTGCGTTTGCGGAGTTTGCGGGAGATTCTGCGGAAGTTATCTTAAATGTGCCAAAGGATTCAAATTTAGGGCATTTTACCACGCCTTTGGCTTTTAGCTTGGCAAAATCGTTGAAAAAATCGCCAAATGAAATCGCCAAAGATTTAGCGCAAAAATTGCAGAATCTGCCCGAATTTAGTCGCAATTTTAGCAAAGTGGAAGCGGTAAATGGCTATGTGAATCTATTTTTGAGTGATGAATTTTTGGCGGAATTTTCGCGTGTGGTTTTAAAAAATGGCGATTTGCGGGGTGAATCGATTTCAAAAAAATTCATTGCGGACACAAATAAGGTAGATACTCACGCAAAGAACGCACACACCAAGCACGAACACATTTTACTTGAATTTGTCAGCGCGAATCCCACAGGACCGCTTCACATAGGACACGCTAGGGGCGCGATTTGGGGCGATACACTTGCGCGAATCGGACGCTTTTTGGGGCATAAAATCATCACTGAATATTACATAAATGACGCGGGAAGTCAAATCGAAAATTTGGTAAATTCTGTGTTGAACGCGCTAAATGTGCCATTAGATTCGCAGAATCTGGACGCAGAATCTACGCAAAATCTCTATAAAGGCGCGTATATCGTGGATTTGGCAGATTCTGCGAAAAAACATTTTGGGGCGCAAAATCTTACCAAAACCCAAGATTTGCGCGATTTTTGCGTGAAACAAATGCTAGATTTGATAAAGGCAAATTTGCAATCCGCAAACATTAGCTTTGATAATTTTGTAAGCGAAAAATCGCTAATGCCAAAGCTAGATTCTACACTAGCACGACTAAAATCAAACGGCGCATTATACGAAGAGGGTGGCAAAATTTGGCTAAAATCCACGCAATATGGCGATGAAAAGGATAGAGTGATTGTGCGCGAAAGCGGCGAACCAACCTATTTAGCGGGAGATATAGTCTATCACAACGACAAATTTTCACGCGATTTTGATAGATACATAAACATTTGGGGCGCAGACCATCACGGATATATAGCGCGAATCAAATCAAGCGTGGCATTTTTGGGATATGATTCATCAAAACTTGAAGTGCTTTTATCCCAAATGGTAAGCCTTTTAAAGGACGGCGCACCTTACAAAATGAGCAAACGAGCGGGGACTTTTATCCTAATGAGCAAGATTATCGATGAAATCGGCATTGACGCACTGCGCTTTGTATTTCTCACCAAACGCGCCGATACGCATTTAGAGTTTGACATCACAAGCCTAAAAGCACAAGATTCAAGCAATCCCATTTTTTACATAAACTACGCAAATGCGCGGATTCACACGCTTTTAGGCAAAAGAGATTTGGGCGATTCGGCAGATTTAAGCGAATCAAGCGATTTTGACTTTGCAAATTTGGAGCGCGAATGGGTTGATTTGCTATTTTTCGCGCTATTGTTGCCACGAATCTTAGAAGTCGCATTTGATGAAAGGGCGATGCAAAAACTCCCCGAATACCTTAAAAATCTGGCTTCAAAGTTGCATTTTTGCTACAACTCTTTTAAAATCATCGGTAGCGAAAATGAAAGAGTGATTTGCAATATCCTAAAAGTCGTCTCACTATCCATCACAACGGGCTTAGGTTTGATGGGCATAACCGCCAAAACCAAAATGTAGATTTGCTAAAAAGGGCGCAAAATGGGCGATACAAATATCGATGAGATTCAAGTCGCAGTCATCGGCGGGGGAAATTGGGGACGCGCACTCTCTTATGCGTTTAGCCAAAAAAACAATGTCGGCATTGTCTCACGGCGCAAGTTAAAATTTTTAAACGCCATCGCCACGCATAAAGTTACGCAAATTAGCCTAAAATCCGCCCTAAAATGCAAATATATAATCATCGCCATAAAAAGCGAAGCAATGCGGACAATGCTTGATAAAATGCGCTTTTTGCCCGAATCTATCGTGCTAATCGCGTCAAAAGGCATCGAAGTAGAGAGTGGCGCATTTATGAGCGATGTTTTTGATGAAGTCTGCGCGAAAAATAGCGCAAAACATACAAATGTCGGCTATCTTATGGGACCTAGCTTTGCAAGTGAAGTGCTGGAGGGAATGCCCTGTGCGCTTACCATTCACACAAAGGCGCAGATTGCGGATTGCGCGAAGATTTTTCCAAATTTTATCAAAGTCTATATAAATGATGATGTCATCGGTGGCGAAGTGGCTGGGGCATATAAAAACATTATCGCCATTGCGGCGGGAATTTGCGATGGTTTGCAGCTTGGCAATAACGCAAAGGCTTCGCTTATTGCGCGTGGGCTGGTTGAAATGGCGCGATTTGGGGAGTTTTTTGGCGCAAAAGAGAGCACATTTTTGGGATTAAGCGGGGCTGGGGATTTGTTTTTAACGACAAATTCGTTTCTTTCACGCAATTATCGTGTGGGTAACGCTTTGGCAAAGGATTTGCCACTAAATAATATTTTGGATTCGCTAGGCGAAGTGGCGGAGGGCGTTTTTAGCACAAGGGCAGTGATGAATCTTGCCAAAAAGCACAATATTTATACGCCGATTGCATCGCAAGTCTATGAGATTTTGGAGGGCAAAAATCCGCGAGTTAGCGTAAAAGAGCTACTTTTGCGCGAATTTGATGATGAATGTCAGTTGGATTTTTTGAAGTAGATTTTGGATTCTTAACCAAATTTTGATAATTGATAGGTAAGATTTTCGCTTTAATTTCAACAAAAAGGACAGAAAATGAAAAAAGCATTAGTTTTGGCGTTGGCAAGTGTATTTTGCGTGGCGTTGAGCGCGGCAGATTACGCGCTGGATAAATCGCATTCGCAAGTGGAGTTTAAAATCAAGCATTTGGCAGTCAGCAATGTAAAGGGCAGTTTTGGCACATTTGATGGCAAAGTTAGCGCGGAAAATGGCAAACTAACCGCGCTAGACGGCGAAGTTGATATAAATTCTATCAACACAAATAATAAAAACCGCGATGAGCATTTGCTAGATGATGACTATTTTGGCGCGAAAAAATTCCCCAAAGCGACTTTGAAGCTAGTGAAAATGAAGGGCGACAGCGGGACATTTGAACTGACAATCAAAGGCGTTACAAAGCAAGTTAGCCTAAATGTCGAAGTTTTTGGCGTTACCAAAGATGAGCGCACAGGGCAAGAAGTCATCGGGCTTAGTTTGAATGGCAAAATCAATCGCAAGGATTTTGGCATAGCAAAAGGCACACCAAGCGCAGCGTTGGGTGAAGAAGTGAGTCTTACAATCGACATTGAAGGACGAAAATAAATAAAGCGCGATTGTCTCGTGGTGACTTTCGCGGGAGTTTGAAAAATTCTCGCTCAATGAACTATTAGTTCTATTTTCGCTCGAATTTTTCGGCATAACCCACGAAATCCCCTCACGATACTTCCGCGCTTAGATTCGCTTGAATCTTAAAAAAACAAAAAACGCCGTCATTGCGAGGCGAATCGGCGAATCGAACGCAAATTGTAATTTTTTCGTCATTGCGAGGGCTTTTGTAAAAAAGCCCGAAGCAATCCAAATTTAGATTCTGCGAATCGCAGAATCTAATGAAAAAATAGCGAAAATCTCGCAGATTCTGCGTTAGATTCGTCATTGCGAGAATTTACGAAGTAAATTCGTGGCAATCCAAAAAAAAATAATTCGTGCGAAGCACCCAAAACTCGCCCGCTTCGTGGTGCAAAAAATCGGATTCAAGGTTGCAGTAGTGCAACCGCCGATTTTTTGCTAGAAGCGGATTAAGCGAGGCTCTCCCCCTAAAAGCGAAAAAGCGGCTGCTTTTTGGCGCGTAGGGGGAGCGGGGCGAGGGGTGCAGCCCTTTTTGCGAGAAAAAACAAGCGAATCTAATCCAAAAAACGGCGAAAATATCGTAGATTCTGCGAATCAAACTAAAAACGAAGAATCTCGCAATGATGATGTAAAAAAACGCAGAATCTACGCCAAAAACGCAGAATCTAAAAAGAGATTCTTTGCTTCGCACAAAGCGATTCGCTCAGAATGACAATTTTAATGTGGATTGCCACGCTCACTTTGCTCGCTCGCAATGACGGCGTAATAATTTCGCAGAATCCCATAATGACGATTCATTCGCGCTTTTTCACTTGCCAAAAGCTGTCAAAAGATTTTATAGATTTTGTTGCGTTGCAAAGATTTGATAAAATCATCAAATGCCAAATTTGCGCCCTAAAAGCGTCGCCATAAAGCATATTGCGCCCAAATGCCTTTGTGCGAATCCCTAGCGAAATTAAAATTAGTGGCGTGTCAAAATGGCTGTGCGATATAGCGCATTGCTAAAACTTATACGCATAGCCCAAATTGATATAGCTAATCCCCGCTCCCCATCCTTTCTCAACATTAGCAATTTCTTTTGTTTCTTTGCCCAAATCTCCAACACCACCAAAGCGAAAGGTTAAATACAGCTGATGAGAAATATCTATGTAATAATGCAACCCTATACTAAATTCATACGCAGCGATAAACATATTCCAACTCGAAGTTGCGCTAGTTGTATTTTCATAAAATCTAGCTTGTATATTAAATCCAAGTGGCGCAAAATGCACTCCAAGCGTGTGGCTATCAATGTTTAAAAAATCCCAAATAAATTGCGGTGAAATTCCTAGCGTAAGGAAATGTATTTTACCTTTGGCATATTTACGATTATCCTGATAATATAAATACTTAAAATGTCCTGCTAGTCGCATCCCCAAGTGAAAGTATGGCTTATCATAAAAATACCATTGATAGCCACCAATCGCACCTATATCAAAGGTAGGCGCAAATCCAAACTCCGCCCCTACAAATCCACCCTCTTTTTTCTCTAATGGCGTGTGCCACTCTGCGCTATATGCACTTGATAGCAACGCACAAATAGCTACCACGCCACAAATCTTATGAATCTTAAAAAATCTTTTCATTTTATAATCCTTCCACATTAAAATTTATACGAATAGCCAAAATACACTACTCCAGAGTGATTTCCCGTAGAGCCTGTTGTTTGCTTTGTTCCCTTTAAATATCCCTTGACATAATGCGCCATATGCTTTGTAACCCAATGATGCTGATAGGTTACAAAGATTTGATGGCGGATATTGTAATAGTATTGCAAACCAAAGCTGATATAATATTTGTTGAGATACACCCTAGTTTCGCCTGCTCTGGTAGATTTAGAGTTAATAGGCTGTGTAAATGAGACACCATTTTGCATTGCAGTTATATAACCTTTGGTAGTGTTATGTATGTCAGCTTCAAATTCAACACTGCCATTAAATCCCACAGGCGAGAAATGCACCCCAAGTGTATGAGCCCCTCTATCCAAAAAGTCCCACAAAAATGACGCTTCCGCCCCATAATACAATGTATGTATTAAACTCCACGAAGTTGTTTCAGATTCTCCAAGAACGGTAGCACTATCCTTTCCACCATAAATATATCCAGCATTATTTCCCGGTTCAAACTTTATGCCATTTATTTCTTTGTGATATACCATTCCATATCCAAAAAATGCTTTAAGCCGCACACCCAAATTAAAATGTGGCTTATTATAAAAATACCATTGATAGCCACCTATTAGATGTATAGGCATATTTACTTCGGGATACCATTTTCCATAATATGTTCCCGCAGGCGATGGTGTGGTCCAATCATTGGCTTTATATATGACAATGGTAGATTCTACGCCTACAAATCCGCCCGTTTTATTGTTGCTAGATGGGTTTATTGTAAGATAATCAGCGGAATTTGAATCTGTGGTTTTTTGAATAGTTTTGGTGGATTTTTTAGTGGATTTGGGTGCTTTTAGAGATTTTTTCCCCCCCCCCAATTTCATCTGCGAAAACAACGCTAAATGCGCCAATCACACAAAAAGCTAGGAAAGTCACAGCAAATACCTTGCAAATCCTATCATATATCACTAATGATTGTATAGAAAGTCCCATAAAAAGTCCTTTGTGTTATAAAAATTCAAAATGCAAAAGTGGGATTATAACAACAAACCGAAAAATTTATATAAAATTTTGTCAAAATCTATAATAAAAAATTTATCTTAATTAGATTCTGCGATTTACTCAAAAATCGCCCCAAATCTCGCAGAATCTACTTAAAAAAAGCAACATTTCGCAGAATCTAGCGCAAAATCAATCGCAGATTCTGCGATTTACTCAAAAATCGCCCCAAAATCCGCAGAATCTCCCCTATTTTGCAAATAAATTTTGTGGCATTGTTTGTGAAAATTGCTGTGAGAGCGCAGAATCTGCCCCCAAATCATCGCTGTTTAGTCGCTGATTTAGCGCGAGAGTTAGCGCATTTATCTCATCTAATTTTTGCGCACAATAGGCAAGTGGCGCGTTGTGATTTAGCGGATTTTCCACGCACAGCGCAAATTCCCTGCCATTCACCACGCAAGATAGTTGCGTCCCAAACAACGCCACACCGATGAATTTCGTCCCATCCACGACATATTTTAGGTTCGCAATGTGCGTGCTTTTCTGCATTTTTAGCATTGCGGTTGTGCTGTCATTTTTCTCACTTTTTAGCATTTCGTCAATCCACTCGATTTTTTCGCTTAGATTTTTCACCTTTGCCAAATTTATGTTAAGCACCTGCACCGCGCCGATAAATTCATTTATCCCTTTCATACTCTCTCCAAAATTGTGAATTTGCGTTTTTGACATTTCATTTGGCACAATCGCGCCGCTATCGATATGCTTTTTAAGCGTGTTTAAAAAATCATCATTCATCCTAAAATCCTCCGCATAAAGCGATTTAAGCAAATTTTATTCCACGATAAAAATTGCAAATTTCGCATTTCAAATTTCGCAGAATCTGCTATAATTTCGCTTTTTTAAATCTAAATTTTGGTGGTAGAGTTTTTTGAGAATTTTTGCGTTGATTTTGCTTTGTGTGCTTTGTGTTACGCTAAATGCAAGGGTGATTGATTTTGATTTATACAAATTAGATTTTGCGAGTGGTGCGCTAGTTTTGGCAGAATCTAATGATGATTTTGCGATGGATTTTGCGAATCTAAACTCAGATTCTGCGAAAAATCCAAAAGATTCAGCGAATCAAAACCCGCAAGATTCTGCGAAAAACCCGCAAGATTTTGCGCAAGATTTAGCGAAAAATCCAAAAGATTCAGCAAATCGCAATTTAGATTCTACGCAAACCCCCGCTTTGCTTATTTTATCAGGCATTCAAGGCGATGAGCCGGGCGCATTTAACGCCACTTCGATTTTGATAAAGCATTATAAAATCACAAAGGGCAATCTTTGGGTTGCTCCAAATCTCAATCAGCACAGCATTTTAAAAAACAATCGCGGGATTTATGGCGATATGAATCGCAAATTTGCCCACCTAAATCCTAGCGACCCGGAGTTTAGGGCGATTCAAAAGATAAAGGCGTTGATTTTAAATCCGCAAGTGGGGAGCATTCTGCACCTGCACGATGGGAGCGGATTTTACCGCGAGAGTTATATCAGTCCCTTGCTAAATCAAAATCGCTGGGGTAACTGCTCGATAATCGACCAAGAGACGCTATTTTCGCAGGGCGATTTGAATCAAAATATTACACAGATGATAAATCACATAAATGACAATCTTCTCGCCGAGCTGCACCGCTACCGCATTCGCAACACAAACACGGCGCAGGGCGATGATGAGCAGATAAAAAGTCTCACTTATTTCGCCACGCAAAATCACAAAATGGCATTTGCAAGTGAAGCAAGCAAGGCACTTTCGCTTGATAAGCGCGTGTATTATCATTTATTAGCGATTGAAGGGATGATGCGAAATTTTGGCATTGAGTTTGAGCGGGATTTTGAGCTAAATGTGCCAAATATTCGCGCTAAAATCAACGATAAAAATATGGATATTTTGATTGCGGGGCGGGTGTTTTTGCCACTACATAATCTAAAAGCGCAACTTAATTTTTTCCCCCTGCCAAAGGGCGATGTGGCGTTTAAGAGTAATACGCCGATTTTGTGGTTATTCAAAGATGGCGCGAGATTTCGCATAAAAAATGGCAATCGTGGCGTGGTGGTGTTAAATCCGTTTTTTATCGATTTTGATGAGAGTTTGGAGAGCGCGAAGTTTGTGATTGACGGCGCGGAGGTGGAGGCAAAAATCGGCTCTGTGGTAAAAGTCAAAAATAGTTTTAGCGTGAAAAATCTCCCCTACCGCGTGAATGTGATTGGATTTAATGGCAATGGAAGCGAAGTGGATGTCGAAATAAAACGGCGCGATTTGATGGGTAAATTTGCGATAGATAGGGCAAATACGAAGTTTCGCGTGGAGTTTTATAAAAACGCAGAATCTAGCGGAGAATTTAAGGAAAATGCGGGAGATTCTGCGAATTTAGATTCTGCGAAAAATATGGCAGATTCTGCGAATTTGGATTCTGCGACTCGTGCGAAAAACGCAGAATCTAGTGGAAATTTTGGGGGAGATTCTGCGAAAAAAGAGAAATCCACAAAAGAAAAATTCGCAGGTATGATAATCGTAGATTTTAGCGATTAGATTTTGCAAAATCGCAGAATCTAGCGGAGATTCTGCACTATATTCTGCGATTTAAAGAATTTCATATTTTAAAATTTCCGCCCATTTCATATCTTTCCCGCACTCTATTGCAACTCTATTTCCCACCAGCGAAAATAGCGGAATATCACTCGGGCAATCGCTATAAACAAAACTTTTCTGCAAGTCAAATTTGCTTAAATCAAGCATTTTGGCGAGTTTGTAAAGTTTGCGATAATGCATTGTGTGAATGCCTTTGATGTCGCCACTCAAAACGCCATTTTGCGCTTCTAATTCGAGTGCTATGATATTTTGTATCTCAAAAAATTCTGCAAAATATTTTATGTAAATCTCTAATCCACCAGAAACAATTGCTATGCAGTGATTTTGCGCTTTATGCCATTGCAATCTATCGATAACCTTTTTATTTGTGTGCGTCAAAAGATATTTTGCGTAATCTTTGGCGAGATTCTGCGCGATTTCCTCGCTAAATCCGCGCAACTCTTCAAACTGCGCATTTTTATAATCAAAAATTTTTAGTGGCACTCGCCTATAAATCCTACTAAAAAATCGCCTACGAAATGCGCGAAATCGCCCTTTGTAGTGTGGATTCTGCGATTTTATTATGTTTAAAAATGGAGGCACACTTTGAAATGGGACCAAAGTCTCGCAAAAATCAAAAATCGCCAAAATTTTCATTTTCCCCCTCCAAATAAATCTTTTAGTCCCGCTAAAATCGCATTGTTTTCATCTTTTGTGCGAGATGAAAGGCGGATGAATTCGCCTTCTAATCCAATCTTATCATTGCAATTTCTTGTGTAAATTCCGTAATTTAGAAGCATTGCATTGACAAAATCCTGCGATTTCATTGCGTTTGTGAGTTCCACCAAAGCAAAATTTGCCTTTGATGGATAGACTTTTAATCCTTTGATTTGCGATAATTTTGCAAAAAAATCTTGCGTTTCTTTGATGTATTTTTTGCGAATAATCTCGTATTTTTCCCTAAAATCCGCTCTTTCATACACGCCAAAAAAGTATTCTCCAAGTCCGCTTATATTCCACAAATATCCATTTTTTAGTAACATTTCGACTTTTTCTTTTTGCATTATGGCGTATCCTGCGCGGATTCCAGCGATACCAAAATCTTTTGACATTGATTTGATTAAAATCACATTTGGAAATTTTTTGAAAAACCAAGCATAAGAAATGGGCGATAATCTCTCATCATCAAAAGCAAAATGCAAAAAACTCTCATCAATAATGATATTTTCCACAAAACTCAAACTTCGCAGAATCTCTTCCATTTCAACGCCTACAAAACCGCCATTTGGGTTGTTTGGATTGATTAGCACGATACTTTGCGGACGCACTTTTTTCACAAAATCAATGTAGTTTTTTGGCGAAAGTTGATAATCATTATCTTTTTGCAAGGGGTAAAAAATCACCTCCACTTTATCTTTGCAAAACTCATAATACGATGAAAAAGTAGGAATATTTATGATGATTTTCCCCTTTACAAAATTATGTAAAACCGCCTGTATTGCTTCGATTGCGCCATTTGAGATAAAAATATTTTGATGTGAGATATCTAAAATATTCTCTAATTTTTGAGCGATGATTGCATTTTGCGATGGGTAGAATTCAAGCACATAGCGCAATTTCGCAGAATCTAGCAAATCTTTTTTGAGATAATCCAAAAATAATTCCGTGGCGTATGGATTTGATAAAAAACAAGCATCGATTTTTATTTGAAGTTGCGGGATTTCCTTTTTGATAGTGGCGATACTTGGCGAGTGCGTGCCAGAGGCACATTTCAAATCATATAATTTTTTTGCGATATTTTTCATTTTGCCCTCCACGCAGCACCTAAAATCTCATCATATTTCGCAGGGTAAAATTTATCCGTGCCACACATTGGCGTGAAAGTAAGTTCGCCCGCAATCGCCCTTTTGCCCTCCGCAGAATCTGCTTCATATAAATCAATGCGCACATAATCAAATGGATGTGCCAAAATTTCTGCGATTTGCTTCATTTGCAGGAGGGATTTTGGAGGTTGCGGGAGTGCTTTTAAAACATTGCTTTTGCCTAAACCAAACGCCGCTTTTTTCCAATCCATCGTAAAAATACTACGACAATAATCTTGCGTCCATCGATTTGCGGTTACTTGAATGAAATTATTTGCATTTTTTGTCCCAAAAATATGAAATTTATAGGTCGTGGGGTCGCTTCCATTTTCATAC
>NZ_JBSIUR010000013.1:0-38256 GCF_053654655.1 Helicobacter sp. 23-1045
GATGAAACCATAGTCAAATCCGCTTAATGCGTAGTTTCCTGCCTGTGCGAAATTGTTGTGATTGATGAAGGGCGTAAAGATGAAATGATAATTTTTTGCAGAATCTGCGGGATTTTTTGTGGATTGCCACGATTCTGCTGACGCAGAATCTCACAATGACGGGAGATTTAACCCACCCCCTAAATCCCCCTCCGCAAGGGAGGGGGAGAGTTTGGATTTACGCGAGATTCTGCGATTTTTTGCGGTAGATTCTGCGTTTTTGTAGAAAAATGTTTCGTTTTGTTTTGGATTTGCGTATTCGTTTGCGTTTGTGGATTGCCACGAAAATTCGCTTCGCTCATTTTCTCGCAATGACGGAAAGTTTATGGATTGCTTCGTTGCACTCGCTTCGCTTCGTGCGCCTCGCAATGACGGAGAAAATGCGTTAGATTCTGCACTTTGCAATGACGAAACTTTTTTGATTCTGCGAATCGTGCGTTTTTGTGGGGTTTGTGAATTTTGCGGAGTTTGCGCTAGATTCTGCGATTTGGCAAATTTTCGTGGGAAAATCATCGCGCTAGTCATCATCGAAAAATTATTCATCGTGCGAATGTTTGATTTGTAGAGTGTGCCGATTGTGCTGTATTGCGGGGTGATTTCTGCCTTGAATCCATTTGCGCCACTTTTGGTTAGCGTGTAAATATCGTTGTAAGTCGATAGGCGGGAGAAATCTACGCCCAAAGCACTATAAGTGCCGTTACTTGTATTTGTGGCAACTTTGCTAATGTCATATTCCTTGCCTAACTCAAAATTCGCGCCAAAGTCAAGAAAAATCTTTGATTTGCCATCTTTGAAGCGGACATCAGCGGCACTATCGATGACTAAATGCGAAGCACCTGTCGTGCTACTATTAAATCGCGTGGCACTTTCATCAATTTTTAGTGTGTAGGCTTGGATTTGCACTCTACCCTGAAGATTTTTATTTGTCGGATTGGCATTAGCATAAACAAAACCAATGATGCCATAATTATTTATCGTAATAAAATTTTTTTTATCATCATTTTGTATCCCGCCCATAGTTCCGTAATTTGTGAGCGTCCCAACGCTACCACCTTCGGCAATCCAAAACATTCTATCCATTGTGCCATAATTTATAAAATGTGAAACATATCCACGAATCGCAATAGATTGATTGCCTGAAGTAACTTTTATAACCCCATAATTTGTAAATGTGCCGATTTGCGCTTGGATTTCGATACCGCTACTACTTCCCACGCTAAAATCGCTATTGTTTGTAATATTGCTGTAAGGTTTGGTTATTTGGCAATTAGCGCAACCGCTTTGAATGATAGTATTTAGCTCCGTTGCATTTAAAAATACAAATCCCCCCCCCATATCAAATATAACAACATAGCAACTCTTCGCATTTCGCCCCCTCCCCAAATCTCTCACAAAATCCGTGGCAAAGTAATGCCCGTTTGCTTTTGGTATTTGCCATTTTTGTCTTTGTAGCTAATAGCGCATTCATCATCGCCACTAATGAAAAGCACCTGCGCTATGCCCTCATTTGAGTAGATTTTGGCTGGGAGTGGCGTTGTGTTGCTGATTTCGATAGTGATATGCCCCTCAAACTCTGGCTCAAAGGGCGTTACATTTACGATTATCCCGCACCTTGCATAAGTGCTTTTGCCTAGACAAATCGCAAGCACATCGCGCGGAATCTTAAAGTATTCAATCGTCCGCGCTAACGCAAAAGAGTTCGGTGGCACGATACAAATATCGCCCTTATGCTCGACTACATTGCACGAATCAAAGTTTTTTGGGTCTACTATCGTAGAATTTACATTTGTAAAGATTTTATACTCGTTAGCCACGCGAATATCATATCCATAGCTACTCACACCATAGGAAATCACGCCTTTTCGCAAACTTGTCGCCTCAAAAGGCGTTATCATTTCGCACTCTATTGACATTTTTTCAATCCATTTGTCAGATTTTAATCCCATTTTAATAACCTTTTAAAAAATTTGTGTTATTATACAAAATTTTTTAATGAAAGGGGATTTTATGAATATTACAGAAATTAAGAAACTCTTAGAGATGTTTGATGCCTCAAACTCGGTAAAATTAAAGATTACAAATGAAAATTTCGAGATTTCGCTAGAAAAAACGGCGGCAAAGATTGGCAAAATTGCCCCGATTCAGCCACCGCAAATCGCAGAATCTGTTTTAGATTCTGCGCCAAAAGCGACTAAATCACCAAAAATCGCAGAATCTACCGCAGAATCTAATATAGATTCTACAAACTCCGCAAACACCGAAACGATAAATTCGCCGATGGTAGGGACTTTTTACCGCGCTCCATCGCCTGACTCTGCGCCTTATGTGAATGTCGGCGACAAAGTTAAAAAAGGGCAGACAATCGCAATCATCGAAGCGATGAAGATTATGAATGAAATCGAAGCGGAATTTGACTGCAAAATCGTAGAAATTGTGCCAAATGACGCGCAAAGCGTGGAGTTTGACGCGGTTTTGTTTGTAGTCGAAAAAATATAAAAACGGGCAAAACTATGAAAGAAATTAAGCGAATCTTAATTGCAAATCGTGGTGAAATCGCACTGCGCGCGATTCGGACGATTCAAGATATGGGCAAAGAAGCGGTTGTGATTTACTCAGTGGCGGATAAAGATGTGCATTATTTAGAGCTCGCAGATGTCAAAGTCTGCATAGGCGGGGCAAAATCAAGTGAAAGCTACCTAAATATCCCTGCGATTATGACGGTTGTGGAGCTTTTTAAAATTGATGCGATTTTCCCCGGATATGGCTTTTTAAGCGAAAATCAAAATTTCGTAGAGATTTGCGAAAATCACGGCATTACCTTTATCGGTCCTAGCCAAGCGGTGATGGCACTAATGAGCGACAAAAGCAAGGCAAAAGATGTGATGAGAGAGGCGGGAATCCCCGTCATTGAGGGTAGTAACGGCGCGATAAAAGACTACAAAGACGCACAAAAAATCGCCAAAAAAATCGGCTATCCCGTCATAATCAAAGCTGCCGCAGGTGGTGGCGGACGCGGAATGCGGATAGTTGAGAGCGAAGAGGCGTTGAAAAATGCCATTTTAGCTGCCGAATCTGAAGCAGTGAGCGCGTTTGGCGATGGTTCGATTTATATGGAAAAATTTATCAAAAATCCAAAGCATATCGAAGTGCAAGTCCTAGCGGACAAAAAGGGCAATGTGATTCATATCGGGGAACGCGATTGCTCTGCGCAACGGCGTCAGCAAAAACTCATCGAAGAATCCCCCGCAGTGGTTTTGAGCGAAGAGGTGCGTGAAAATCTGCTAAAAACCGCTGTCCAAGCCGCCAAATATATCAAATACGAGGGCGCGGGGACTTTTGAATTTTTGCTAGATAGCAACAGAGCAGATTTTTATTTTATGGAGATGAATACGCGTTTGCAAGTCGAACACACCGTTAGCGAAATGGTAAGCAATTTGGATTTAATCGAGCTAATGATAAATGTCGCAGAGGGCAAATCGCTCCCCAAACAAAGCGATATTAAGTTAAAAGGACATTCGATTGAGTGCCGAATCACAGCCGAAGACCCAGAGAAATTCTACCCAAGCCCCGGCAAAATCACCGAGTGGATTGCGCCCGGTGGTGGTAATGTGAGGTTAGATACTCACGCATACAACGGCTATACCGTGCCTATGTTTTATGATTCGATGATTGGCAAACTAATCGTTTGGGCAGAGAGCCGCGACAAAGCCATAGCACGAATGAAACGCGCATTGCGTGAATTTAAAATCGGTGGCATAAAAACGACAATCCCATTTCACATAAAAATGATGGACAATGAAGACTTCAAAAAGTCGCTAATCCACACGAAATATTTGGAACAAAAAATGCTTTGATTCGCCTTAAATATCACATTTAAGGCGGTGGCTTATGAAAATAGAGCGCGATGGCGTTGCTTCTCAATCGCAATTAAAGCGCAATAATTTGGATTCGTTAGAGAAAATTTTGCGCGATTCGCAAAGCAAAAAGACAAAGCAAACCACGCAAGAGTGGCAAATCACAAACAATAACTACTCTGCAATCCCCCACAAAGAGCTAAATAATAACATTGGCATTTTGCAAATCGCCCAAAGAGCGTTGCAAAATATCCTAAACAATAGCAATATCACGCTAGATGGCGTGTTTAGAGAGATAAACAACGCGCAGTTTTTGGGGAGTAGCGTTTTTGAACCATCGATGATTTTGCGCGATGACGGGGGCGAACTGCTATTTGATGCTAATCGCATTTTAAGCATTATGCCAAGCGATGAGCGCGATTTGTATATTTTTAAAAAGGCGTTGAAAAATGAAGTGGATTTTATCGCCCACTCACTCCAAAACCTGCAAAGCGCGAATATGACGCAAGATTCGGCGCGTTATGGTGCGGATAATGTGAGCGACTATCTCACAAGCAACGCAATGCTTTTTTCAAAAGCGCACAACACAGCGGGGCTAATTTCTAGGATTGATGCGTTGCTTTTGTGAAGCGAATCTAGCGTGATTTTTGGTAAAAATTTTCCATTCTTGGCGATAAATACCCCGCCCCAAACCCCTCCCGCAAGGGGAGGGGCTTTTTCTACTTCCCCCTCCCTTGCGGAGGGGGCTAGGGGGTGGGTAAAATCACTAAATTCTAGCAAATTAAAAGAGTGAATCTAAAAAATGCTCCCATACAGCACACAACTTATCGATGATGATGACATAAATGCCGTAGTTAGCGCATTAAAAGGCGAATTTATCACACAGGGCGCAAAAGTCGATGAGTTTGAGCGCAAAATCGCCGACTTTGTAGGTGCAAAATATGCTGTATGCTTCAACTCCGCCACCTCCGCGCTAAATGTGGCATATAAGATTGTAAAATGTGCTTTGGCTAACGCAATTAAGGGCGATTCACAAGTAGAATTTCTAACCACTCCGCTGACATTCTGCGCTACGGCAAATATGATGGTGGAAAATGGCATTGTGCCGAAGTTTTGCGCTATCAATGAGATGGGCAATATTGATGAAAATAACTTGCAAATTTCGCCAAATGTTAAAGCAATAGTTAGCGTGGATTATGCAGGAAATAGCGTAGAAGTAGAGAAAATCGCTAAAATTTGCGCAGAAAATAATTTGTATTTTATCAGCGATAGTTCGCACTCATTTGGTGGCGCATATAATGGGTGCAAAATCGGCGCGTTTGCGGATATGACGATTTTTAGTTTTCACGCGGTAAAGCCTATTACCACCATTGAAGGGGGCGCAATTAGCACAAATAACGAGCTTTTTTATAAATGGGCGAAACTTCTGCGCTCACATTGCATTACAAAAACGGAGCTTTGGGAAAGTGAGATTGTGGATTTTAGCGCAGAATCTAGTGTGCTAGATTCTGCGATTATCGGACACAATTTTCGCCTAAGCGACATTGCTGCGTCTCTTGGCATCTCACAGCTTAAAAAATTGCCACAATTTTTAGCCAAACGCCACCAAATCGCAAAAATCTACGATGACGCATTTAAGGGCGAATCCAAACTCCGCACATTGCAAATCCCAGCGCACATTTACTCAACCTATCATTTGTATCCTATTTTGCTAGATTCGGCACTTGTGCCACACAAAAAAGCCATATTTCGCGCACTTTTGGACGCAGGATTAGGCGTTCAAGTGCATTACAAGCCCATTTATCGCTTCGCACCTTACCAAAACCACGCACCTATCAAATCCGCCGATGATTTTTACAATGCCGAAATCTCAATCCCCTGCCACCAAAAAATGAGCGCAAATGACGCAGATTTTGTTATCAGCGCGATTCGCAAGATTTTTTCACAATTTTAAGTAAGATTTGCGCATAAATTTATTATAATTTTGCCTTTATTTTTAATTTTTAGGGGAAAAATATGAGATTTTTTAGTGTGATTGCAGGGATTTTTGGTGCGATTTTGGCTGGGATTTTTTTCAATGCCTGTGGCGATAATGGCGCGATTTCACAGGCAACGAATGGCATTATTCAAACCCACATAAAACCACAAATTATTTTCAAACAAAAAGTTAGCGACAATATCAACGCTGTGATTGAATCAAAAGGCGAGATTCGCATAAATGGCGCGAAATATTTTGGCAAATATATTTTTGATAGCGAAAATTCGCTGACTTTGCTTACCGATTCGCCCCTAAATGCGAATCAAAACTACAAAATCAACTTTGATTTTGATGCCATAAACAAAGCGCAAGGCACAAGCATAAACGCAAAAAATTTCACTATGGAGTTTAGCACCGAATCGCTTCATTCGCAACTTGAAGGCGCGAATTTTATAAAAGATTCGGCAGATTTATCAAAGATGAAATTAGAAGCGCGCCTTCATCTCTCACAATCGCTCCCGCAAGATAGCATTGCAAGCGCCATAAAACTCGCTGATTCAGCGCACAAAAATATCCCACTTCACATTACTAGCATTAGCGACAGAGAGATTGCAATCGCCTCCGATTCGCTCCCCTTGCCAAAGAGCGATGAATCCTTTGCGCTTACCATTGACAAAGATTTGGGGCTAGAAAAAAGTGAAAAATTTATGATTTTAGCGTCAAATGCGGATTTTTTAAAAGTAATCGACATTAAGCCTATAATGGGCGATAAAAACAGCATTGAGATTCGCTTCTCTGCTCCGCTTATGCCAAATTTGAATATTGAAAATTTCATTCGCGTTAGCCCAAATGTCGATTTTCGCGCTTCGCAGTCAAATGATACGATTGTTTTAAGTGGCAATTTTTCGCAAAGCGACTATGAAATCGAAATTTTAAAAGGCATAAAATCCCGCGATGGATTCACGCTAAAAGAAAATACCAAACACACAATCACGCTAGGCGACAAAGAGCCAAAGATTGTTTTTTCAAATAATGGCGTGTTTTTGCCTGATTTGGCTAAAAAGCAAGTCGCCTTTAAAAGCATAAATGTCAAAAAGGCGCGAATCGTAGTGCAAAAAATCTACGCAAACAATATCGCGTATTACCTTGATGACAACAATTTGATGAAAAATCAAACAAATGATTTTTACATTTATCGCATTGATAAAATCGGCGGTGTGATTTTTGAAAAAGAGATTACCATAAATGCGCCCAAAAATGAGTGGATTCAAAGCGCGGTGGATTTGAGTAAATTGAAAGATTTAAGCGGGATTTTTGTGATAAGTTTGCATTTTGACAAAGATGGCGTGAATTATAATTTTCCTAGCAGTGTTGAATCGTGGCGCGTGGATAATTATTTTTATGACAATGGTAGCATTTATAAACAGCTCATTTTTTCAAATATTGCGCTACTAGCGCAAAAATTTGGCGATGAAGTCATAGTCTCCGCACTTGATATAAAAAGCAACGAGCCACTGCCAAATGTGGAGATTTCAGGCATTAGCAAAAACAATCAAACCATCTCCAAAGCAAACACCGACATTGCAGGGAATGCGAAGTTAAAATTTAGCAAAAACATAAGCGCGAATTTAAGCAATAATATCGCCTATATTTATGGCAAAAAAGTCGGCAAAAGCGATGATTTCGCGCTTATAAAATTAAGCGCACAAGAGATTAGCGATGATGGATTTGACACTGATGGCGTTAGCGCAGAAAATGGCATAAAGGCGTTTATTTACACAGATAGGGGCGTCTATCGTCCGGGCGATTCGGCAAATCTCACTATAATCGCACGAAATAAAGACAAAGCAATCAATCACCCCATAAAATTAAGCATTACAAATCCGCGTGGCAAGGTGATTGTAAATAAAGCGACTATCGAATCTAGTGGCGATGGCGTATTTTATTATGAGTTTAAGAGCCAAAAAAGCGCATTTACGGGCATTTATAACTTGCAAGTTGATATTGGAGACAATCTTTTCACACATAAAATCGCCGTTGAATCTGTCGTCCCAAATCGCATAAAATTAGACTTAAAAGCGCAAGATTCGCTTGATTTATCAAAAGAGCAAATTCTAAAATTTTCATTTCAAAGCGACTATCTTTTTGGCGCACCTGCAAGTGGTTTGGATTGGACTTTGAGTGCGTCATTTGATGAATTTAAATTTGAAAGCAAAAAATACAAAGATTGGAGTTTTGAGCGCATAGGCAAGGACAGATATTATAACAATATGTATTTGGGGGGCAAATTAAATGAAAGCGGATTTGCCGATGGGGAGTTTGATTTTGCTAGTTTTGATTTTACCAAAAATTTGACTATGAGCATTACTGCGCGAGTGCTTGAAAACAACGGACGCGCCGTGATTCAGCGCAAACGCATTTTGCTTAAAAATTTTGATAGTTTTGTAGGCATCAAAAATCCCACAAATCGCTATGTCCGAAGTGGCGATAGCGTGAATCTAAATGTCGTTTTGCTTGACGAAAAAGAAAACTTCATCAAAAATCGCAAATTAGAATATGTCGTATATCAAAATAATTATTCGTGGTGGTGGGATTACAGCAATAAAAATGACTTTATTCGCGCAATTAAGGGCGATAAAAACACGCGAATCATCGCGCAAGGCGACTTCAAAAGCAAAGATAAGATTAGCAATATTAAGTTTGACATAAAAGATAGGGGCGAAATTTTGGTAGAAGTGGTGGATACCACAAACAATCAAAGCGCGTCAATCTCGCTTTATGCGTCATCGTGGGGCGAACCGCTTGACATTGAAAAAATTACGCAACTAAAAATCAAAACCGACAAAAACAAATACAAGCACGGCGAATCCGCAAAAGTTACCTTTGAATCTGTAAAGGGCGCAAAGGCACTTATCACAATTAGCAGCGACAAAGAGATTTTGAAGCGATATTGGATTACTACGAATGATTTGCAGACAAATTTTAGTGTGCCAATCGATGATAAAAACGCGCCAAATCTCTATGCGAGTGTGTTTTTGCTCCAAGATTATGGGAGCGCGGATAATGATAGGGCGTTGCGCCTTTATGGTGTTGTCCCGCTAAATATCACAAAAGAGAGCGCGAAAATCGCCCTAAATATTAAGACAAAAGATGAGATTTTGCCAAATTCAAAGCTAAATATTGAGATAAGCAATGAGCAAAATAAGCAGGTTACTTACACTTTGGCAATCGTAGATGAGGGATTGTTAAATCTCACAAATTTCAAAACCCCATCGCCATATAATTATTTCTACGCCAAAACAAAATACAATATTCGCAATTTTGATACTTTTGATTATATCATAGGCAAAATTGAAGGCGCGGTGCGAAATGCCTACTCAATCGGGGGCGATGAAGAGTTAGGCGCAGCAGGAAAGGGACGCAATGATGAAAATGCCGAGCGATTCAAACCCGTAGTGCATTTTATAAAACCCACCAAAAGCGATAAAAATGGCAATGCAAAGATTAGCGTTGATGTGCCATCATACATTGGCGCGTTGCGCGTAATGCTTGTGGCTGTGGATAATAATAGCTATGGAAGCGCGCAAAAAGAAGTCCGCGTGAGTGCGCCTGTGGTAATGCTCCCTACGATACCGCGCTCACTTAAAATCGGCGATAATTTTCAAATGCCTATTGAAGTTATGCAAATCAAAGATAATGTAGATTCTGCGAATTTGGCGATAAAAAGCGATGGCATTGTAGAGTTTGATAAGAGCTTACAAGAAGTGCGATTTAAGGATGGCAAAAAATCCCAAACAATCTTTTTTAATGGGCGCGTGAAAGAAAAATTAGGCGTTGAAAATATCGCAATTCAGCTAAATAGCGATAATTTTATAATGAGAGATTCGACACAAATTGACATAAAAGCCCCAAATCCTTACACGCAAATTAGCAAAAATTGGGTGCTAAAAGGTGGCGAATCCGCACTCATCGAAGCCCCAAAAGCCTTTGTCGAAAATTCAAACTCTGGCAAAATCACGCTCTCATCAAAGCCACTTTTAAGCATAGACCACCGCTTAAAATGGCTCATTCGCTATCCTTATGGTTGCATTGAGCAGACGACTTCAAGCGTTTTTCCGCAACTTTTTATCACAAAATTGGCAAGTGAAAATTTCGCACAAAAACAGCAAATTGTGGATAATATCAACGCAGGGATTGCGCGAATCCAAAGCTTTCAAACAAATGATGGCGGATTTTCGTATTGGCAGGGTGGCAATCAAAGCGATGAGTGGGGCAGTAGCTATGCGACACATTTTTTGATTATGGCAAAAATGAATGGCTATAAAGTTAGCGATTCGGTGCTAAAAAAGGCGATAAATTATTTGAAAAATCACATAGATTCGCGTGATATTTATCCGCTGTATTTGCTTAGTTTGAGCGACAATCATCAGCTTGGCGCGATGAATGAGATTTATGAAAATCATTTGCGAAATCTATCAATTACGAATCGTTGGCTTTTGGCGGCAAGCTATGCGATGGCTGGATTTGATGATATCGCGCTAAAAATTAGCAATGGTTTAAGTTTAACGCCAAATGAATCGCAGGATTATTATTCGCGCTCTTATGGCTCAAATCTCCGCAACAAAGCCATAATTTTACAAGCGCACAAAATCGTTACAGGCAATATTGACGCGGATTTGTATGATGAAATCAAAAGCGAATTAGAGGGCAATGAGTGGCTCTCCACGCAGACTTCTGCTTATGCGCTGCTAGTTTTGGCAAGTATCAAAGATGAAGCGCAAAAGGGCGATATGGGCGAAATTAAGGGCGAAATTACGCTAAATAACAAAACGCAAAAATTTGAGCTGGCAAAAGATAGAGTAGAATTTGCCCTAAATAGCGGGAGCGCGAAAGTCAAATCGCCAAACGCGCTTTTTGTAAATTACAGCTGGGAGGGCATTACGGCAGATTCAAGCAATGATAATATCGCTAAAAAAATGCAGTTAGCGCGTGAATTTGTGGTGTTTGATGAGAGCGGAAATGAGCGCGTGATTGACGCAAGAGAGATTCAAAGTGGCGATACATTTTACATAAAAATTTTGCTAGTGCCACACGGCAGAAATCGCATTGATATGGACAATATCGCGCTGTCTCAAAATCTCCCTAGTGGCTGGGAAATCGAAAACACACGCCTAAACAATGACGCCTTGCCACAAGCGGTGGTAAGCGCGAATAATGGCATTAGCTACACGGATATTCGCGATGATAAGATAATGTGGTTTTTTGATGTGGGCGAATCGCAAATGGTTTATGTGAAAATAAATGCCGTAACGCCCGGCGTTTATACGCTCCCTGCGGCTTATGCGGAGGCGATGTATGATGGGAGTTATAAAGCTAGCACGGATAGTTTTAAGGTGCGCGTAGTGGCGAAATAAATGCGCACAATTTGTGTCTTTGGTATGCGATTTGTGCCGTCATTGCGAGACTTGCTTGCAAGCCCTGCAAATGAGCGGTAGCGAATTTTCGTGGCAATCTAAAAAAATTTGTCATTACTAGCGCGAGTGAAACGAGCGAAGAATCTCCAAAAAACTCTCCCCCTCCCTTGCGGAGGGGGATTAAGGGGGTGGGTAAAATCTCAAAAAATAATCCACCTTTGCTAGATTTTGAGATTCGCAGAATCTAGTGTGCCATTTTAGTCGTTGCGAGATTTTGCAAAGCAAAATCGTGGCAATCTAATTTGTAGATTCTGCGATTTTTGTGATAGATTCTGCGATTCGCAGAATTTATCACATTATTTTATCATTCTCGCACGAAGCAAAAAATCTTAAAAATTTCAAATACTTTTAAGAATTTTTTAATGTGTTTCAAACTAAAATGCGGATTTTATTTTTAAATTTTCACGCAAAAAGGCACATTTTGAAACGCAATGATTTTATAAACCACATAAATCTTACAGAAAACTCTCTTGGGGGGGGGGATTTACCCCTTATCTAACTGATTTTTTATCTTTTTTATCTCACAAATTTCACGCATTAAATCTTAAAAACTTATTTCGTTTTGTCTGTGCTAGATTCTGCGATTCGCAGAATCTAGTGCAGAATCTAGCAACGATGATAATTTTTACCCACCCCCTAACCCCCTCCGCAAGGGAGGGGGAATTTTTGGATTCAAACTCCGCAAGGTATATGAAAATAGTGAAAACTCCATTCACAACGACAATAAAAACTTTGGATTGCCACGATTTTGCTTCGCAAAATCTCGCAATGACGAGACGGGGAGCGATTCATTTCGCAATGACGGGACGGGATGCGATTTGTTTCGCAATGACGGAGATTCTGCGCCACATACCACTACAACAAAGGACTTCAAATGATTACATAAATTATGATGAACGCAGAATCTGCGTGTGGATTTTCAGTCGGCGGTTAGGCAAGTAAAATTTTAAGGAGGACAAAATAATGCGTTGCATATATTGTAACAAATTAAGAAGTGAGTTGGAGGCGCAGGATATGCGTATTTGTGCAGATAGCCCTGATGAGCATCATCACTACGCGACAAAGGGTTATAATGCTGGGTATGCGTTTGCGGATGTGTGCTTGGATAAGTTGGCGGAGATATTTCGCTATTTGTTTAAGCGAAAATAAAATTTTAAGGAGTTAGAAATGAAGTTTATAACAATGATAAAAAGTTTGTTTTGGGGTATTGCTACCACAATTTTTGTAATGTTTATTGCTGTTGTTGTGTTACATATCTTTAGAGTGGGTGAAACTGCAATGATAGTTATTATGGGCATAATTGCAATATTACTATTGCCATTGGCAATTTGGGTTGCATATAATGACTATAAAAAGAAAAGCACTTGTCCGCGCTGTAAAATGGCATTTGTGTTTTATGAAAAAGAAGTGGGCTCTGAGACGCTAAGTGAGGATTATATCACTCAAGATGTCAAAGATAGCAATGGCGTATATAGGCGCAAATCTTACAAAGTAGGCAAAGAGCGGGTTTATTATGAAACAAAATGCAAGGAATGCGGACATACTACAAAGCGAAATGCTGTCGGTAATTTTAAAAGGGAAGTTTAGCTTGTGGCAAGGGCATTGTTTTGCCTTTGCTTTACGATAAAAAGGAGCTAAAAATGTGTGATTTAGATGAAAAATTGAAAAAATACGAGATTTTATACACTGCCTATGCCGATGAGATTCGCAATCTATGGCAACGCTCTATATTTTTGGGTGCGTTTATGGCTTTGGCGTGGGGCGGATATGGTGCATTGCAATTGAAGTTTATCGAACAATGTTTGCAAAATATTTGTGCCTATCATTTCGCTTCGCTTGGACTTTGTGCTGTGATTATTGTGCTATCGCTACTTTGGATAGCTATGGCAAAAGGCTCAAAGTTTGTGCAAGAGGCGCACGAAAAACATATAGAGCGATACACGAAAAATTGTGATTGCAATCTTTTCTGTGATTTGGGTAAATATGAAACAAAACTGAAACATAAAATTGGCAGAAGCCTAATATTGTGTGGCACATTAAAGCCGTTTCGTTACTCACCTAGTCGAATCAATATTGCGCTTGGGTGGGTAAGTTGGGCAGTTGGCTTTATTTTGCTCAATTGGCATTTGAATCACTGCGATAAAATAAATAATGTTTTAGAATTTATTATAGATTATAGAATGTTGTTTATGCTTGGACTTTCTTTTGTTGTTGTGTGGTTTGTTGCGTTATGTATTGGTTGTGGGTTAAAAGGTGGTTCTAAATCTTGGTTTGTTTATATATGGGATTTTTTAAAAGCAGCTTTATTAAAAGCAAAAAATAAGTTAAAAGCCTAATGAAATTTATAAAAAGGAGAAATAAAAATGGCTAAATATACACCAAAAAATAAATACGAGCTAAAAAAGCTCGTAGCAGATGAGAGCATATATCTAGGAGATATTGATACAAGCAATATCACGGATATGGAAGGACTTTTTTATTATCGAAAATATTATCTTGGCTATCAAAGCGAAAGGCGCGATTTTAGTGGGATAGAGACTTGGGATACTTCAAATGTTGTAACTATGAGTTTAATGTTTTCGGGCAATAAGCATTTTAATCATAATATAAATAGCTGGAATGTTTCAAGGGTTGTTGATATGCAACAAATGTTTAGCAGTGCAGAATCATTTAATCAACCACTAAATAATTGGAATATTTCTAATGTTGTAAATATGTGTTATATGTTTAGTGGTGCAAAATCATTCAATCAGCCACTTGATAATTGGGATACTTCAAATGTAAAAATTATGGGAAGTATGTTTTATGATGCAAAATCGTTTAATCAAAATTTAGATTTGTGGAATATAGATAGCGTAGTAAGTAATGTGGATATGTTTAAAGATAGTGGTATGAAAACTTTGCCTAAATGGTGGTGCGATAAAGTCATTGAAAATCCACAAGGAAGACATTATTTTTCTATAGAAGAGGCAACAAAAGAAAATTATGTATCTAAAGCTATGCGTAAGCATATCACAAAAGACGCGCAAAGTGGCAAATATATACCTAAAACAAGAAATGAATTGTGGGCTTTGTGCTATGGCGACGAAATTTCATTAAGCGATATTGATACGAGCAATATTATAGATATGAATCGCATTTTTGATAAATCTGGTAGAAAAGATTTTAGTGGCATAGAGACTTGGGATACTTCAAAAGTGGTGGATATGAGTTTTATGTTTAGCGAAATAGATACTTTTAACAAAAATATAAGCTCTTGGAATATCTCAAATGTGGTTAGTATGTATTGTATGTTTAAAAAAGCCAAATCTTTTAATCAACCACTTGATAATTGGGATACTTCGAGTGTAGAATTTATGGGAAGTATGTTTGAAGGTGCAAAATCGTTTAATCAAAACATAGATTCGTGGAATGTCGGCAATGTGCGTGATAATGTAGAAATGTTTTGGGATAGTGGAGTGGATAAACTACCAAAATGGTATAAGAAAAAGGAAATTGGCAACAAACAAATAATGGGGGAGCGCATAGCTGAAGTTTTGGCAAATCCACAAGCCAAAGCAAAACCAAAGCCACAGCAAAGCAAGGTGCAATCGGGCGATTTTGACTTTTGGCAAGGCAAAAACACTATTATAATAGTCATAGTTGCCTTGCTTATAGGTGTATCCATAGGATTTATAAAAAGCAAGTTCAAAGAAAGCAATAAAGCCAAATCGCCACCCACCCAAACCACGCAACCTATGCAAACCCAAAAGCCACAACCAACACAATCCACCAAAATGCCCCGATGCGATAATAAAAATTTGCTAAATCATCTCATAAAAACAGATAAAGAAGGTTGGGTAAAATATATAAATAAAGACATAGAGTTTTGGGAAAGAACACAAGAATTAGGAAAAGAAAAAGGTTTAAATCTTACAGATATAAATGATTATATAGAAAACAGAAAATATGACATCATAAGCGTAGAGACAAAATCGCACGACGTAGCTAATCGTAGAGTTGTGTGCAAAGCAGAAGTTACGCAAACTGATTTACTATTATTTCCAAATGAGCCGTTACAAACTTCTTGGAATTACATTGTGCAACTTAATAATGACAATTCAATCAGTTGGGGATGGGTGCAAAGCGATAATCCATAGGCGAATATATGCGCAAATCGTGTGTTTTATGTGAATCTAAACGCAAGATTCGCGCTTTTTAGATTTGTGTGGAATTATTGTGAGATTCTGCGAAATTTTTACGAGATTCTGCGATTCGCAGAATCTAACGCAGAATCTAAAAAATTATCGTCATTACAAACGAGCGAAGCGAGTGTGGCAATCCAAATTTGCAGAATCTGCGTTGTTTTCATAAGATTCTGCGATTTTGCAAATTCTCGCAATGACAAAAATCACACTAGATTCTGCGAAATTTATAAAATTTTCGTGCGAGATTCTGCGATTTTACTTACCACACAAATCTAATTTTAATCATTCGTCCCCTAATTTTTCTACGCCTTTTTCTATCCCTTTTTGAAGCGCGTCTGTGGCTTTGTTCGCGCCTTTTTTGATACCTTTGTCAATCGCATTTCTGGTTTTCCCTGCGCCATCTTTAAGTGAGTTTTTGCCATCTTTAAGTGCTTTTTTGCCGCCCTTAATCGCGCTTTCGCCTTTTTGCGCGCCTTTTTGGATTTTTGCTTTGCCGTCTTTTACGCCTTTGCTAGTTGCGCTTTTTGCCTTTGCCGTGCCTTTTTCAAGCTTATCTGCGCCTTTTTTAACTTTGTCTTTGCCCTTTTGGACTGCGCCTTTGGCTTTATCCGCGCCTTTTTTGATGGACTTTTTGCCTTTTTGCTCGGCGTTTCCTACGCCCTCGCTAATGGTTTGCCTCGCAGAATCTGCGTCACTTTTCAACGCCTCTTTAATATTACTGCCAAAATCCGCCGCAAACAGCGCACTTCCCGCGATAAAGCTCACTAACATACTGCTAAAAATTTTCATCCTAAATCCTTTCTTTCGCTAAATTTTAAACGCCATTAAACTATTTTTTTGTGAAAAAAATGTGAATTTTTATATAATTGCGCGAATTTTTTTAAAAAAGGGGGCGAAATGAAGGCAGATTCTGCGATTTTTATAGCTGGGCATAAGGGGCTTGTTGGCAGTGCGATTGTGAGAGAATTGCAAAGTCGTGGTTACAAAAATCTCATCACAGCGGACAAAAGCAAGTTAGATTTGCGTGATTTTAGCGCGGTTGAGGCGTTTTTCAAAGCGCAAAATATTGAAATCATCTTTCTTTGTGCGGCAAAAGTGGGCGGGATTCTTGCAAATAGCACATATCGCGCGGATTTTATCTATGAAAATTTGGCGATTCAAAACAATGTCATTTTTAACGCGCATCGATTCGGCGTGAAAAAACTGCTATTTTTGGGCTCATCGTGCATTTATCCGCGTAACGCGCCCCAGCCGATTGGCGAATCTGCCTTGCTTACAAGCGAGTTAGAATACACAAATGAACCCTATGCGATTGCCAAAATCGCGGGGTTGAAGCTCGCCGAATCCTTTGCGCTTCAATATGGTTGCAATTTTATCGCTGTGATGCCGACAAATCTCTATGGCGAAAATGACAATTTTGACTTGCAAAATTCGCACGTCCTCCCCGCGCTAATTCGCAAAATCTTTTTGGCAAAGTGCTTGGAGAGTGGCGAAATAGCGCGAGTAAAGGCGAATCTTGGCGCAGATTATAAAGCAATCTTGCGTGAATATGGCATAAGTGCGGAGCGCGTGAATATTTGGGGCAGTGGCAATGTGCGCCGTGAGTTTCTCCACGCTGATGATATGGCTAGGGCGTGTGTGTTTTTGATGGAGAGCGTGGATTTTAGCGATTTGGCGCGAGAGTGCGAAAAAAGTGGCAAAGAGATTCGCAATACGCACATAAATATCGGTTCGGGCTCGGATATAAGCATTCGTGATTTGGCAGAGATTATTAAAAAAATCATCGGTTTTAGCGGGGAACTTGCCTTTGACAAAAGCAAACCCGATGGGACAAAGCAAAAATTACTAGATATTTCAAAGCTACAAAATTTAGGATTCGCCCCGCAAATCAGCCTAAAATGTGGGATAAAAGCGGTGTATGAGAGTTATAAAGCGCGAAATTAAAGTAAATTTAATATAATTATGTCTATGAAAAAAGAATATAACTTTTCTAAATCAACGCCAAATCCGTATTTTGAGGCGATTTCTACGCAAAATAGCACAGCAAAAAAAGCGCGAAAAAAGCAGATTTCAATCAATCTAAATGTGGATACGATTGATTATTTTAAAAATATGGCAAACAAGCAGGGCGTGTCTTATCAAACGCTAATGAATATTTTTTTAAATCAATGCGTTTCAAAAAAGTTAGAGATAAAAATTTAAAAAATTATTGCAATATCTAATTTTTTTAGGTAGAATTTCGCTTTTTATTTGAAAATTTCAAATTTTGCGGGAATAGCTCAGTGGTAGAGCGCGACCTTGCCAAGGTCGAGGCCGCGGGTTCGAAACCCGTTTCCCGCTCCAAAATTAAACAAATATCAAATCATCATTTTTTTAAAATGCGAAATCAAAGCTCGGGTGGTGGAATTGGTAGACACAAGGGACTTAAAATCCCTCGGATATTGCATCCGTGCCGGTTCAAGTCCGGCTTCGAGCACCACGATTTTGTGGCGACATAGCCAAGTGGTAAGGCGTGGGCCTGCAAAGCCCTGATTCCCCAGTTCGAATCTGGGTGTCGCCTCCAAAAATTCACTTTTACGCGCTGTTTTTGAGTGTGAATCTTGTGATAATTTGGACGCATTTTAAAGCGCGATAGTGCGGGAGATGGCTGAGTGGTTGAAAGCGGCGGTCTTGAAAACCGTTGAGGGTAACACCTCCGGGGGTTCGAATCCCTCTCTCCCGGCCACGAATGAAACTCCAAAACATTCCAAAGTTTGTAAATCCACATTTAGATTCTGCGTTTTTCCTCTTTTTATCGCAGAATCTGCAATGTTTATGATTTTTGCGCACTAGATTCTGCGTTTTATAAAATTTGCAGAATCTCGCCAAATTTCGCAGAATCTAAAAAGAGATTCTTCGCTCATTTTATTCGCTCGGAATGACAATTTGGAGGGCAATTATGCAAATCAAATAAAAAACGCAGAATCTTAAATAATATAGATTGCCACGAAGTCGCCCAAAGTGCGACTTCTCGCAATGACGAAAAAATGCGCTAGATTCTGCGCTTCGTGTGAGATTCTGTGAATCGCACGAAAATCGCAGAATCTTAAATAAAAAATCCAAATTTTCGCAGAATCTGCCATCAAATTTTCGCAGAATCTCGCCCCCAAGCGAAATATTATACGGAATATTTTTTGCTACTTTTGCCTTTAAATTCACGCGATTTTTTAAATTTCACGAATTTTTTAAAATTCACGCGATTTTTAAAATTCACAAAAATTTGGAGCGACAAATGCAAATTTCATCAAATCCACTTCACACACGCGCATTTTACACGCAAGAAATCCCGCAAATAAACTCCACAGATGACGCGAAATTAAAAGAGCAAACTGACGCATTTGAGGCGTTAATCTTAAAATTTATGCTAGATTCTGCGCTAAAAATGGATAATCCGCTCTATCCCAAAGAGGCGGGCAGCGCGATTTATGAGTCGATGTATAAAGATAGCATTGCAAATGCGGTGAGCGGGGACTTTGGATATAGCAACTTGCTTTTTTCGTATTTGAAAGATTTGCAAAAAGGCAAATAGCGCGATGGAGACGCTAGATGAGGTTTTAAAGCAAATCATTAGCGAGTATAGCACGAGCAGCGAGCGAGATTCTGCGCTGCGGATTTTGGAGGCGATTATCGAGCAGATAAATATCGCCGAGCGCGAGTATAGCGAACAAATTGCGATTTATAATCTCATTTTGGAGGCGATTCCTACGCCGATTTGGGTGCTAAATGCCGATGACACTTTCTTTTATCATAACTCGCACGCAAGGGCGATACACGGCATTTTGGAGATTTGCCCGAGTGAGTTTAGCGAATGCGAAGTGCTGTTTGAAAACGAAAATTATTTGATGCACAAAACCACCAAAAACGCCAAAACCATCATCACCGCCACAAATATCACAAATGAAAAGCAAAAAGAGCGACTTGCCTCGATGGGGCAGATTTCCGCGCACCTAGCGCACGAGATACGAAACCCCGTAGGCGCGATAAATCTAATGATTTCAAGTCTGCTAAATGAAAATTTGGACGCCAAAAGCAAACTTTGCTTGTTGCAGATGAAGCGGGCGATTTGGCAGGTGGAGCGACTAATCCGCGCGACTTTGATGATTAGCAAAGGTGTGAAATCCACGAGGTGCGTACATTCAAGCGATATAATCCGCCAAAGCGTGGAGGGCGCGATAAAATACATTGATTATGGCAAAAAAATCGACTTTTTTTACGATATTCGCGCAGAATCTATCGTCTGCGATGGCGAACTGCTGAATGTTTTAGTGCAGAATCTAATCTCAAATGCCATCGATGTGATTGAGGATAGCGAAATCGCAGAATCTGGCATTATAAAAGTGGAGTTTTTCACGCAGGGAGCGCAGATTCTGCGGATTTATGATAATGGCGATGAGGCGAGCGATTTGGCAAATTTATTTATCCCATTCAAAAGCACAAAAAGCAAGGGAAATGGACTTGGACTAGCACTTTGCAAAGAGATTGCAAACGCGCATAATGGGGAGATTTCATACCACGAAACGCCAAAATATTTTGAAGTGAAATTTGAGTTATAATCTTTAAAATCGCAAAAATCTATCCGCAGAATCTAATATTTTTAAAATTTGCAAAAACATAATGTAATTTTAAGTTTTTGTGCTACAATTTCGCCCGTATTTTTTATCAAAATTTCAAATACGAGGTGAATTTAATGAAATCTTTTCTTTTCACAAGCGAATCCGTTACAGAGGGACATCCAGACAAAATGGCTGACCAAATCAGCGATGCAGTGCTAGACTACATAATCGCGCGCGATAAAAGTGCGCGTGTGGCGTGTGAAACGCTACTTAGCAATGGCTTTTGCGTAATCGCAGGCGAGCTAAAAACTAGCATTTACGCGCCTATGCAAGACATCGCACGCGAAGTGGTGCAAGACATCGGCTACACAGACGCGCTATATGGCTTTGACTACAAGTCCTGCGCGGTGCTAAATGGCATAGGCGAGCAAAGCCCTGACATCAATCAAGGCGTCGATAGAGAAGATGGCGAAATCGGCGCAGGCGACCAAGGGCTTATGTTTGGCTATGCGTGCAGGGAGACTCCTAGCCTTATGCCACTGCCTATTTGGCTCTCACACAGGCTCACAGAGGGCTTAGCGGCAAAGCGCAAAGACGGCACTTTGCCATTTTTGCGCCCTGATGGCAAATCCCAAGTAACCGTGCGCTATGAAAATGGCATTCCAAAGAGCATTGATACGATTGTCATCTCTACGCAACACAGCCCAGAAACGCAACAAAGCCACCTAAAAGACGCCGTGATAGCAGAAATCGTCCAAAAAGTCCTACCAAAGGAATATCTAAGCGATAATATCCGCTACTTTGTCAATCCCACAGGCAAATTTGTCATCGGCGGACCGCAAGGCGATGCGGGGCTCACAGGGCGCAAAATCATCGTGGATACTTACGGCGGGAGCTGTCCGCACGGAGGCGGTGCATTTAGCGGCAAAGACCCTAGCAAAGTCGATAGAAGCGCGGCGTATGCGGCTCGCTATGTGGCGAAAAATCTCGTGGCAAGTGGCGTGTGCGACAAAGCAGTGGTGCAGCTAGCTTATGCTATCGGCGTGGTAGAGCCTGTATCGATTTTGGTAGATACGCAAGGCACGGGCAAAGTGGAAGATTCTGTGCTGACAGAATGTGTGAAAAACACCTTTCGCCTAACGCCAAAAGGCATAATCGAATCGCTTGACTTGCTCCGCCCAATCTATCGTAAAACCGCAGCGTATGGACACTTTGGACGCGAACTAAGTGAATTTAGCTGGGAAAAAACAGACAAAATCGAAGCGATAAGGGATTTTTGCAAGATTAAGTGAAACGCAGAATCTGATAAATTTGTCATTGCGAGGCGTGCTTGCAAACCCTGCATTTGCGAAGCAAAATCGTGGCAATCTATAATTAGATTCTGCGATTTTTTGTTCGATTCCGCAGAATCTAAATAGTTTTTTGGCGCAGATTCTGCGATTTTCGTGCAAGATTCTGCGATTCGCAGAATCTATATTAGTAATGACGAAAATTTCACGCGAATCTAAAAAAATAGATTCGCGATTCGCGCCTTTTCAAAATCGCGCTACTTTTTATTTTTCTTTTCGTATTCTTCGCGCTCTCTTTTGATGTCTAGCTCCGCTTTGGTTTTTTCGTAGATTTTGTCATAGACATCATCAAAGAGATTCATACATTGCTTGGATTCACCCCAGCTTAAATCCTTGCATTTTGCCTTTTTGCCATTGCCTAAATTTATGTAGTCATTTTCAATGGCAGCTTTTGCTTTTCTACTAGCAAGGCAATCTGCCGCACTAGCGTCATCTGTCATATTCTTATAACGCGTAACATTTTTATTAGTAACAAGACTTGATTGTCCTGATAGTTTCTTTTGCCATTGCTCTTTAAATTTTGACGCCCTTATATATTCGACATCATTATCCCTATTTTGCCGAATGTATTTATCCAAATTTGTTTCTAACCATTTTGGCATTGCATCGCATATTAGCCACTCATTTTCAAATGCTTTTTCTTCCTCAAAAGTGATGGGCAAAGTTTTTGTGTTTCTTATGGTTTCATTATACGCACTAACTAGCCATTTGTTGCACTCGCTATTGTTAGCATAGCTGTCCTTAAAAGCATCCTCGTAGTAATTGCTATAATCTTTGCCTTTGCTTTCATAAGTCATTAGTCGCAATCTCAAATCCGCTGGTGTGCAACCACCTGCATTTTTTAACTGCGATTGAAGTGATTTGATATAGGCTGTTTTATAATGTGCCAAGCATTTGGAGGCGTCTTTGTAATCTAAATTCGCACATTTTGCCTTTTTGCCACTGCCTAAATTTATCGATTCGCTCTCTATGGCTTGTAGAGCCGCTTTTCCAGCGCGACATTGTTTGGCGGCAAGTGAATGCGATTTACCAATCCATTCCGCCCAATCTGTTTTTAACTTCAAAGCCTCTGTATAGACTTTGTCATTGCCTTTATTTTGAGCGATATATCCATCTAACTTTGTTTCCAACCACTCGGGCATTTTTACACATACATTCCACTCTTTTTCAAATGCCTCTTCTTCTTTGATATTAGAAGGCACTTTTTTAGCCTTTTTGATAGCTTCATTGTATGATGCGATTGCCAAATCATTGCATTTTCCATCGCTTCCCATAAAAATATCCACATAATGCGCATAATTTTCTCTAAATCGCTGATTATTTACCTCATCTGTGCTGTAATTCGACTGCTTATGCGCTCTTTTAAATCCGTAGGGATACAATCTTTTATGTCCTTTACAGATTCTGCTCTTTGGATTGTGCCAACGCCAAACAATCCGCCAAATATATCGCCAACCGCGCAACCGCTAAACATTGCGCCACAAATACACACGCCTACAAGTAATCTTAACTTACTCATTTTTCTCTCCTTTTGTTTTGAAGTTTTAAAATTATGTTCGCCATTTTGGAGCGAATCTTGTTTGTAACATTGCCTAACCGCCGACTTAAAATCCACGCGCGAATCTTGTGCGCGAAATTATTTTATGTAATCATTTGGATTCCTTTGTAAGTAGTTAGAAAAGTGAAGTTTTTGTCATTGCGAGGCGCACAAAGTGCAACGAAGCAATCCAAAAAGTAATAAAGTGGATTTTTAAAATTTAACGCGTGAATTTGGGATAAGTGAGATAAAAAATCAGTTAGATAAAGAGCAAATCCCCCCCCCCAAGAGAGTTTCTAAAAGTGAGATTCTGCGATTTATAAAATCATTGCGTTTCAAAATGTGCCTTTTGTGTGAAAATTTCAAAATAAAATCCGCATTTTAGTTTGAATCAAATTAAAAAATTCTTAAAAGCATTTGAATTTTTAAGATTTTTTTGCTTTGCGCGAGAATGACAATTTTTTTATTTTCAGATTCTGCGTTTTTTACAGAATCTAATATGTGGATTGCTTCGTTGCACTCGCTTCGCTTCGTGCGCCTCGCAATGACGAAATGGCGCACTAGATTCTGTGAGAAATTACCCACCCCCTTAATCCCCCTCCGCAAGGGATGGGGAACAAAAAGCAGATTCTGCGAATCGCAGAATCTAATCAAATCAAATTTCACACAAAAATCGCAGAATCTGCCCTAAATTTCGCAAAATCTAGCGCACAAATCTACCGCAAAATCATACCCCATCTAAAATCCCAAGCTCTTCGATTTTGGCGCATTTCGCAGAATCTAATGCAAAAAATTCAAATCAAATCTACCGCAAAATCTGCCCTAAATTCCGCAGAATCTCATCAAATCAAATCTCGCAGAATCTCCCAAGATAAAAAGCAAATCACCCTACCCTTTTAACTGCTCCAATCGCTCTTTTTTTGTGCCGATTTCGGTGATTTGGACGCCAAAGTTGCCATCGATTATCACAACTTCGCCTTTTGCGATGACTTTATCATCGACTAAAATATCAAGCGGGTCGTTTGCAAGTTGATTTAGCTCAATCACGCTGCCAATATCCATCGAAATGACATCTTTCAAAAGCATTTTCTTTTGTCCGATTCGCACTCGCACTTGCATTTTGACATCAAGCAACATTGCGATATTTCGCGATTGCGCACTGCCCAAAATCGCAGAATCTCCGCTATTTGCCAAATCTTTTGGCGGTTTTGGGGTAGATTCTGCTTTGCCAAGTATCGCATTTTCAAGTTCGCTATTAAATAAAATCACAAAGTTTGAGTGCAACTGCGCGAGATTGAAGGCAAATTCGCACCCCTTTTCAAATCCGCCAAAACGCATATTGCCTTGCAAAATCTCGGCATTTGTGACTTTGAAATCAAGCGGTGGGAGCGACTTTTGCGCTTTGAGTGCGGTGGAGAGTGCGCTAAAAATATTTGCCACAATCTCTTTTGTCGCGTCCAAATCATCGTTTGATACTTGAATATCGCCAATCGCAGAATCTACCATCTCTCCACCAAGCATTAAGTCCGCTAATGCCACGCAAAGGGCATTTGGCGCGATGAAAAGCAACTTTTCGCTATTTGCTTCAAGGGTGATTTTGGCAAAGGGTGGCGTAATATTTAGCGATGAAATCCCGCCGACTACGCCTTCGCCAATATCTGCCCTGCGCCCTGTGAGCCCTTCAATCGTTGAGATACACTCGCCCTTAATAAGATTCAAAAAATCCGTCATTTTCACACTTCCTCTTCATCTGCGCGGAGATTTTCTACGCGGTGTTTGCGGTTGTTTTCTAACATTTCTAGCACTTCTTTGACTTTGTCTTTTTCGGTTTCTATTATATCTTTTATTTTTATAGTTTTTCTATATCGTTGCAATCCAATTTCTGCGATATATTTGTCTCTCTCATCAATATTTACGATAATGGTATCATCTGCCACTCTATCCAAGCGAATCGTATCGCCTACTTGCAATTCTAACACTTCCTCCAAACTCAAACGCGCAGAGCCAAGCATTGCCGATACATTGACTAATGCACCGCCGATTAGCACTTGCAATTCTTTGTTGCGGGATTTTTTGGAGTTTGTCTCGCTTAACATTAAATCACGGCTTGCAAGGCGGGATAGCACCGATTCAAGCGAAATCACAGGATAGCAAATATTCATCATTCCGCTACTATGCCCGATTGTGATTTCCATAACAACCATAATGACAATTTCATTTTGCGCCACGATTTGAATAACGCTAGGCGAACTCTCTTTTGCATCAACAGCAGGGTAAATCTCTGTAATAGAACTCCACGCTTCTTTTAGATTGCTCATCACATAGCGCAAAATCGTATCAATTAGGCTTAATTCAATGTCGCTAAATTCTCTATTGACTTCATAGGGCTCGCCATTGCCACCCAAAAGCCTATCAATCATAGGGAAAGCGATTGATTGGTTTATCTCCAAAACGCCGCTACCATCTAATGGGCGCATAGAGAAAATATTAAAACTTGTCGGGCTTGGCAAACTCATCAAAAATTCGCCATAAGTCATTTGGTCGACTGAATGCAACTGAATCTCCACAATAGAGCGCATAATCGCCGAAATCTGCGAACTAAGATTCCGCGCCATCTTATCGTGAATCCCACGAAATGCGCGAAGTTGCTCTTTGCTAACGCGATTTGGGCGTTTAAAGTCATAAAGCGTTACTTGCTTTTTATGCAAAATCTCATTTGTAAAATCCCTCTCATCCTTGCTATCATCCTCCACAACTTCAAGTAGGGCGTCAATTTCCTCTTGGCTTAAAATATCAGCCATCGATATCCCCTAAACGATTGCGGATTTTTTTAATGACTTCTTTGTGGATTTGCGAAATGCGCGAGCTTGTAATATGCAGAATCTCGCTAATTTCGCCTAGCGAGAGTTCATCAAAATAATACATTTGGATTATCATCTGCTCTCTTTTGCCTAGCGTGCTTAAAATATTTTGGATTATGCCAACTAACTCATCTTTTTGGATATTTTCGACTACATTATCCGCGATTATGGCGTTATACTGCTCATCGATTGGGATTACGGTGTAAATATCTGATGCGATTCGCGCCTCTTTGATTTTTTTGACATCTTCGCCCAAAACTTCGGCTAAATATTCATCGGTGGGCTCTTCTTCATTTTCGTTGAAATATTTGGAGACTTCTTTGTCGATGGATTTGATTAGTTTGCGTGATGAGCGCGAGACTATGTCTAATTCGCGCAAATAATCTAACATTGAGCCATAAACGCGCATTTTTGCATAGCCCCAAAAGCTGTCATTTATGGAGCTATCGTAACGCCGTGCTAATTTTATCATCTCTTCTGTGCCAATTGATATTAAGTCATTTATGTCAATAGAGCTTGGCAATCGTTCGCGTAATCGAAACGCCATCGCGCGGAGTGCAGGCATATATTGAAGCATTAGGAAGTCTTGTGAGTGTTTTAGCTCGGCGGTGTATTTTTCAATGTTATTTTGCATTTTAATCCTCATTTATCGCGCTTAAATTATGCTTTAAATATTTGCGAATATTTTGTGCTTCACTCTCGCGCCTATCGAATTCTTTTGCGTAAAAATCTAATCGCGAATCCAAAATCTTAATATTGATTTTTTTGCTCTCATAATCCGTAAATTTCATATAAAAGCTCACCACCACAAGCGCGATTAGATAAATCACAATGGTGCAAATCAGCGTCCAAAGGACGATTAGTTCAGGGGCACTAAATTTTATCACCGAAATAATCAACCCGATGAAAAATCCCACCACCACGCTAAAACTAATATAATTATCCGCTTTCAAATCCATCCCTTTTTAGATTTTGCCACTAGATTCTGCGATTGCGCTAGATTCTGCGATTTCACACAAAATTCGCAGAATCGAAGAATCTAACGAATCTCGCTTTTTTGGCACAAATTCGCAGAATCTCGCTAAAATCGATACAGCAAATTTCGCAAAAATCTACTAAATCTATTTTCATTTAAAAGCATATTTTGTTCCGCTAGATTCTGCGATATGTTTTGCAAAAGATTCTGCGCGATGGTTTGAATACTCGCACTTGGCGGAGACTGCGGGAACACTTTGGCAAAGAGTTTGCGAGCGCGATTGCACTGCGTGATTAAATCGCTTGTTTGAATGCGCCCTAGCATTTCTAACTCCAAATGCGGGATATTCGCCCCCGCCACGCTTTGAATGCGCCCAAAAATATTGTCCGCTTCTTTTAGCGATTTCGCGCTATTTATAATCACAAAAATTTTCTTTTTGTGCTTTGAGGCGACTTTGATTGAGGCGTAAGAATCCGTCATCGACGAAGGGTCGGGCTGCGTTATCACAATCAAATGTTCGCTAATCTCTAAAAATCTCTGCACCCCCTCATTTATCCCCGCGCCCGTATCAAGCAGTAAAAAATCCAAATCATTTAACGCGTCGCTTTGCAGATTCTCCACAATGCTTTCATTGTAATCAAAAATCTCTTCGCCCGTGTGCCCGGGGATTAGCAATAAATTATGCTTGATTTGGATGATGATATCATCTAACTTCGCCCTGCCCTGCAAAACATCAAGCAGATTTTTTTCGACTTTTACACCAAAAATCACATCTAAATTTGCAAGCCCAATATCCGCGTCAAAAACGCCGACTTTATATCCCATCTCGCAAAGCGTGTATGCTAAATTCGCGCTGATTGTGGATTTCCCCACGCCTCCCTTGCCCGAAGTTATGGCGATAATTTGCAAAGATTTCGCAGAATCTAGCGGAGATTCTGCGATTTTCGTGCGAGATTCTGCGTTTTGCGCTAATAGTCTATCTAATCCTGCTGCTTGATTTTCTATCATCGTATAATCGCGTCACGAGCGGGTTTTTGAAAGCCATTTATTATGCAGTCTGCCAAATAGTCATTTTTCGCCACCATAATATCATCCGGCACGCCCTGCCCGAAAGTTAGGTAACTAAGCGGTTTTTTCGTGTCATAAATGAGCGAAAAAATATTGCCAAAGCCCTTGCTTTCATCTAGCTTCGTCCAAATGATTGTATCGATATTTAGAATGCTAAATGCCCCATAAATATCGCGCAAATCCTCAAACTTCGTATTTGCCGATAGCACCAAATTCACATCAATACCATATCCATTACTCGCAAAACGGCGCAAAATATCTAACTTTTGCTTGTCATTTTGCGAACTTCCAAGCGTATCAATCAAAATGTAATCGCAGTATTTCAAATCATCCAAACTCCGCTCAAACTCCGCCGTATCGCTGACTTTGTCGATTGACACCTTTAATCTCTTCGCATAAAATGCAAGCTGCTCAAACGCGCCAATGCGATAGCAATCAAGCGTAATCAACCCGACTTTATATTTATGCTTAATGCTGTAATGTGTGGCGAGTTTGGCAATGGTAGTCGTTTTCCCCACGCCTGTGGGACCTACGAGCATTACAATGCGCTTTTTTTTCATATCGATATTTTCCGTGCGACAAGGGATGAGTTTGCGAAGCACCTCGCGGAAAAATCGCTTTATTGTGGTGGAGTTTTCCCGCATTGAAAGGGGCATATTTTCTTGTGAGAGCTGCATTAGCTCTTCTAAATGCTCATTTTTCATACCGCTATTTTTGCAAATGCGATAAATCTCTGCAAACTCTTGCGGGACGGCATTTGCATTTGCTCGCACGCCCACATCATTCCAAAACATACTTTGCAAAAGCTTCATTTTGTCATCTAACTTTTCGATGGATGATTTAATGTATTTCAGCTCTTTTAGCTCATTTGCGCTCATTTTGGCAATCATCTCGCGCGTTTTGAAAACGGGATTATACGCAGAATCTGCCTTGTTTTCGGTAGATTCTGCGGTAGATTCTGCGATTTGTCGAGGTTTTAGGGGCGAATTTGGCTGAATAATATTGCTAATTTCCTTTACCGCGCTTGAAATTTTGGCATTTATCTCCATCTCGCGGGCAAGCTTCTCACTGCGCCTTTTTTCTAACTCTTTTTGCGCGATTTTATCAAGGCGATTTTGAATGCTATTTTGCGTAGAATCTGTCGCAGATTCTGCGATTTCCTTTGGTTTTTCATCGACTATGACAATCTCATACAATCCATTTTCCAAAAGCGTCTTTTTTTTCAGCTCACGCGAATTTACGACAATCGCGTCATCGCCGTGCTTTTGCTTGACTAGCTCCATCGCTTCCTTGTAAGTGGGCGCGGTGTAGGTGAAAAGTTGCACATCTTGCATTTAGAACCCTTTGTAATTTGCTTGATAAAATAGCGGGATTAGCACACTAGCGCGATTTTGCCACTGCGTGTGCGGGATATTTAGCTTTGTGCTTCGCATAAAAATATCATTAAAGAAAATTATGTCAATATCAAGTGTGCGCGGGGCGTTTTTAAAGGCGCGAATCCGCGCCCGCCCGAAGATTCGCTCCATATAAAAGATAAACGCATAAAATTCCATTAGGCACATACTCGTGGCAAGTAGCATTGTGGCATTGTAAAAAAATGGCTGATTTGCGTAGCCAAAGGGTGGATTTTTGTAAATGGGCGAAGTTTGCAAAATGTGAATTTTTGTATTTTGCGTGAGTTTGTGAAAAAATGCCCTAAAAGTGCGAAGCGGATTTTTTAGATTCGCCCCAAGTGCGATGATTGTGGTGTTTGGGAGGCAAAATCTGCGAGATTCTGCGAAATTTGCAGAATCTGCGTTTTTTTGGTTAGATTCTGCGATTTTCACCGCAGAATCTGTCCCGTCATTGCGAGACTTGCCAAAGGCAAGTCGTGGCGTCCGTGCGAAGCACTGACCCACACCTGCAAATCTATTATTAAATGGATAAAAATGATTGCAAATTAGCTTTGATTCACTCATAAATCCACCCTAGATTCTGCGATTTGCGCGCTATTTTTTGGCTTCATTTTGCTTTTTTAGTTGCGTGATTTCTGTGATGATTTGCATAACGGAGAGTAGTCCGATATGGTAGCCAAATGGTCCAAATCCAGCGATAACTCCCGCGCACATCGCGCCTGTGAGCGATTTTTTGCGAAAATCCTCTCGCGCCAAAATGTTACTTAAATGCACCTCAACGACAGGAATCCCCACAAGCGCGATTGCATCAGCGATTGCAATAGAAGTGTGCGAATACGCCGCAGGATTGATGAGAATGCCCTCCGCCGTGCCGATACACTCTTGAATCTTATCGACAATCTCGCCCTCAAAATTGCTTTGAAAAAACTCGATTTCAAAGTTATTTTGCTTTGCAAGTGCCTCCATATTGGCGTGAATCTGCTCTAATTTCATATCGCCATAAAGTCGCGGGTCGCGGTGTCCTAGCATATTTAGATTTGGTCCTTGAATGACTACGATTTTCATAAATGTCCTTTTTGCAAAAAAATAATTTGCGATTATAGCGAATTTTCATTTTAAAAAGCGAAATTTGGTGGAAAAATTATACAAAGCCATATTTTTCCGCACTACCGCACTACAAAGCATTTCACAAAATTTTCGCAAAAAATTTTTAAAAATTAACATAAGTTAATATTTTTTGTAAAAAAATATGGATAGAATTTCGCTTTTATTTTAAAAACGATTATTACAAAGGATTTCAATATGAGACAGAAAAATATATTTTCAATGCCGATTTTAAGCGCATTTTGCGCCGTTTATGGCAATTTAATGGCAGATGATTTGGCAAGTCCAAATCAAGTCAAACCTTTGGTGCAATTCTCACCTCCGCCACTTATAACGCCACAAAACGCGCTTTCATCAAAGCTAGAAAATCAGTTTGATAACTCGCAGCGCAATTTTTATCATAGCGTTACAAACACGCTAGATAGCGCGATGAATCCATTTCATTTTGCAAGTGGATTTTTTGGACGCTCAAATTACACAAGCCTTTTGGCAAAATTTCGCGATTCGCAAGTCTATGGCAATTTGGTGGCACATTATTCTTATGCGAATCCCTACACAGACGGCTATGGGGACAAAGTGGATTTTGGATACAAGCGCAAGGGCGCAAGTGTAGTTTTGGGCGCAGTGCCAAATGCGTTTAATGAGCTAAAAGCGACATTTATCTATGATAATATCGCCGATGACAAACAGCCACATTATCAAATGGACCCTGTGGATACCACGCGATTCGTAGGGAAAATCGATTATCGTTTGGGCAAAGATGATTTAAGCAATACGATGAATTTAGGCGCGTTTTATCGCAATGTCTCGCGCAGGGCAAATAACTTTGACTTGCGGGAAAATAACGGCACAGCACGAATGAAAATGGAAGTTGATAGGCATATATTTGATTTTAGCGCGATTTATGATTATAAAGGTGGCGAATCTAGCGTTAATTCAAATGCCAAAGGCGAATCCAAATTTTTGCATAATTCATTTGGGTTAATCTACACGCTAGATAGCCACACTGCAAAGCGATTCGCCTCTCAAAATTATGGCGCGTTTAATCACAATGGCTACCGAATCCCAAATGCCTTTGTCAATCAAATTAGCGCGTTTGATACGCTGACTTTGACGCCTGATTCGCTTAATAAAATCACACTTGGGATTCACTATGATTATAACATTGCGGATTTAAAGGACAAAAATGTCGTAGTCGGCACACAAAATGGCAACAACGGGCAAATCACCGCAAATAATATGTGGTTTGCACATTATGGTAAGCGCGTGGAGGGGCTGATACAATCCCACGCAGTGAGTGCGAGTTTCAACTATGATATACGCCCAAGCGATTCGCAACTTTATACGATAAATATTTCTACATTAGAGCGAATCCCAAGCAATGATGAGCGATTCGTGGCAGTGAATCCGCCCGGACAACAAGCTCACGCTCAAGCGTGGGTTAGCAATCCATTTCTAAAACCAGAGCGGCGCAATCGAGCGAAATTAAGCGCGGAAATCGCAAGTGATTCATATATCAACTATATGGAATCGCGCTTTGATGAAAATGCCTTTAAATTTGGATTTAGCGTTGTGGCGGATTATGCAAATCGCTTTATAATCTATGATAGATTCACAAATGCCACACAGGCAAACTACAATCAGCACATAATTTCGCGCAATGTCGATGCGTTTTTGTTAAGTGCGAATGCAAATTTTGCGTATAATTTTTTGGGACTTTTTGGCATAAAGCTAAATCTTTGGTATGCCTATGGGCAAAATCTAAGCGACAAAAGGGCGTTATATCAGATTCGCCCATTTGAAGCGCAGTTAAATTTTGACTATGAGGATTACGCGCCTTTTGGAAAATACAATATTGGCGCAGGATTTCGTGGCGTGGCAAAGCAAAATAGATATGATACTATTTTAGGCATTGATGCGCCAAAAAGCGGATTTGTGGTGCTTGATTTATACGCTGGATTTAGCATAATGGATAAGTTAGGGATTCGGCTTGGCGTAGATAATGTGTTGGATAATGGATATAGCGAATTTATAAGTGCATCGCACGTGGAATCGCTAAGCCCTACTAGCATTGTAAATGCGCCGGGGCGGACATTTTATGTGAGTATTCACGGCAATTTTTAAATTTTTAAATGAAAGGATAAAAATGACAACAATAAATAGACGAGAATTTTTGGGTAAAAGCGGAAAATTAGGATTGGCAACAATGGCGAGTTTGGCAATGCCAAATCTTGCATTTGGAGCTGAATCGCTAACGATTTGGGGCGCACCTGCGTTAATTGCATTAAGCCTTGCGGTAGTTACACACAGAGGCGAAGCGCGAAAGCAAAAAGATTTAAAGTTGAAAATTTGGAATAGCGTAGATGTGCTTCGTGTGGGCTTTGCAAGTGGTGATTGGGTGTTAAGTGCCGCACCTTCAAATGTCGGCATAAATTTAGCAAATCAAGGCTTTGATGTAAAATTGCTAAATGTGCTAACAAGCGGACTAAACTACATTTTTGCACGCGATGAGGGCATAAAAAATCTAAAAGATTTGGAGGGCAAAAAAATCATCGTGCCTTTTAAAAATGACATTCCAGACATCGTGCTAACCGCGCTTTGCAAGAAAATGGGCGTTGATATGAGTAAGATTCATATAACTTACGCGGCAAATCCACCACAAGCAGCGCAACTTTTCATCGCCAAAGATGAATTTGACGCTGTTTTATCCCAAGAGCCGCTTGCGTCTGCGCTAACGCTAATGGCAAAGAAAAATGGCATTAGCGTTTATAGGCAGATTTCTATACAAGAGCAGTGGTTTCAAGCATTTGGGTTAAAGATTCCACAAGCGGGGTTGATTGTAAATGGTGCGTTTTATGAAGCAAATAAGGCGTTTTTTGAATCGTTGCATAGCGATTTGCAAAATGCTGTGAAATGGATAGATTCAAACAAAGACAGCGCGGCAAAATTAGGCGCAAAATATCTCCCAGCACCAGAAGCAGCGATAAAATTATCCATTCCTTATGCCAATATGGTTGCACTAAAAGCAAGTGAAGTGGCAGATGATTTGATGAAATTTTATGAAATCATTTTTGAGCTAAATCCGCAGTTTTTGGGCGGAAAAATGCCTGATAAAAGTTTCTTTTTGTGATTTTTAAACGCATTTTAGATTCGACACACATTGTGTGAATCTATCACATTTTAATGGAGCGAATCTATGATTTTAGAGGACGGAGTAAAATTAAAAAGAGGCATTTTGCCAAATCTAAGTGAGCATTTTTTTGGCGCGTTTAACACGCTTGGGATTATTTGCTTTTTTATGGGTTTGTGGGAGTTTGTAGCGCATTTCACAAACCCTATCATTTTGCCAAGTGCGCTTGAATCTTTGATTCGCGCATATCATTTGATATTTAGCGAAAATAGTGAATTGCTTTTGAGTTTGCAAAGAGCGTTAAGTTCAATCCTTGCGGGATTTTTGTGTGGTGTCATTTTGGGTGCAGTGGCGGCAAATTTCAAAAGTTTCGCGCTTTTTATCAAACCAATCGTAGATATTTTGCAAGGAATCGCGCCCATTGTGTGGGTAGTTTTGGCATTATTTTGGTTTGGCGTGGGGAATTTAAGTGTTGTTTTTACTTGTTTTATCACAATTTTGCCTTTAAGTTTTGGGGCAAGTTTTGTAAGCGTGATGAAGTTAGATTCGCGCCTTAGCGAAGTTTGCAAAGCGTATAATTTTGGTTTATTTAAACGCTTTAAAGTTTTTTATCTGCCTTCAACTATGCCATTTTTGCTAAGCAATTTAAGCGTAGTCTTTGCAATGGGGATTAAAATCATCATAATGGCAGAGCTTTTAGGCGCAAGTAATGGCGTAGGCGCAAAAATCAACGATGCGCGAAATTTCCTTGACACCACGCAAATTTTAGCATTTGTTTTGATATTAGTCGCGCTAATTTTGCTCTTTGAATCGCTTGTCATAAAATCGCTAAAAATCACTTTGCTTCCGTGGTTGGAGAAATAACTATGCTGACAATTCAAAATTTGCGCTACCAAATCGCACAAAGCGACATTATTAAGGATTTTAATTTGCATTTGCCAAAGGGCAAAATTTTCACACTTTTTGGCGCAAGTGGCTGTGGCAAATCTACGCTACTTCGTTGTGTGGCTGGGATTTTGGAGAGTGAGAGTGGCATTATAGATTCAGCAAAAAATGCGTTTGTTTTCCAAGAGCATTCATTGTTTGAAAATCTAAACGCGCTTGAAAATGTCGCAGTTGTGATGGATTCGCCAGATTATGTGTGGATTTTGGAGCAATTTGCGCTGTTATTTTTAAGCAAAAAAGACGCGCTAAAATATCCAAGCGAATTAAGTGGCGGAATGAGAGCGCGAGTGGCATTTGTCCGTGCTTTGGCATATAATGCGCCTTTATTGTTGCTAGATGAGCCGTTTTCGGGGCTTGATTCGCAGGTAAAAAGGATTTTGATAGAAAAATTACTTGATAGGGTGCAAAATCACAATCACTCTGCCTTACTTGTAACCCACGATGCGCTTGAATCTTGCCTTATTAGCGATGAAATTTATTTTTTAAAGCCACATTTTATGGAGGTTGAAAAAGTCATTCATTTGGGCGTAGCGCAGAATTTGCGTAATGAAAATTTTATCAACGAGACATTAAAAACACATTTCAACAATAGGATTTACTTTGAGTAATTTTTTTACATATCCATTGCGGATTTTTTTCCTAAATGGCGCAGTTTTTGCAATTATTGCAAGTGTGGTTTTGGCATTTAATTTGGGCGATTTTGTGGCGTTGCATAAATTTATATTTTTGCAGAGTTTTTTGGGTGCGGCATTTGCTGGATTTTTGCTAACTGCGCTTCCTATTTGGTGTGAAATAGAAGTCAATCGAAAGCCTTTTAGTATGGTTTCATTTGTGATGTTGTGGATTGCGTTTTTGGGCTGTGCGTTTATAGATGAATCGCTTGGCTATGCGATAATGAGCGCGTTTTGGTTTGTGCTATTTTTAGTCGCGCTTTGGTGGATTATAAAGGCAAAAAACACGGCGAATCTTATTTTAATATTTGCTCTTTTTGGGCTTTTTGCATTAAGTGCGGTGCAAATTTTTATGCGTGAAGTGCGATTCGCTTATGCGTTTATCCATCTTTGCGCCCTTGCCACGCTAATAGTTAGCTTTCGCGTAAGCCTTGTGCTAGGCAATGAAGCCATAAAATCACTGCCAAATAGCGATTCGCTAATGTTTATCCCAAATGTTGCTTTGAAAAATATCTCTTGCTTTTTGGTTTTTGCGCTAATTATAGCAACTATATGGGGCAAAAGCGCGAATCTAAACGCATTTTTATCGCTTGGCGTGGGTTTTAGCCTTATGTCGCGCTTATCACAATGGCACTATCGCATTTTTTTTACTACGCATTACACGCTCATACTTTACGCGCTATTTTTAGGATTTAGCGCAAGCTATATCGCGCTTGGCATAGCGTATTTTGCAAATGCTTATATTAGCCCTGCTATGCACTTTTTAAATATTTTTGTGATATTGGGATTTGTGCTATTTATTTTCAATGTCGCTTCACTGCGCCATACGGCTAATCAAATCTTTATTTTTTCACTTTTGACGCGCATTAGTTTTGTCGCGCTGTTTTTATCGGCGATTTCGCGTGGGATTTTGATGAATTTTGCAGGGATTTTTTATATCACAATCCCTGCGATTCTTGTGGCACTTGCCTTTGTGTATTTTATTGCTAAATTTTTAGGCATTTATAAAAACAATGATTTTAAGGCAGATAATTAAAAGCAGATTCAGCAGATTCAAGGGATTTTTAAATCATCACACGAATTTTAGCCCCTTGATTTGCCTTGATTTGAAGTAGATTCTGCGAATCACACGAAAATCGCAGAATCTAGCACTTTGGGAGCGATTTCAAAAGCCCCCAAAAGTTTTAAACAACTATTTCGCTACTTGCACCACATCAGGGATAATACCCGGCAACATAAAGGCGATGATTGCCGTCCAAATGCCGATGATTATGGCAAATGCGACTGAATATTTAAATGTGAATTTAAATAGCTCACTCTCGCGTCCTACAAGCCCCACCGCCGCACACGCGATTGCGATGCTTTGTGGGCTTATCATTTTGCCTACAACGCCACCTACTGAGTTTGCCGCCAAAAATAACGCTTCTTTCACGCCAAGCGCGTTTGCCGTGACTTGTTGCAATGGACCAAAGAGCAAGTTCGCGCTTGTATCGCTCCCCGTTAAGAAAACGCCAATCCACCCGATAATCGGGCTAAAAAACGCAAACGCACTGCCTGTCTCCGCAAACGCAGTCCCTAGCGTCCCGCTCATACCGCTATTTTTCGCAATAAAGGCAAACGCCACGACAAGCCCGATAGTGATACAAGGAATCGCCATTTCTTTAAGCGTATCGCCAAGTGCCTCTTCTACGATATTTGATTTGATACGCAAAAATACAATCGTAAGCAACGCCGCCACCAAAATCGCAGTCCCCGCTTGAAGCCCGATAAAGCTAATATCAAGCGACAGCCCCATCGCCTTGCCCGTGCTATCTACGATATTATTGCCAATATTTGAAAATACAAGCTGAACCTTGCTGTAATCTAACGCCGCCCCTTTTGCAAACAACGCCTTAAACCACGGCTGCGTCCAAATCACAATGCAGATGATTAGCAAGATAAAGGGTAGCCACGCCTTAAACACCACGCCAATGCTTAATTGCTTATGCGATGAGAAGTCTTTGACATCATCAAGGCGGAATACATTTTTAACCTTCCAAAACTTCAAAAAGATTGTCGTGCAGGCAAGTGAAACCACCGCCGAAACGATATCAGGCAATTCCGCGCCAAGAAAGTTTGAGCTTAAAAACTGCGTAGCGGTAAAGCTAACTGCCGCCACCAAAATCGCGGGGAAAGTCTCTTTCACGCCCTTAATGCCATCCATCAAAAATACGATGAAAAACGGCACAGTTAAGCTCAAAGGCACTAGCATTCGCCCTACCATCGCGGAAACTTCGTGTTGCTCTACGCCTACTAAATTTGCCATCGCAATAATTGGTATCCCAACCGCACCAAACGCTACAGGCGCGGTATTTGCGATTAGACAAAGTCCCGCTGCATAAAGTGGTTTTAGCCCTAGCCCCACTAGCAACGCCGCAGTAATCGCCACAGGTCCGCCAAATCCTATCGCCCCCTCTAAAAATGAGCCAAAGCAAAATCCAATCAAAATCACTTGGATTCGATGGTCGGGCGTGATTGTCATTACGCTTTCTTTTATCACCTCAAAACTGCCACTTTTAATTGATAGCTTGTAAAGGAAAATCGCCGCAATGATTATCCACGCAATAGGCCACATACCATTTGCAAAGCCCTGCACGAAGCTCGCCCCGATTAGCGAAAAGGGCATTTTATACGCAAAAAGTGCCACCAAAGTCGCCACAATCACCGTCATAAATCCAGCGATATAACCCTTCATCTTTAACACAAGCAAGCACAGCAAAAAGCATAAAATAGGGATAAACGCCACCACCGCACTTAAAAAAATATTACCCAACGGGTCAAAATTCTGCACAAAAGTCATAAAAACCTCCAAGTATTTTTTGCCTAAAAAGCACATAATTCTTACTAAATCCAAGTTAAAACACTCTTAATATTTGCCACAATATTTTGCAAATGTGTATTTTCTGCTACAATTCATCTTTTATTTTTGAAAATAAGGATGTGAAAATGAAAGAGTTGATTAAAAAAAGTTTGATTTTTAAGGTGCTAAATCCCTTGCGCTTGGCGATTCTGCGAATGTGGGAAAAGCGATTAAGCGATGAGGAATATTTCAAAAAAA
>NZ_JBSIUR010000014.1:0-36905 GCF_053654655.1 Helicobacter sp. 23-1045
TTAAATTTTGATTTTTTAATCATCAAAAATAGCAAATTTTCGCAGAATCTAGCGCAAAAATCTTGCATTTTGGTAACATTTTGATGGATTCTGCGAATTTGTAGTGAAAATATTTTTTTAGATTCTGTGATTTTCGTGCGATTCGCAGAATCTAAACTCAAATTCCACAAATTCTCCCCACGATTTTATTCGCAATCCCCTTCTTTTGCCCTAACACACAAACTCTCCACGCCGAAATATTTCGCATAGCTTGGGTTTGGCCACGCACTTGGATTATTCCCCGCGTTGCCCCAATTCATAAAATTTTTGTAGCGGGAGTGGAAAATGTCATCGATGACTATTTGCATTTCCCCGCGCTGCTTACTTTGCGCGATGAAATCAAGCATATTATTCCACTTTATGCGATATTCGATAAACGCAAAACCCACAAACACCGCATATCCAAAGCATAGCGCGATGATAATCTTTTGCAGATTCTGCCCCGCAAATCGCTCAAATAATATCGCAACCATCGCAATGGCAATCATACTATCGCCCAAACGAGCGCGGGGCGGGAGTGCGGGGAATTGTATCGTGGAGAGCATACAAAGGCAAAACGCCACAAAAAGCACAAGTGGCGCGATAAAAAACCCATCCCTTTTGCAAAGCAAAATCAGCGCAACAAACAGCACACTTAAATGCGCGATAAATCCCACGCGCATTCCGCCAAATTTCAAATTATTATTCAAAACCACCAAAATCACCACGAGCAACGCAAATAGCGCGATATTTTTCACACTCGCCTTTTTGAAGCACAAAAACCACAAAAGCGGAATGCTAAACAAAAGCAAAATATCATTTCTAAACGCACCCGCCGTTTGCGCCACACGCTTAATTAGCGCAAAAAAATCTAGCGACAAAATCTGCCCCAAACTCATATAAACTCCATCAAAAACATCTAGCGACGCCCTTTTTGCGTGTCCGGGCGAGAAATAAAGTGCTAACCACCCAAGCACAAAAAATAGCAATGCAATATTTAAAAACACAAGCGATTTCGCAGAATCGCGCAAGATTCTGCGTCCATAAAGTGCGTTTAGGCAAATAGTGGCGATGATTACCAAAATGCCGATTTGCTCGCTTGCCATCCCGGCGAAAAAACTAAATATGAAAAATGCAAGATAAAAAATGACTTTTAAAAAACGCGGAATTTGTGAGAAAAATCGCAGAATCTTATCGCAAAACTCTTTCTGCCCCCCCCCTAATTGCGATTTTACTTGTTACAATAAATCGATATGGAAGCAAAAATAGCATTATAAAGCAAAGTCCCCAAAGGTAGTTCAGCGCGCCACTCCCCCACGCAAAGTTTGACCCAAAGGCGGAAAAATGCAGTAAAATTAGCATAGTTAGGCAGATGAGCGAAATATCTCTAAAATCGCGTGGCGCACGGCAAAATAGCAAAATAAAAAACGCGCCAATAAAAATCATCCCGACAAGCGCATTTAAAAAATCAAAAAGATATGGATTTATCCGCGCAATAAAGGCGGTGAAAAGCAGCTCGCCAATGCGTCCATTCCAATGCAGATACGAACTTTTCGCGCTTGCAAATCCATTTAGCGCGCTGAAATAGTGATTAAAATCATCGCTTTGCAGTGGCAAAAGAGCGTTTATAAAGAGCAAAAACGCAAATAATGCGAGGAAAATCGCAAGGGTAGGGTGGATGAAGTGTCGCATAAGTGTCCTTTTTTGTGAAATAAAAGCGGAAATTGTAGCAGATTCTGCGAATGAAATCAAAAGTGCAGAATCTGGTGCGAAAAAAATCGTCATTGCGAGGCAGTTTGAGCGAAGCGAAAACAACGAAGCGTCTGTGCGAAGCACCGACCCACACTTGCAAATCTATAAATTAAATTTTGGATTGCCACGACTTGCTTTCGCAAGTCTCGCAATGACGAAGTTTTAATTTTTAGATTCTGCGGATTTTGTGTTGTTTGATTAGATTCTGCGCTTTGCGCAGAATCTCAATCGAAGTAATGGCGGTAGTGCTTTGGATTATTTTTGCGTGAAACAAGCGAGATAGGACTTGGGCGTCCATCGAGCGAAGTTTTACGCAAAAATAATTCAAATGACTACCCCAGAACAAATTGCGCCCCTAGATTCAGCGAATCGCAGAATCTACGCCTTATTTTTTGCTTACCATCTTTGGATTTAGCATATTTTGTGGCGTTAAAATATTATCCAACTCTTCTTTGCTTAAAAGTCCCTTTTCTAACGCCAAATCATACACGCGTTTGCCTGTGTTTAGTGCTTCTTTGGCGATGCTAGCGGAGTTTTCATAGCCGATGTAGGGATTTAGCGCGGTAACGATACCGATAGAATTATACACAAAATCACTGCAAATCGCCTCATTTGCGGTGATTCCGTCAATGCACTTATCCGCGAGCGTTTTCATCGCTTTTTCAAGCATTACGATACTATTAAAAAGACTATACGCAATCACAGGCTCAAAGACATTGAGTTGAAGCTGTCCGCCCTCACTTGCGAAAGTCACCGTAACATCAGAGCCGATGACAAAAAAGCATACTTGATTTACCACTTCGGGGATTACGGGATTGACTTTGCCCGGCATTATCGAGCTTCCGGGCTGCATTTTTGGGAGGTTGATTTCATTTAGCCCGCATTTTGGACCGCTACTTAAAAGGCGCAAGTCATTGCAAACTTTGGAGAGCTTCGCGCTCACGCGTTTTAGCACGCCACTTATTTGGACATACGCGCCTGTGTCTTGCGTGGCTTCGATTAAGTCACTTGCTACGATGTAGTCTTTGCCACTTACCTCGCGGATTTTTCGCTCGATAACTTTTGGATAATCGGGGTGCGAATTTATCCCTGTGCCGATTGCCGTGCCTCCCATATTGATTTCAAGGACTAGCTTTCGTGCCTCCAAAACGCGCTCGATATCCTCGCCCATCATCACCGCAAAGGTTTGAAATTCTCTCCCCAAAGTCATAGGCACGGCGTCTTGGAGCTGTGTGCGCCCCATTTTTAGGACGCTTGCAAACTCTTTTGCCTTTTTTTCGTAGGCAGATTTTAAATGCTCCATAGCCTTTGCCAAATCGCTCAAATAATCGTGCAATGCCATACGCAACGCCGTAGGATAGGCGTCATTGGTGCTTTGGCTTAGATTGACATGGTCATTTGGGTGGAGATATTGATACTCGCCCTTTTTATGCCCCAAAATCTCTAAGCCGATATTAGCGATGACTTCATTTGCGTTCATATTGGTGCTTGTGCCTGCCCCGCCTTGAAACATATCCACGACAAATTGGTCGTAATATCCGCCTTCGATAATCTTATCACACGCACTCACAATGGCATTTTTGATTTTCTCATCTAGCAAGCCTAGCTCAAAATTCGCTAACGCCGCCGCTTTTTTCACCCGCGCGAGATTGCGCACGAAGCGGGGGAAATTCCCCAACTTATCGTGCGAAATGTTAAAATTCTCAACCGCCCTAAAAGTCTGCACACCATAATATACGCTATTATCAATCTCTAACTCTCCGATAAAATCGTGCTCTTTTCGTGTCGCCATCATTCAATCCTTTTTGTTAAAATTTGAAATGGCAATCATATCACAAAATGCGCTATATTTTGCTTGATTCAAATCCAAAATGCGCCGATTTGCAAAAAATATCACATTTGGAAGCACAATGGAAAACTACATAAATGACTTAACGCAGAATCTTAAATCCACAAACAAAAAATTATCCGCCGAAAATGACGCACTGCGCGAAGAAAATATCAAATTAAAAGAGCATATCAAAGTTTTAGAGAAAAATGAATACATCGATGAGCTTGAATCAAACCTAAAAACCTTGCAAAACGCCCTGCAAGATGAGCGCGAAACGCAACAGAGTTTGAAAGAAAATGTCGAAAATCTCTCGCATCGATTAGATGAATTTCTCGCGCTGTTTGCGACTTATATCGATGATGGGGCGCAGGATATTTACAAGCTAAATGGCGATAAATCCCTTATGTTTGGGGTGAATATCGATTCTGCGTTTTTGCAAAGTTCGCCACTAAAAACGATTTGCAACTACCTAAATATCCTAAAATGCACGCAGATTCAGCACTTTGCAATCGATGATTTTCACACGCAAAAAAAGAGCGATATTGCGCTGATTGGGGAAGTTTTCGCGGATTTTGTGCGACTTGCAAATATCACAAAAGAAGCGCATATTTACGGACTTGTGGAGATTGCGATGCCAGATATTATCAATCAAAATACCATCACAATTAGCTTTTATGGTAATAAAGATGTAAGCGGTGAATTCGCGCAATTTAGGGAGATTTACTCAAAGCAGTTAAATGTAAAAGAGAGTTTGAGGGTGGAGGCGTAGATTCTGCGATTTTTATGCGAAATGCAGAATCTTGCACGAAAATCGCAGAATCTTGTAATGAAACGCAGAATCTCGCACGCAAAACGCAGAATCTGCGCTAAATTCGTCATTGCGAGCGAGCAAAGCGAGCGTGGCAATCCATACTAGATTCTGCGAAAATATTTAGATTCTGCGATTTTTCGCTAGATTCTGCGACTATTTTGTCATTGCGAGTCCTTGCGATAGCAAGGCGAAGCAATCTATTTAAGGCGACTTTTGGATTGGGGCAAATGGTGGGTTTTATGGCGAATCTAAATGCAAATTATTTATTGATTTTCTTTTGGGATATTGATTTGTTTTGTGATTTGAATTTGCTTGATTTGGATGATTGCTTCACTGCGTTCGCAAATTCTGTGGATTGCTTCGTTGTTTTCGCTTCGCTCAAACTGCCTCGCAATGACAGATTTTAAATTTTAGATTCGTGCAAAGCACGAATCGCAATCGAAGTAATGGCGGTAGTGCTTTGCGTTGTTTTTATGCGAAACAAGCGAAATAGAACTTTGGGGTTCATTGAGCGTAGTTTTGTATAAAAACAACGCAAATGATTACCCCAGAACAAATTGCCCCTAATTTTTGTCTTTATTGATTAGCTTCCCTTTCCCTATCCACGGCATCATTCCGCGCAATTTCGCGCCCACTTGTTCAATTCTATGATTTGCCAAATTTTTGCGCTCTGCGTTCATTCTAGCATACCCTGCCTTGCGCTCCAAAATGAAGTCTTTTGCAAAGCGTCCCTCTTGAATATCGCGCAGAATCTCTTTCATCGCCTTTTTAGATTCTGCGTTTATTACGCGCGGTCCGCTTACCATATCGCCGTATTCTGCGGTGTTTGAGATAGAGTAGCGCATATCAGCCAATCCGCCTTGATAAATCAAATCAACGATTAGTTTTAGCTCGTGTAGGCACTCAAAATACGCCATTTCTTCGGGGTATCCCGCCTCCACTAGCGTCTCAAATCCCGCTTTGACTAGGCTTGTAACGCCACCGCATAGCACGGCTTGTTCGCCAAATAAATCCGTTTCGGTTTCATCTTTGAATGTGGTTTCGATAATTCCACTTCTACCCCCGCCAATCGCACACGCATAGCTTAATGCAAGCTGTTTTGAGTTGCCATCAAAGTCATTTGCCACTGCGATTAAGTCTGGGATTCCCCCACCTGCGACAAATTCGCTTCGCACGGTGTGCCCGGGAGCTTTTGGAGCTACCATTATGACATTTACATCTTTTGGCGCATTTATTTGCCCAAAATGCACATTAAATCCGTGCCCAAAGGCAATCGTTTTGCTTGGCGCGAGATTTGGTAAAATCTCAGCCTCAAACACATCGCTTTGCAACTCATCAGGGATTAGAATCATAATCACATCGCTTTGCTTTGTCGCCTCACCCACGCTTAAAACCTTAAAATTTTTCGCCTCCGCTTTTGCCCTAGACTTTGAGCCTTCTTGCAAACCAATGACGACTTCTACACCCGAATCGCGCAAATTTTCCGCGTGTGCGTGTCCTTGTGAGCCAAATCCTATAATTGCGACTTTTTTCTTTTTTATCAACTCTAACTCGCAATCTTTGTCGTAATAAATGCTTAATGCCATTTTGCACCCCTTTTATTTGAAATTAAAAAGTGCCAATTATAATAGATTTTGTTTAAAAATATGCTAAAATTTCGCTTTATTTTTTAAAAAGGGGGCATTTATGCAAGATAAAGAAATTTATAACTCACTAATCAAAAACATATCATCATTTCCCGCCATTTCATCAATCGTAGGCGATGTTTGTAGCATCTGTCAAGACCCAAATTCAAGCATTGCGGATTTAGTCAAAGTCATCGAGCGCGACCCGGGCATAATCATCGATATTTTGCGGATTTCAAACTCGCCTATTTATGGATTCACACGCGAGATTTTAAACATAAATCAAGCCGTTTCGCTCTTTGGTATGGGGACGATTAAAGGCTTTGTGATAAGCTCTGTGGTGCGAAAAAATATGAAAATAGAGCTAGACGCCTACGCTACGAGCACCACAAGCTACCTTGATACCTGCCGTGAATATAATCGCTTGCTTATGGAGGCGTATAAAAAAGCGCCAAACACAATAAAAGAAGTGATTTTCCCGGCAAGCTTTTTGATGACATCAGGCGTAATGCTACTTGCAAATGAAGCCGCAAAGCTCGAAAATATCGATGATTTTAAGGCAAAAATCAAAGAAGCGGATTGCTTTTTAGATGTCGAAAATGAATTTTTTGGCGTGAATTGCATTGATGTAACGGCGTTGCTTTTTGAGCATTGGAACTTTGAATCTGCGCTAATTGAGGCGATTCGCGGGATAAATAGTAGCGATGGATTTAGCGAAACCTCAGCACCTTTGCGATTTGCGCTAAATTGCATTAGCTTGCATAAGCAATACGCGCCCACCCAGCTTGAATCTGCGCGAAAATTCATCGCAGATAATGCGCTAGATATCGATAACAAGGCATTTGAAGATTTTGTGAATGAGCATAAGGCAGAGCAATGACACTAATAATAGAAAATGTAAAAGAAGAGTATCTCCCCGCATTTAGGGAATTTACAGATAAAATGAATGTTAGTTTAAGAACCGAAGTTGAATCGATAGACTATCCTACGCAAGAGACCATCGATGCTTTGGAAAATTCTCACACGGTGCTTAAAACAAGCGATTACGCAGAGTTTGAAAAAATGATGGAAAATGAGTAATTTATGCGCGAAATTCATTTTCAAAATACTTATGAAAAGGATTTTAAGCTCGTTAAAAAGCAAGGTTGGAATTTAGAAAAAATCAAAAGCGTAGTTATTCAACTGCAAACTTGCGATATTTTAGAGCCACAGCTAAAAGACCACGCACTTTTAGGCACATATAGCGGTTATCGTGAATGCCACATTTATGGCGATTTGGTTATTGTTTATAAACGCGACAAAGAGACGCTTGCGCTTTATAGAATAGGCAGACACCAAGATTTATTTAAAAATTATTAAAATGTATAAAAAAGACTTTGATTCATTGTTAAAAAATGCCCTGCCAAAAGCAAGTTTGCTTTGGGGCGAGTGCGATTTTTTTATAAATTTTTATGCCACAAAAATCAAAAATCTTATAAAAAATAATGGCGCGGTGGATATTTTTCCGCTGTATTTTGAGGAATACAACGCAAATCAAATCATTGAGATTCTATCGCAACAATCGCTATTTTCAAACGCATCTTTGGTGGATTTGAAAATCAACAAGATTAAAGAATCCACCAAAAAAGACATTTCAAAATTCTTGCAAATTTTAAAGCGCAATCCAAATAATTATCTCATAATCGAATTTTACAGCGATGATTCGATGGATTATAGCAAAAACGCAAGGGCACTCTCCGCGCTTTTTAACTCAAATGAATTCGCAGCCGTGCGCTTTTTTAATCCATCGCAAAAAGAAGCAATAGAGATTCTGCGATATTTTAGCGCAGAATCTGCCCTAAAAATCAGCGATTTAACGCTAAATCATTTATATGAAATGCAAAATTATAATCTCCAAATTTGCGCCAATGAATTGCAAAAATTTTCCGTCTTTGAGGGCGAAATCACCAAAGAATTAGTCGATAAACTATCCTACGGACTTCACGCAAAGGGCGTAGATGAGCTATGTGAGGCACTTTTGAATAAAGATGATTATTTGGAGATTTTATCAAAAATGCAAGAGGAAGGATTGCAGGATATGGATTTGATTCGCGCATTGCAGGGATATTTTTATCGATTATTTCAATTTTTTGCCTATATCAAGGCAAATGGACGCGTGGATTGCGCCAAAATCTTAAAATACGCGTTGCCAAAACACATTGAGACAAAATACACAAATTTTGCTATGCGTTTGCGCGAACCGCAGTATTTGGGGATTTTCGCGCTTTTAAATGAATGGCGCGTGAATGCCATTAGTGGCAAAGATAAAAATTCTTTTGCAAATTTAATAAAACTTCAAGCAATTTTAAGATAGAATTTCGCTTTTTTAATTCAAAAATCCTTGCTTTAAATCATAAAAGTCCTGTTGAATCGAGTGAATCGCTTGATTTTCGGGGCTAAATCGCAAAGATTTAAGGCGGAATCTAAAAGGAGTAAAAATGCGATTTTATGAAACTATGTTTATTTTAAAGCCCACTCTCACGCAGGAAGAAACCACTGCCAAAATCGATTTTTTCAAAAGCGTTTTGACAAACAATGGCGCGAGTATCGAGGCTACAATCGATATGGGCATCCGCAATTTGGCGTATGAAATCAAAAAATGCAAACGCGGATATTATTTTGTGATTTATTTTAAGGCGAATCCTACGCTTGTCGCGGAGTTAGAGCGCAATTACCGCATAAATGAAGAGGTGATTCGCTTTATTGTGATAAATTACAAAAATAAAACCGAGCAGAAAAATTGGGGCATTTTGGTGGATAAGGCAAATGGCAAATATGTCGAACCAAAGCGCAAAAAGAAAGCAGATTTGGCTGAATCAAACGCAGATTCTGCGGTAGATTCTGCGAAGCAAAGCGAGGGTGATAATGTTTAATAAAATAATTATCGTAGGCAACCTAACGCGTGATGTCGAGCTAAAATATCTGCCAAGTGGCTCTGCGGTGGCAAAAATCGGACTTGCTAGCAGCCATAAATACAAAAAGCAAGATGGCGATTTGGTGGAGGAAACCTGCTTTGTGGATGTGAGCTTGTTTGGACGCACGGCAGAGGTGGCGAATCAATATTTGAAAAAAGGCTCACAGGTGCTAATTGAGGGGCGATTGAGGCTTGAATCTTGGAATGACGCAAACGGACAGAAGCGAAGCAAACACAGCGTTGTCGCAGAATCTATGCAAATGTTAGGTAAAAAAGATGGCGGAGATTCTGCGAATTACTCAGGGCAAAGTTACAGCACACCAAGTGCGTCAAGTGCGCCATCTAGCGCACCAAAGGCACAAGAGAAAGTGCCAGAGATTGACATTGATGATGAAATACCATTTTAGAAAGGATTAGATAATGGAACGCAAAAAATACTCAAAACGACACTGCAAATACACAGAGGCGAAAATCGAATTTATCGATTACAAGGACATTGATATGCTGAAATATTCTTTGAGTGAGCGATATAAGATTATGCCACGCCGTCTCACAGGCAATACCAAAAAGTGGCAAGAGCGCGTAGAGGTGGCAATCAAAAGGGCGCGTCAAATGGCGTTAATCCCATACATTGTCGATACGAAAAATGTGGTAGAAAATCCATTTAAGATTTAATTTTGGAGGCATTTATGAAATACAACGGGGGGGGGGAAAAACCTCTAAAAACACGCTAGATTCTGCGGATTCTGCGAGTTTTTCAAATTTAGATTCTGCGAAATATACGAAAATCGCAGAATCTACGCAAGATTCTGCGAATTTCGCAGAAACTTCGCCAAATCCATCGCATAAAAATTCGCAGAATCTAGATTCTGCGAAATCCACAAATTCTCCAAAACTTCGCACGCCAGATTCAAGCAAATTCGCATTTTTTATTCAAAGCATTAAAAATCAAATTAAGGCATTTTTAAGATTTGCGCTGAATTTCTCGCCCACAGGTTATAAATTAAAGCAAGTTGAGATGAAATTCAATCAAAAAATGGACGCACTTTTGAAGTTCAAACCGCAACCTTGCTTGCAGTATTTGGAGGTTTATATCACCGAGCATTGCAATCTAAACTGCAAGCATTGTGCGCCATTTTCGCCAATTGCGGTAAAATCATTTTATGATGTTGAAATCTTTCGGCGCGATATGGAGCGATTAAGCACTCTTAGCAATCAAACTCTTTGCAAACTCCGCATTCTTGGCGGAGAACCACTTTTGCACCCAAAATGCGAGGATTTCCTAAAAATCGCACGGCAGAATTTCCCGCACACAAGCATTCATTTGGTTACAAACGCAATAATTTTAGAGCGACAAAAGGATAGTTTTTTTGAGACTTGCAGGGATTATAAAATCGCCATTACGCCGACAAAATATCCTGTAAAAATTGACTTTGAGGCGATTGAGGCAAAGGTGGCGAAGTTTGGCATTGAGTATTTCTACAACAACGCAGGGCAGATTGAAAAGACGATGTTTCATCAACCGCTTGATTTAAAAGGCGAGCAAAATCCAAATCTTATGTTTGCCAAATGTGCGTGGGCAAATGGATGTATTGGATTAGATAACGGCAGACTTTATACCTGCCCATATCCGCGCAGTATTAAGAATTTTAATATGTATTTTAAGCAAAATCTGCTTGTCTCGCCAAAGGATTCCATTGATATTTACAAAGCAAAGTCGATGGATGAAATTTTAGAATTCCTCGCAAAACCCATTCCATTTTGTCGTTACTGCGATTTAAATCGCCTAAGCTGGGATAATAAATGGGAGAAAAGTAAAAAAGAAATTAGCGAGTGGATTTAGACACCGCCAAAATCTCACACGAAAAATCAAAATATTTTCGCAGAATCTATGGCAGATTCTGCGGTATATGTCAAATGATTCGCAGAATCTTTCGTGGATTCTGCGATTTTTGGGGTAGATTCTGCGTTTTTGCGTCAAATATTTTCGCAGAATCTATGCTTATTTTATCAAACACATATCGTATTTGTTAAAAAAATGTATAAAATCGTAACACGAAACATAAAATTTTTCATATTTTTTGCAAAATACAATACGAATTTGAAAATTTATGCTATATTTTCACTTCAAATTTCAATTTAAAGGACAAAAAATGGCAAATTTAGAAAGCAACAATTTCAGTAGCGAGACTCTCGCACTTCACGCGGCGTATAACTACGATTCACAGCGCACTTTGAGCGTGCCTATCTATCAAAGCACGGCATACAGCTTTGAATCTATCGGGCAAGCAGCGGCGCGATTTGGCTTACAAGAGCTAGGCAATATCTACTCACGGCTTACAAACCCAACGGTTGATGTCCTAGCACAGCGACTTGCAGCGGTTGAAGGCGGTGCGTTTGGCGTGGCGACTTCTAGCGGGAGCGCGGCTTTGTTTTATACATTTGTGAATCTCGCGCAAAATGGCGATAACATTTTGTATTCAAACAAAATTTATGGCGGGACACAAACGCTTTTGGTGCATACTTTGAAGCGATTTGGAATCGAGGTGCGATGCTTTGATGTCGATGATATTTCCACTATCGAGCCACTTATCGATGATAAAACAAAGGTGATTTTCTTTGAATCGCTCTCAAATCCGCAAATCGCAATCCCAGACATTGAAGCGATTACCGCGATTGCTAAAAAGCACAAAATCATCACCGTATGTGATAACACAGTGGCGACACCATTTTTGTTTCGCCCGTTTGAGCACGGAATCGATATTAGCGTTTCAAGTCTTACCAAATATGTCAATGGGCACGGCGCGGGGCTTGGTGGCGTAGCAGTGGAGCGAGATGGGCTAAATGCGCTTATCAAAGATAATCCACGCTATCCAGCGTTCAACACGCCTGATGAGAGCTATCACGGGCTTGTGTATAGCTCACTGCCACTGCCAAACTTTGGCATTCGCCTAATCACCGAGTGGCTACGCAATATCGGTGCGACACTTGCCCCGCAAGTTGCGTGGATTCATTTGCAAGGATTAGAGACGCTAGAGCTTCGTATCAAACGCCACAGCGATAGCGCACTCAAAGTTGCGGAGTTTTTAGAATCTCACCCAAAAGTTGGCAAAGTGGATTATCCCGGACTAAAATCAAACCCATACAACGCGAGATTGAAAAAATACTTTGTAGATTCACGCGCTAGCGGGCTTTTGAACTTTGAAGCGCAAAGCTATGATGCGGCGAAAAAAATCTGCGATACGCTTAAACTCTACTCCATTACAGCAAATATCGGGGATTCCAAATCGCTTGTCATTCACCCCGCTTCCACTACGCACTCACAACTTTCAGCCAAAGAGCTTGAATCTGCGGGGATTACGCCCACAGGTGTGCGCCTAAGCATAGGACTAGAAAATGTCGATGACTTAATCGCAGACTTAAAAAACGCGATAGAAGCGTAAAAATCGCGCTAGATTCTGCTAAATTGATTAGATTCTGCGATTTGTAAAAAAACGCAGAATCTAGTGCGAAAAAATGCGAAAAACGCAGAATCTTGGCACGAAAAACGCAGAATCTTGGCACGAAATTCGCAGAATCTGCGCTCAATCCGTCATTGCGAGGGCTTTTAAAAAAGCCCGAAGCAATCCAAATTAAATCGTCATTGCGAGAAGTCGCGCTTTGGGCGACTTCGTGGCAATCTATGGATTGCTTCGTTAGTCGCTTCGCACTTCCTCGCAATGACAAAAAATTTCACACCAAATCCACGATTTGCCTTTGCAAAATTTCGTAATGACAAATTTTTAAAATTCTATCCAATCTTATTCAACGCCCTTATTCGCGACTCTAAACTCGGATGCGTGGCAAAGATTTTGCTAAGAAATCCGCCCACATTTAGAAAAAACATATGCGCACAAGGCTCTGCATTGACATTTTCCATAAATCCCGCGTTACCCTTTTTTATGCCCAAATCTTGTGCGTTTTTCGCGCTATTTTGCAAATCCATTATGCGTTTTAACGCGGATTTGATTCCTGCGACATTGCGTGTGTATTGCACACTTGAAGCGTCTGCCAAAAATTCCTTTTGGCGCGAGATGGCGGATTGGATAATTTTGGCAAAAATCTGCCCCAAAAATCCTAGCACAAAAAACACTAGCGCAATTAGCACAAGGGCGATAGCCCCGCTGCCGTTGTTTTTGCTACTATGAGAGCGATTTGACTTTGATGCGGAGCGCAAGAGAAATTCGCCTATCATCATAATAAAAGTTAGCCCAAAAATCAGCGAAAAAATCTTTAAATTCAACGCCACATCGCCGTGAAATGCGTGTGAAAATTCGTGTGCGATGACGCCTTGCAATTCATCGCGAGTAAAATTTTCTATTGCGCCTTGCGTTACAAAAATCGCCACGCATTCATCGGCACTGCCAAATCGCTCTCCGCTACACATCGCATTTACGCCCGATTCGCCACTCATCACAAAAACGCGTGGCATAGGCATATTTGAGGCAATCGCCATTTCTTCTACCACACTAAAAAGCATTTTGTATTTTTTGGATTCGCCACTATTTGCGCCTTTTAGATAGCCGTGTGCGAAAATTTCATCGGCTTTTAGGGCTTTTGCTAGTTTGTCAATGCCATCGCTTCGCATTTGAAAATTTTTGAAAAGATAGGCAAACCACAATGACAGCGCAAAAAACGCACTTAACCCAAAGGATGCTTTAAGCGTATCAATGCGATTTGCGATAAAGGCTTGATTGTTAAAATCCTCGATAAATCTGTCATAATCAAAATTTTCTCTCATCGTTATTATTGCATTTGTCATCGCAATGCGCTTGTCTATCTCGATTTCGCTATTAAACTTCGCATCAAAGCCCAAAAAAATCATTTGAAATAGGCTAAACGCGCACACGCAAATTAGCACAAGCATTATAAAAAACAGCACATTTAGCCACCATACTTTGCGTTTTGCCAAATTTTGGTGCTCCCAAAAATCCCCGTGAATCTCCACTTGTCGCCCCAAAATAATGCGCGTGGCGAAAAATAGCGCAATGCTTACATAAATCACAATCCCTAGCGTTCGCGCGTGAAATGAGACATTTTGCATTGCCAAATATAGCACGATTCGCGAGAGTGTCGAATCTTTCTCATAGATTCGTGCTTCAAAATTGCCAAATGCCCCAATTAGCGCAAATATTGCAAGTGCAGTTAGCATTAGCGCGATAAAAAGTTTGATGATTGTGAAAAAAATATTGCGCGATTTTAGATTCGCAAGTATGAAAAATACGCCCACCGCGCAAATAATACCAAAAATCACAAACACGATGGGCGAAAAACTGCATTTAATCGTGTAAAATATAGTAAAAAGCAAATCCACAAACCCGCGCACTTCGCCACTACGCGCTAAAAATGTGGTGCAAAAATCATCACTCAAAATTCGCCCTTTGATTTTGATAGTAGATTCGTTTTTATGTTAGATTTGCGCCAAATCGCATAAAATTCGCAGAATCTAGCATTGCTAAAACTCCACCTTTGGAGCTTTTTCTAGCACTTCACGGCTTTCGCTAAATTCTAGCAATCCCATATCATCGCGATATCGCGCGAAAAGTCCCGCTATGATATTGCACGGAAAAGTCTGTTTGAATACATTAAAATTCATCGCGCCATCGTTGTAGCTTTGCCGTGCAAAGGCGATTTTGTTCTCTGTGGCGGTTAGCTCTTCATTTAGCTGAATCATATTTTCATTTGCTTTTAGCTCGGGATATGCCTCCATTTGGATATTTAGCCCTTTTAGCGCGTCCATCAAGCCAGATTCGGCACTATTTAGCTTTGCGATATTTTTCATATCTGCGTTTTGCGTGGCAGTTTCAAGCGCATTTCGCGCCGTATTTCGCGCATTTGTAACGCTTAAAAGCGTCTCTTTTTCGTGCTGCATATATTTTTTTGCCACTTCGATTAGATTTGGTATCAAATCATATCGCCGTTTGAGTTGCACATCGATTTGTGCGAACGCATTTTGAGCGCGGTTAGACAGCGCGACAAGGCGATTATAAACGCTCACCACATACAGCCCAACTATCACCACAACCACCGCAACGATTATCCCTGCAATCATTTCGTCCCCTTTTGATTTAAAATTTTAGATTCGCATTTACGAATCTTATGCCAAAAATTGTAGCTTAAAAATTATTAAAATTTTATGATAAATTTGGCGTGAAAATAGTTGCCTTGCATTTTTTTGATAGGATGGCAAATCTCGCGTGGCAATCCAAATTGAGATTCTGCGAAAGGCAACAAAATTCGCAGAATCTGCCTTGATTTCGCCACAAATTCGCAGAATCTACAAAATTTTCGCAGAATCTTGCGTGATTTTTGCATTAGATTCTGCGTTTTTGCAAGATTCTGCGATTTGTCTTGAAAACAATGCGAGATTCTGCGATTTTTTAGATTTTCGCAGAATCTAGCACGATTCGCTCCCCCATAAAGGGCATATTGAGGCTTTCTCTCACTGCCTTGCCTAGAATCAAAATGCTTGGATTCTCACACATTTGCGCCATTTGTGGCAGTTCGCCCAAAGTGCCGATGATTGCCTTTTGGCTTTGGCTTGAGACTTGCGAGATAAACGCAGCGGGGAGATTTGCGTCTATGCCCTGTGCCAAAGCCTCATCGCGGATTCTCTCCGCAAAGCTATGCGCCATAAGCACGATTAAAGTATATGGCGAATCTTTTAGCCACGCAATCCACTCCGTGTGAAACACGCTCTCGCGCAAATGCGCCGAAACGATAAGCGCACCAGAACTCACCCCGCGCAAAGTCGGCGTAACCCCGCTATACAGCGCACCACAGAGGCTTGAAGTAATCCCGCTGATATACTCCACCTCGACATTATGTGCGTGTAAAAAACTTGCTTCCTCCCACACACGCCCAAAAATCACGGGGTCGCCACCTTTGAGACGCCCTACGATTTTGCCCTGCTTGGCGTATTGTAACATTAGCTCGTTGATTTGCTCTTGCGTGAAATTCGCCGCTCCCTTGCGTTTGCCGACATTTACGCATTCAATGCCAAGCCCTTTGATATGGGAGAGAATCTCCGCGCCGATGAGATTATCAAAGAGTGCGACATCAAGCAAGGCAAAGGATTCAAGCGCGTTTAGCGTGAGAAGTCCAAAGTCGCTCGGTCCGCAACCAATGATGAGCACCTTGCCAAGCGAAGTTTGACACTCTTTGGCAATGGCGTCTTTGTCGCTTTTGCTTTTGGGTGGGGCGATTTGTCGCAGATTTTTTAGGCGGTGAGATAGCGCGCCAAGTGTGCGGGGCAAAATCGCGCTAATCTTATCACGCAAAACCTGTGAAAGGATAGGGCTTGCGCCATTTGTGCTCACCATAACGCTTACATTTTCACGCCTCACAATACTCCCAAAATAAAAATCGCACAAATTTGGCGTATCCACGACATTAAGCAAAAAGCCACACTCTTTACGCACACTATGCAAAAACGCGCCAAGCTGTGAATCGCCACTTGCGTCAATGATAATCTCAAAGGCTTTAAGCGCGTGTAAATCGATATTTGCGTCAAGTGTGCGGATTTGAAAAAGTGTAGAATCTGATATAGATTCTATGATTTTTGTCTCAAAATACGGCGTGAATCGCTTATCGGTGATTTCACGCGCCCATACGCATACTTCCCATTTTGCGCCCATTAGCACTTCAAACTTTTGCCACGCTACTGCCCCCGCACCGATAAGCAAAGTCTTTTTTGCCATAAGTGCGATAGGCAGAGAAAAAGATTCGTTAGATTTTTTAGGATTCACACATTTGCCTTTATTTACATTTTCCATTTTTATAGCATTTATCGTTCAATTCTATTATTAACTCATCAGTTATAGAATCTAGCGGGATTAGATTTTCGCCTTTAGGGTCATCGCGTGGTTGGCGTTTGGCTTTCTCCAAAGTTTCTTTTTTAAGTTTTTCTATATCAAGCGCATTTGCATTTGTGAGCGTTAGCATATAAAGCACAAAAAGCAAACTTAATGTTTTCATTTTCTCATTTCCCCTAGCACCGCTGTATTATGTTTGTAATCTTAAATGTGCCGTTGCCTAAATCAAACAATATATAGCTATCATCGCCACAATCTTGTGCGTATGTAATTGTGAGCTGTTTTTTGTCCTTGCTCCACTCATATTGCGCATACCATTCCTCGCTCTCGCACTTATATTGAAAATCTTTGTCATAGCATTTGCCCTTGTATCGATAATTTTGCTTTGGCAATGTCCCTAAAAATTCAAGTTTATAGCTACATTTTTCTAAATTTACATATATCAATGTTCCATCTCTCGCCCACTCTGCTTCGCTACAAGTCCAATCTAAAACCTTTTTTGCCTTTTTTAGTTTATCGTGTGCTTCTTGCATACTTTTGGCTTTTATAGTGGTTGCATACACGCCGTCATCGCAATCGCAACCCACCGACTCCCATTTCAAATCACTGCCAAACACCACTGATACAAACGCCACTAAAATTACCAAACTTAATTTTTTCATTTTTTTGCTCCCTTTTTTAAATTGTCGCTAGATTCGCGTGAATCGTTGTGCAAATCGCCCACAATCGCGCCGTTTTTGTCTATTAAACCATCTAAATACAAAGCCGCCCACACTCTATCATAGTTAAAATTGCCATTAGATTCACCTAAAATCACTTTATAAGATTGTGTATGCTTATGAAATATTGCCTCAAAAAGTTGTGGATTTTGCCCCAAAAGATAATTTGTAAGATTGGTTATGCCAATAAGATACGCGCTATCAATACGCATTCTTATCGCAAAATAAGGGTCTTCTAAATTTCTCCAATACACTCTACGACTTGCATCTGCTTCCTTATCGCCATTTTCTGCTTCTCTATCAAGTTTGGCAAGATAATTATTTACCGATTCTATGTCCTTTTTGACATTTTTATCGCGCAATTTCATCGCTTCCTTTGCTATGGCTTTAACTTTTGACTTTTGGGCTTTGGGAGTATGGCGCATAATGAGATTATAGTAACTTGTAAAAATATTATCCAAAAAAGCATTATGATTGTAGCAAAGTAGCCACTCACTCGTATTTTCTTGCACTTTTTCACACGAAAAGCTAGGCTTTACACATTCGTTTGTCTCAACAATAGCAGGGCTACAACCTTGCTCATAGAGCCATTCAACCTGCTTATCTAGTGTCTCTTTTGATGCGATTGTAGCAAATGCAGAATCTAAATCAGTGGAACACACAATATCGCTAATTAACAAAAATAATATAAGTTTTTTCATAATTCAACCTTGCTCTATTTTGTTTTTAAAATCTTTAAAAATATTTGCATTTTTTACTCCATTTATTTTTTAGATTCGCGTGAATCGTTGTGCAAATCGCCCACAAACGCGCCGTTTTTATCTATCAAGCCGTCATTATAAAGTGCTCCAAATAATCTCATTGCAAAAAAGTATTCGTTTTCATATTGTGGGGGCGTGTATTTGTCTAAAAAGAAGCGTTTGTATTCAGTGGTATGTTTTGAAAATATTGTCGCAAAAATATTAGGATTATTTTTTATAATATAGGCATTCAAATCGCGTAAAGCTAACCAATAATTAGCGACTATACTATCAACTATACACAAATCTATAGCCCCTCTACTTGGCATATCAGCGCAAGATTCATAAGAGTTGCTCTCTGTATTTGATTTTACAAGTTTTCTAGCTATCGCTTTGAGTTTTATTTTTTCATTTGTCGCAATATTGCGCAAAATAAGCACATACAGGCTGTTAAATAAATTATCATAAAACGGCAAAACCGCATAAACGCTTACGCTATCAACTTCGGCAGAATCACATATTATGCCCTCAACCTCACTTAACTTCCCGCGACAATCAAAGCTGGGCTGAACGCAGTTTTTGCGCTCACAACGCTCATCTAAAAGGTTTTGCCCGATTTTATATATTTCATCATCAAGTCCTTTGACGCTTATAATGTTAGATTCTCCAAATAATACAGAAATGGTAAGAGCTAAAAACAAAAATGCAAATTTCATTGTTTTATTACCTTAAATATTTTTTAGATTCGCGTGAATCTATGAATCGTTGTGCGAATCAGTCGATTCGCACGATTAGCAAATGCAACAATCCCCTAAATCTCTTTACAGCCCCATTCTGGGTAAAATTCTCGTATAAAGGCGTTTAGTGCTTTTTCTTGTGGGCTATATTTGCGCTTTGAATCCACCGCAAGATTCGCCGAATCGGCATTAGATTCCACCACTTCGACAATCATTCCCGCGCCCAAAGTCGCATTTGTGTATTTATCGATGATGATAAAACTCCCTGCCACGCGGTTGTTGTTGTAGGATTCAAGCCCCAAAGCCCTATCAAACTTCACAATGCACCGCGCTATGTCATTTAGGTGCAAGTTGTGCGCGGGGTGCTCGGTAAAGTCGTTTATGTCCTTTTTGTAGAGGATTTGCTCTACACTGCCTTTGAGCGTGGAGGTGGCGCGTTTGATGACATAGCTAGATTGCAATTCAAGCGCGACTTCATCAAACCACACAATGTCCGCCACCACGCATTTGCCAAGTTTCAAACTATGCTCTTTTTTTGCGATTATATCGCCCCGCGTAATGTCGATTTCATCTTCTAGCACAAGTGAGACGCTTTGTGGGAATCTCGCACTTTTCACCGCGCCTAATGCCTTTTTGTCAAACTTTTTGCAATCCAAATTCGCAATATCTTGGCTTACAATCGCCTTAATTTTGCTTGTCTTCTTTGATGGCAAAGCCACGATACTATCGCCCACTTTGATTTCGCCACTCTCTATATTGCCACAAAATGCGCGGTAATCTAAATTCGGGCGATTGACAAACTGCACGGGGAGAATGAAATTTTGACTTTGTTGCTTGTGAATCTTTGCGCTATCTAAAATCTCCATTAGCGATTTGCCTTTATACCACGCAATTTTTTGGCTTTTATGCAAAATATTTTCGCCTTGCAGGGCAGAAATGGGGATAAAGTCAAAGACAATGTCGCTATGATAGGCAAGTTGCGGGATAATCGCTTTGTAATCACGCACGATAGATTCAAAGACTTCGTTTGAATACTCCATCAAATCCATTTTATTTACCGCGACAATGATGTGCTTAATGCCAAGCAGACTTACGATATATGAGTGCCGTTTGCTCTGTGTCAGCACACCCTTTCGTGCGTCAAGCAAAATCACGGCAATGTCCGCCGTGCTCGCACCTGTCGCCATATTGCGCGTGTATTGCTCGTGTCCGGGCGTATCGGCGATGATATATTTACGCTTCTCTGTGGTAAAAAAGCGATATGCCACATCGATTGTGATTCCCTGTTCTCTTTCACTTGATAGTCCATCGACAAGCAGTGCAAAATCCAAATTCCCGCCTTGTGTGCCGATTTTTGCACTCTCTTTTTCTAATGCGCTTAGCTGGTCTTCAAACAACGCCTTTGAATCATAGAGTAATCGCCCTATAAGCGTGGATTTGCCGTCATCTACGCTCCCGCAGGTTATGAATCTACATAGCTCTTTGTTTTGGTGCTTTGCTAAATATTCGTGCAAAGTCTCGTGTGTCGCGTTCTTTTTCATTAGAAATACCCCTCTTGTTTTTTCTTTTCCATACTTGATTCTTCATCGCTATCTATGAGCCGTCCTTGTCGCTCACTCGTATTTGCTAGTAGCAATTCCTCGATGATTTTTTCCAAAGTATCTGCGGTGGATTCTACCGCGCCTGTGAGCGGATAGCACCCCAAAGTGCGAAAGCGCACCATTTCTTTACGCGCATTGTTGGCAATCTCACTAGGGACGCGTTCATCATCGATGAGAATCTTTGTGCCTTTATATGGGCTTACCAAGCGTTCTTTGGCGAAATACAGGCTAGGAATGGGAATCTTTTCAAGCAAAATATATTGCCACACATCTAACTCCGTCCAATTACTAAGCGGAAAAACGCGAATCGATTCTCCCTCTTTGTGGCGTCCGTTGTAGAGATTCCACACTTCGGGGCGTTGATTTTTAGGGTCCCAGCGGTGATTTTCATCACGGAATGAATACACGCGCTCTTTTGCCCTTGACTTTTCCTCATCGCGCCTAGCCCCGCCAAACACCGCATCAAACTTATACAAATCTAACATTTGCTTTAACCCTTGCGTTTTCATAATGTCCGTGTGCATTGCGCTTCCGTGCGTGAATGGAGAAATGTTGATTTTCTCGCCCTCAGGGTTGCTATACACGATAAGCTTCATACCCACTTCCTTTGCGCGTTTATCGCGAAACTCAATCATCTCGCGAAACTTCCACTTCGTATCCACATGCACCAGCGGAAATGGCGGGAGCGCGGGATAAAACGCCTTTTGGATTAAATGCAGTAGCACCGAGCTATCCTTGCCAATGCTATAAAGCATAGCAGGATTGCCAAACTCCGCGACAACCTCGCGGATAATGAAAATCGATTCAGCTTCCAAAGCCTTTAAATGCGTGGTTTTGTTCATTTTTCGCTCCATTTGAATCTAAAAATTTAAAAGCGCAATTTTAGCAAAAAATTCACACTTTTTAGATTTGCGAGGCTTTTAGATTTGCAAGGTTTGAATCAAAAATGCTTTGTAGATTCGCAGGGTTTGTTAGATTTGCGTGAATCAAATCAAAATCTACCTTTTAGATTCGCCTGAATCTATGGCAAATCGCCAAAATCTTTGTCGTTTTAGCAATCTCTATCATAGATTTTTGCGTGATTTCACCCTTGCCATCAAAAAAACTAATCAAAAAAAATACAATAAAATCCTTTGCATTTTTTGCGAATCGTAAGCGAATCTTAAAACTATATACGCATAAAAAACAACAAAACTCTAATATCAAAGCACAATAATAAAATCCCGCATAGACTTATAATGCCTAGTGGCAGGTATTTTTTAAACCCATTAAACTCAAAACAACGCAAGGCAAAGTAATTTAAAAACATTATCATAAAATCTATGACAAAAAAGAATAGCTTATATCGTGGATTGATATAGCAATGCAAAGCAAAAAGTCCAAGTAGCACAGGCAATGCGATAAGTAAATATTTTAAAAATCGCTTTTGTAAATTATAGAACTTTTTATACACCACAATGCAGACAATCCCAAAGATAATCATAAGAAAAGCATTTGTAATATATGCAAATGTCAAAGAGATTCCAGCACCCACCCCTTTCTCAAGGCGATAAAATGTATCATAAGTCAGCATATTTACAATATCTCGCAGGTTTTCGGTAAAGTATAGCGATATAAGCCCATTGCCAAAAATCACTAGCAATAAGATAAATTTGTTGTCTATGGATATGAATCGCGCTAATTTTTGCATTTTCTCACTCCGTTTAAAATTTAAATTTTAAAAACGCGATTGTAGCGAAAATTTTGTGCTTTTTAGATTCGAGGTAAAGTTTAGATTCGCACGCTAGATTTGGCGCGAAATCCTATCCAAATATGCGAGCTACGATAGGCACGATGAGCAAAAATCCTAAAAATATGCTTGGGATTTTGTTTTCCCATTTTTTGACAAAAAGTAGCGCGATACAAACGACACTCATAACGCAAAGCACGACACCACCAGCGATTGTCCGTGAAGCGACTTCATTTATGGTAAGCCCCTCTTTGTTTGCTATTTTGACTAGTTCTTCATAGACTTTGGGGTCAAATTGTCCGTAAAATAGCATTATAAACAGCACCGATACGATGATAAATAGCAAATACGCGAAAAACACGCCCACACGATAAGTCCTTAAACGCACAGATAGCACGATTGCGACTATGCCCGTCCAGCTTAACCAAAATGTCGGCGTTAAGCCCTCTAGCACAATGCGAACGAAAAAATAATGCACGATTAGCAACGCAAACGCCACCCACCGACAGATTTTCTGCCCCGTGCTAAAATGTAAATGTGAGCTATCGCCAAAATTATTCAATGATTGCAACGCGCTTTTGAAATCCATAAATTTTCCTTTGTGATAAATTAAAATCGCGATTATAGCGAATTTTGCTTTTTAGATTTTTTAGATTCGCGGGGCTTTGATTTTCGTAGATTCGCGTGAATCTAAAAGCGTGGATTCGCACGATTTACAATGGTTTTAATTAAAATTTACCTTTTAGATTTGCGTGAATCGTGCCTTATTTTTACTGATATTTTTCGCACACTTTAAGATTTGGCTCAATCTTACAGGCTTTTTTGTGAAATTCATTTCCTTTTGTGAGATTTTTTTGTGTGCCTTTCCCTGATTTTATTAGCGAACCAGCATTATAACAAGCCTTAGCCTCATTTAAATCACACACTCTTCAAATGTGAAATTTGAATCCACGCGCGATTTATCTTAATCGTTGTTTGTTATTTTTTGTGCTTTTGCGCGGAGAATGAGAAATAAAATAAGTGAAATCCCGCACACGAGCGCAATTGTAAGGAATGCATCCGCATAAGTCACCTTTGCCGTGAAGTCAAAAAATTTAATGCCAAAAATGCTAAATCCCAAAATTTGTCCTTTGCAAAAAATGATTTACGAATTGTGGATTTTAAAAAAAGCGAAATTGTAGCAAAAATTTAGAGCGATTTTGCGTGAAAAATAAATCAAACGCCATAATTCTTATCGGATTTTTAAAATTTGCTATAATTTTGGCTTTTATATGATTTAACAGGGGCAGAAATGGCGACAAGTGCGAGTTACAAAGACTTTGTGTTAGAGCAGTTAGTGCGGTGCGATAGCGAATATTTGGGGCGCAGATTTGTATTTAGTGCGAGAAAATTATTTGGCGAATATTGTGTTTATATTGCGGATTCACGCGAATCTTGCGTGGATTTGCATTTAGATTCGCCTAAAAAAGTGCTATTTTTGCTCTGCGATGAGGGCGTATTTATCAAAAAATATGAATCTTTGGACGCAATCGTGCGCGAAAATAGCGAATTTTTCACGCTAGGCTATCCCTTTGATGGCGCAAGAGAGCATTATATAATAGACATTGAAAATCTCGCGCTCATCGCACAAATCATACAATCCGCACTGCCATTTCTCCCCACACCAAAGGCAAAACCACAAAAATCCAAAGGTAAATAATTAGTGCAAAATTTGTAGCAAGATTCGCGCTAACTCTTCGGGCGAAAGGCTTTGATGATTGATTCATCTGTCTCCAAATAATCTCCGCCAATTAAGTCCAAGCAATAAGGCACAGCGGGGAAAACCGCGTCCAAACATTCTTTGATGCTTTTTGGTTTGCCGGGCAAATTTATGATGAGGCTCTCATCGCAGATTCCAGCACTCTGCCTTGATAAAATCGCCGTTGGGACGAAGCGCAAACTTATGCTTCGCATTAGTTCGCCAAAGCCGGGCAACATTTTTTGGCATACCGCTTCGGTGGCTTCCACGGTAACATCGCGCTTTGCGGGTCCCGTGCCACCTGTGGTTAAAATCAGCGAACATTCTTTTGATAGGTCAAGCAATGCGCCCTTTATGATTTCAAATTCATCGCTCACAAGGCGGTATTTCGCCTCCCATTTGGTGGTTAGATAGCTTTGCAAAACCTCAACAATCGCCTTGCCACTTATATCCTCATACACGCCATTAAACGCCCTATCTGACGCCACCAAAACGCCTATTTGAACTATTTTTTCTTGCATTTTGTCCCCTTTAAAATCTTTGTGATTTCGCAAATTACCCACCCCCTTAATCCCCCTCCGCAAGGGAGGGGGAGATAGAGAAAGCCCCTCCCCTTGCGGGAGGGGTTGGGGTGGGGTCAATCTCTACAAATATGTTAAAAAAATTCACCATTGTAGCGAATCTATCCACTCCAAAACTTCCCTATGATTGTCTAAATCAAGTATGGTTTTGCCCTTAAATGCGGGATTTTGCGCCATATTTGCAGAATCTATCACAGCAATCGCATTTGCATTTTCCACATCGCTATCCACAAAATCCCCGCGCACCACGCAGATTCGCCGATATGGCATAGTCTTAAAACCCTCAATAAAGATATAATCAAGCGGTTCGCAGCGATTTAGCAAATCCATAATTATGTCATTTTGTAGCCCTTTTTGCAGACGAATCGTAGTTTGCGCCGGTGATACAACCGCCACATTTGCGCCAGATTCAAAGAATTTGTAGCTGTCCTTGCCAATGGTGTCAAACACGACTTTATTTTTGGGGTCGTGCTTTATCACGCCTACTTTAAATTCAGGGATTAAAATCTTGCAAAGTCCCGTAATCAGCGTGGTTTTCCCGCTATTTGAGACACCGCTAAAACTAATGATTTTTGTCATTTTTGCCCTTTTATCGTGCGAATCTTATAGCTCCAAAATCCCCGCACCTCGCAGTTTTTTGCTTCTATCTTTGGCATAGATTCGCGCTCCATCTTTAATATCATATTTCCATATCGGCGCATTTGCCTTAAAATCCTCGATAAATTCATCATAAATCGCTAGTGCCGCTTTGCGATTGCGCGACAAAATAGCGCACATAAAGGACGATTCGCCCACGCTCACATCGCCATTTGAGTGCGCCATCAAAATCTGCAAGTTTTTTTCAGCACTTTGTGCGCGAATCTGCCACGAATCAATCCACGATTTTAGCAAAGGCATATAAATATCAAAGCTAAGCGCACTTATGCCATTTTCCGCGCGGACAACGCCGATAAACACCGCTACCGCGCCAAAATTCCGCACCTTTGCCACTTCCTGCCACTGCGCTAAAATAGCATTTGTATCCAGCGCAGAATCTACGATAATTAGATTTTCCATAATCTGTCCCCATTAAATTTTTGTGCGATTCACGCGAATCTAGCGCGATTCGCCACGCAAAATCACGCGAATCTAAAAACGCGATTCACCCGCCACACACAGGCGGTAGCAACGAAATCTCATCATTATCCTTAAATTCAATCTCGCTAGGATTTTGGATAATCTTATCATTCAAAGCCACCGCACAAAGCCCAATCCACGCCTTTAACTCATCGATTTTGCCAAGCTCTACCTTTAACTCATCGAAATTTTTGCAATCCACTTCTATCGAATCTAACCCAATAGGTCCCAAAAAATTCACTTTTATCATCTAAATCCTCCCTATAATCGCAATAAATCATTTAGCAAAATTATATCCACAAATTCGCCTTTTTGATAGCTTTTTTGTGCCAAAATGCAAAATGCGCCACTAAAATCATTTATCATATACGAATTGCGGTTTTGGCGCGGATTCACCGCATAAAAGCCTGATTCGACACTCAAATCCGCCAACTCAAAGCAAAGTCTATCATTTTTCACATTATCCACAGCACGGAGCAATTTGCCCTTTTTGATAGGGATTTGCGGGGGCAAATTTAGCATTTTTTGCATTATGATTCGCCCAAAGAGCAAAAAACTCACAATGCTAGAAGACGGATTGCCCGGCAGTGCGAAAATGTGCTTCCCGCTAAATGCGCCATCACATTTGATATGCGCCACCACTTTGCCGGGCTTAATTTTCACGCCACTGAAAATACACTCGCCAAACTCGCGGATTATGTCCTTTGTGAAATCAAAGTCGCCCTTACTCATACCGCCTGTGGTGATGATAATGTCATTGTCGCGTAAGCCGCGCGAAAGCGATTCGCGGATAGATTGCGGATTATCTTGCAAAAGCGGATAGATTTTGCACTCTGCATTCAAAGCCCTTGCAATCGCACAAAGCGCGTGATTATTTGAGCTGTAAATGTAATTTTGGCTTTGTGGCAGTTCGCCTAGCTCGATTAGCTCATCGCCCCCGCTTAAAATCCCTACGCGAATCCTGCGATAAACGCTAATTAAAATATTGTGATTTTGCGCCAAAATCCCTACGCTAAATGGCGATAAAATCTCGCCTTGCGGGAGTAAAATATCGCCTTGCTTGTAATTTTCGCCCATTTTGCGAATATGTTGCCATTGTTTTGGCGTAGATTCTGCGTTTTTTGTGTGATTCGCAGAATCTATGGTTTGTCCCCCCTCCCTTGCGGAGGGGGCTAGGGGGTGGGTATTTTTCGTATTTTCATTTAAATTATTCGCCAAAAAAATCCTATCGCCCTTTACGCAAATATTCTCCACAATTACCAAACAATCCGCACCTTGTGGCATTTTCGCACCTGTAAAGGTTTTGATACACTCGCCCTTTTGAATCGCACACGAATCGGCATTCCCAGCTTTATTTACACTTGCGATTTTTAGCCCAGATTCGCTCAAAATCCCCAAATCCGCGAATCTAAACGCATAGCCGTCCATATTTGAAGTGTGAAATTTGGGATTATTTTCCCGCGCCAAAATAGGCTCACAAAGCACCCGCCCCACGCATTTATCGATAAACACTCGTTCAATCCCAACACACTCAACCGCAAGATTTTCTAGCAAATCCACGCACTCGCTAAAAGAAATATTATTTTGCATTATCCGCACCTTAAAATTTTAAAAACGCGATTGTAGCAAAAAAATCTTTTATGATATAATGCGATTTTATTTTAAGGCAAGGGCTTGTTATGAGCAAAAAAGATGAAGTTAAAGCACAAATAGGTATTTTTAAATTTTGGCTTGGCGTTGTGGTGGCTACGCTTTTGGCACTTATTGGCTGGTGTGCTACAAATTACCAAAATGTCGAAACTTGGTTGCTAATATTATCTCTTGTGTTGTCTTTTGTGTGTTTTATTCTAATCGTTTGGATTTACAACAAAATCAATAAAAAAATCAAAAAATTAAGGAGGCTATAAATGAAAACTTTTATTGTTGCTTGTATGGTTGCAATGCTATTTGTTATCCCTGCTATGGCTATAAAAGCGGTTTTAGACAATGACAAAGATTAGATTATTTTAAATGCAAGTGAGGCACAAATGCAAAATTTAGATGAGATTCTCAAAAATCACAAGCTAGGTCGTGCGGATTATGACAATATCACACAGATTTTAGGGCGTTCGCCAAATCTACTTGAAATAGGCATTTTTAGCGCGATGTGGAGTGAGCATTGTAGCTATAAATCAAGCAAAATTTATTTGAGTGGCTTCCCTACGAAAGCGGAGTGGGTGATTCAGGGACCGGGCGAAAATGCTGGTGTGATTGACATTGGCGGGGGATACGCGGCGATTTTTAAGATGGAGTCGCACAATCACCCTAGCTTTATTGAGCCGTATGCGGGGGCAGCTACGGGCGTTGGTGGCATTATGCGTGATATTTTTACGATGGGTGCGCGTCCTGTGGCGAGTTTGGATTCGATACGATTTGGCGAGATTTTGCGTGATGATGAAGTCGGGCGATTGCATAAATACTTGCTCTCACGCGTAGTAGCGGGGATTGGCGATTATGGTAATTGTATGGGAGTGCCGACAATCGGGGGTGAGACGAGTTTTGAATCCTGCTACAACGGCAATATTTTGGTAAATGCGCTGAATCTTGGTATCGCAAAAAAAGAGCGCATTTTCTATGGTAGAGCAAGTGGCGTGGGTAACTCTATCATTTATGTGGGCAGCAAAACGGGGAGAGATGGGCTTGGCGGGGCTGTTATGAGTAGCGATAGTTTTAGCGAAGATTCAAAGTCTCTGCGCACCACGGTGCAAGTAGGCGACCCATTTAGCGAAAAGTTGCTGTTAGAGGCGTGTTTGGAGGTTTTTGAGAGGAATTTAATCGTTGGGATTCAGGATATGGGCGCAGCGGGGCTTACGAGTTCTAGCTTTGAAATGGCTTCGCGTGCGAGTGATTCGGTGAATCAAAGCGGAATGAAACTATATTTAGACAAAATCCCTACAAGAGAGCCAAATATTTCACCTTATGAGCTAATGCTTAGCGAATCCCAAGAGCGAATGTTACTTTGTGCCAAAAAAGGCGCAGAGTGCGAGATTATGGAGATTTTTGCAAAATGGGAAGTAAATGCCGAAATCATCGGCGAAGTAACCGATAGTGGTGTAATGGAACTATTTTGGGAAAATGAGCGCGTGGGCGAAATCCCTATCGCGCCTATTAGCCACAATGCGCCGATTTTAAAGAGAGAAGTGCATAAGCCAGAATATATCGAATCCTTGCAAAGCGTGGCGATTCAAAAGAGCGAAAAATCGCAAAACGAGCTATTTCGTGCAATTTTGAGCCACCCAGAGATTGCCGATAAAAGCTATATTTACACGCAGTTTGATAACACTATTTTATGCAATACGATTGTCGGCAGTGGTAGTGGCGATGGGAGCGTGATTCGCGTCCGTAAGAATGGGAATTTTTTGGCGATGAGCGTGTATTGCAATCCGCGCTTTTGCTATCTCTCTCCAAAAGATGGCGCAAAAATCGCCGTAGCCACCGCAGGGCGCAACTGCGCAACGCGGGGTGCGAAGCCACTAGCGATTACGGATTGTCTAAATTTTGGTAGCCCTGAAAATCCTAGCGTTATGTGGCAGTTTGGCGAAGTGTGCGAGGGCATAAAGGAAGCCTGCGAAGTGCTGAAAACGCCTGTGGTAAGTGGAAATGTCTCACTTTACAATCAAACAAATGGCGTGGATATTTACCCCACGCCTAGCATTGGAATGGTGGGGCTAATTTGTGGCGAATCTAATGCAAATTTAGGCGAATCCACCGCAGATTCACGCGAATCCACCGCAAAAATTTTAGACTCCGCACTCAAAAGCAAAGGCAATCTTATCGTGCTACTAGGCGATTTTGGCGAATGTTTTGGCGGGAGCTTGTGGCTAAAAGTCGCGCACAACCAAATCTTAGGCGCACCCCCGCAAATCAATCTCTACAAAGAACTTGCCTTGTGGAATGTCCTTCAAAATGGCGCGGGATTCATCAAATCCGCCAAAGCTGTGAAAGAAGGCGGAATCGCCATCGCTGTGGCAAAAATGGCGTTATTTGGTGGATATGGCGTGGCGGTTGATTTAAATGAAGGCAAGGACGCAATTTTTAGCGAATCCCAAAGCAACGCGATTGTGGAAATCACAGAGGGCGATATGGACGCACTAGACGCACTATCACGGCAATTTGGACTAAATTATCGCGTAATTGGGCGCGTGGAGGGCAAGGGCGCGAATCTAAATATTGACACTATCGCAATCACGCAAAATGAAGCAAAAGAGCTATTTTTCGGCTCATTTGGGAAAATATTTAGAGCGTAATCTATTATTTTGTGCTAAAATTGCACTTCTAAATCACCACAAAGGACGCAAAATGATTTTCCCACAATTTCCAAAGATTCGCACTCCGTTACCCAAACAATATGCCGAAATTTATGAAAGTTTTTACAAATCAAATCGCAAGGGCGACACAACTGCTAGTAGCGCGGCGCAGAGAATGGAGCGGTGGCTTCATAAAAAAGTTGCGCTTGACACACGCGGTTTGCAGGGCAATAGGACGCTAGAAATCGGCGCAGGGACGCTAAATCAGATGGAGTTTGAGTGCGATTTTAGCCACTATGATATTATTGAGCCATTTTCCGCGCTTTACAAGGATTCGCCAAATCTGCCCAAAGTGCGCAAAATTTACGCTGATATTAGCGAAGTTGCAAGTGATTTTAATATTAGCGTAAATTCAACTATGGGGGGGGGCAAATCCGCTAAATAAGGGCGATTTAGCATTACATTCACCGCAAACATTAGATTCACCACAAAACAAACTTTACAATCGCATAATTTCTTGCGCTGTTTTAGAGCATATCTTGGATTTGCCCCGTGTGGTGGCTATTTCGTGCTTATTGCTTGAAAATAATGGCGTGTTTTCAGCCTCTATTCCATCGCAAGGGCGATTCCTTTGGACGCTTGGTTATAAGGCGACTACGGGGCTAGAGTTTCGCCTAAAATATGGGTTAGATTATGATGTGATTATGAATTACGAGCATTGCAACAATCAGCGCGAGATTATTGCGGTGTGCGAGTATTTTTTTGATTCCGTGCAAAAATCGCTTTTTGGGATTTGTGATGAATTAAGCCTATATACGCATTTATCTTGTCGCATACCGCGCAAAGAAGTCGCAATGGCATTTTTATCTAACTAGCACTTTTCGCAGAATCTCGCGTAAAAACGCAGAATCTGCCACATTTTGCCATTTAGATTCTGCGATTTTGGCGCAAAACGCAGAATCTTATTGTAGCAAATTGCTTTTAGATTCTGCGAATCTCTAATGCCTTTTGCCCTCTTCAAGTGAGCAAAAGCCAAAGCTTTGCGCACAGCCGATTTGGTTGCGTCCGCCTTCTTTTGCGATGTAAAGTCCTTCGTCTGCTTTTTTGAGTAGGTCGATGTAGGTTTTCGTTCCTGCGTCTCGTTGCGCCACGCCTAGCGAAATGCTACCAGCCCACTCATCGCTTGGGAATTTTAGGTGGATTTGCGCGATTTGCTTGCGGATGTGCTCGGCAAGCTGCATAATGTAGGCAAGATTTGTGTTGTTTGAGAGCACGACAAACTCATCGCCCCCAAGTCGGCACACAAAGTCATCATTCCGCACCGAATCGCGGATTTTGGTGGCGACTGTTTGCAGCACTTTATCCCCGCACTCGTGCCCCTGCGTGTCGTTGATGTGCTTAAATTTATCCACATCAATCATTATGCAAGTTAGCGTAATGCGCTCATCAAAGGGCTTTTTCCACTCATTTTGCAGATATGCCACCGCCGCACGGCGATTGCCTAGATTTGTGAGAGTGTCGGTGAGTGCCATCGCTTTTAGCGTGTCGTTGGCACGCTGTAATTGCTGAGTGCGGAGCTGGACTTGCTCATTTAAAGAGCGATTTAGACTCATAAGCTTGTGATTCATATTCGTAGTTCTTGTAAAAAGCTGATTTACCGCGTAGAGTAGGGGAGCGACAGTCTCATCTACCACATCTTGCACGGCGTCAAATGCCTCTTTTGGGCTTTTGCCCTCAGTGATATTTTTGATTTGCTTTGCCATAATTTTATCCGTGCCTAAAATGTGGATAGAAATCCAATTCGCCAAAAAGTGAAACAAAAACTCAGGTCCGATGAGCTTGTTTTTCACGCCCTCATAGAGCTTGGTTGCCTCTTGGAGGAACATTTCGTGGGCGTGTTTATGGGCGTCCTTGTGCCGTGAATCCACCTGATACTCCGCCATATACGCCTCTTCATCGCCAAAATGCACCTTCGCATAAAGCGCGAGATTTTCAAAATATTTATCCAAAACCTCCGGCGCAAGTTCCTCTTTTGCGTAAATGCTCTCCCCTAGCTTGTTTATCATATTTACGAGCATTTTGTGCTGCTCATCAACCGTGTCGATATTTGTCACAAATGATTTATTCCACTTGAAAGTTAGCAAGATTTGTCCTTTGTTTCCTAAAAATAAATGCGTGAATTTTAGCATAAAATATCGATTATTTAAGTGAATTTGTGAAATTTGGACGCAGAATCTGCGCGTAGATTCTGCGAGATTTTGGATTCTGCGAAATTTTGCGAATGGACGCGATAAACGCAGAATCTGTTTATTTTTCGTTGTAGATTCTGCGAATTTGGCGCAAAACGCAGAATCTTATGAGTGTGGCAAAATGCTTTTAGATTCTGCACTTTTCACGCGAATCGCAGAATCTAATGCGAAAAACACCCACCCCCTAACCCCCTCCGCAAGGAAGGGGGAAGTTTTTAGATTCTGCGTTACAAACAATCGAAGTAGTTGCGGTAGCTTGAAAAGCAAAAAGCGTCCTGCGCGAAAGTATCGTGCGATGGATTTGTGGGTTTTCAAGCACGAAAACGCGAGATAGAACTTAGTAGTTCATCGAGCGTTTGAGTGCGCAGAATCCCGCAAATACGCGCACGAGACAACGCGCATTACAACGCAAAGTTTTCGATTTTATCAAAGTTTAGATAACTATACACCCTCTCTTTTTGCACCACTTTGCGCTTCACGATTCCCAAATACTCCGCCGCGCTTGGGATTTTGCCTAATATCGCACACACGGCGGCAAGCTCCGCACTCCCCAAATAGACTTTCGCGCCTTTGCCCATACGATTATCAAAATTTCTCGTGCTTGTGGAGAAAACTACGGCATTATCCTTTACACGCGCTTGGTTACCCATACATAAGCTACATCCGGGGGCTTCGATTCGCGCTCCACTTGCGCCAAAAATCGATAAATAGCCTTCATTTGTGAGCTGTTTTTCGTCCATTTTTGTCGGTGGCGCAATCCATATTTGGCTATTTAACTGCCCCTCGCCCTTCACAATCTCGCCAAATGCGCGGAAAAGCCCGATATTTGTCATACAGCTCCCCACAAAAACTTCATCGATTTTATGCGCTCGGCTCGAATCGCCCAAAACCTCGCTCAAAGTCGCCACATCATCAGGGTCGTTTGGACAGGCTACGATTGGCTCTTTGATTTCTCTTAAATCAATTTCGATAATCGCCTCATACTCCGCGTCCTTATCCGCCTCCAAAAGCGTGGGATTTGCTATCCACTCGCGCATTTTTTCAGCGCGATTTTGCAAAGTCGTAGCCGATTCGTAGCCGTCCTTTATCATCGCCTCAATTAGCGCGATATTGGAGCGCAAATATTCGATAATCGGCTCTTTGTTTAGCTTGATGACACACGCTGCCGCGCTTCGCTCCGCACTCGCATCGCTTAGCTCAAATGCCTGTTCGACTTTTAGATTTGGCAGTCCCTCAATCTCTAAAATCTTGCCATTAAAGATATTTTTTTTGTTTTTTTTCTCAACGCTTAAAAGTCCCTTTTTTATCGCGTAGTAGGGAATCGCATTTACCAAATCCCTCAAAGTTATGCCATCATTCATTTCGCCTTTGAATCGCACCAAAACGCTTGGCGGGACATCAAGTGGCATTATGCCATTTACCGCTGCAAACGCCACGAGTCCGCTACCCGCTGGGAAGCTCACGCCGATAGGGAAGCGCGTGTGCGAATCGCCACCCGTGCCGATTGTATCAGGGAGCGTGAATCGATTTAGCCACGAGTGAATCACGCCATCTTTTGGGCGCAAAGCCACGCCACCGCGACTTGTGATAAATTCTGGCAGAGTTGCTTGAAGCGAAATGTCCGCTGGTTTAGGATAAGCAGCCGTGTGGCAAAAACTCTGCATAACAAAATCCGTGCTAAATTTTAACGCCGCCATTTCTTTAATCTCATCGCGTGTCATCGCGCCTGTGGTATCTTGTGAGCCAACGGTGGTAGTTTTTGGCTCGCAATATTCGCCCACTCTGACGCCATCTTTGCCACAGGCTCTGCCTAAAATCTTTTGCGCTAGGGTAAATCCGCATTTGCTCTCTTTTGGTGCGGTGGGTTTTGTGAAAAAATCGCCCTCATCAAGCCCCAAAAACGCCCTTGCTTTTGCGGTGAGTTTGCGTCCTATTATGAGATTGATTCGCCCACCTGCGCGCATTTCATCAAAAATCGTATTTGGCGTTAGGCTAAATTGCGCGATTTCTTCGCCACCACGCATAATTTTGCCCTGATATGGATAAATCGTAAGTTTGTCGCCCTCTTTGATTGCGCTCACATTGGCGATGATGGGCAGTGCGCCCGAATCTTGACAAGTATTAAAGAAAATCGGCGCAATCACACCGCCAATCACCACGCCACGCCGTTTTTTGTTTGGTATGAATGGGATTTCATCGCCAAAATGCCACATTATCGAATTGCACGCGCTTTTTCGCGAACTGCCCGTGCCGACTACATCGCCCACATAAGCGACTTTGGCGTTTTGCTTTGTCGCTTGTTGTTTCACCAAATCGATTCGCGCTTCATAATTTTCTACGCGATTTTTTAGCATTGCTTGTGCGTGAAGCGGAATGTCGCTTCGTGTGAAAGCATCGCTTGCGGGACTCAAATCATCGGTATTTGTTTCGCCATCAATTTTTAGCGCGATAAGTTCGATTTTTTCATCAAGTGCGGGCTTGTGCGAAAACCACTCGGCATTTGCCCAAGATTCGATGACCTCTTTGGCAAATTTGTTTGTTTTGCTAAGCTCAGCGATAATCTCAAAATTATCATACACAAAAATCAAATCTTTTAGCGCGTTTGCGGCGTGTGGTGCGATAGATTCATCGCTTAGTGCGCTAATCAAAGGCGCAATGTTGTAGCCACCTACCATCGTGCCTAAAATCTCAATCGCTTCGACTTTGTCAATGCAGGGCAGGGCGATTTCTCCGCGCACGATTTTGCCTAAAAAAAGAGCCTTTATTTTCGCGCTCTCATCGACACCGGGCGCGATTCGATTGACAAGCAAATCTTTGGCAAAATCTACTTCGCTATTGCTTTTTAGCAAGTCAAGGACGGCGTTTGTCTCGCTTGGATTTAGCGGAAGTGGTGGGACGCCATCTTTTGCCCGCAACGCGACATTTTCTAAATATTTTGCTTTGAAGTCCATTTATCTCTCCTTAAAAATTAGATTCGCCCTAATGATATAAAATCTTTGCTTTATAAAGCGAAAATTTTGCCAAAATGAGCGCGAATCTTGCAAATTTTAAGCGAAATGGTAACTTGAATGCGATTTTTACGCGAAAAAAAGCGCGAATCTTATTTGATTTGCGTAGATTCGCGCTATTTTGTGCTATTTCTCATTGCGATTCGCCTCCCACGCTTTGATTTCGGCGATAAGTGGCGCAATGTCGTAATTTTTGATTTTGGATTCCATTGTGGATAAATATTTATCGATATTTTGGGGTGTTAAAATATGCGTCCCGTTTGCGATTGCGTCTAGTTGCATTTGATTCATATCATTCTTATAATGTATCAAATCCTTGTAGTTTGCAATCTCATCGGCATAGTCCAAATCATCAAGCCCATAAATCACCACATTTTTTAGATTTGCCACTTCATTTACAAGCCACTTTAAAATCACTTTTTCTTTGGGGTAAATATTGCTATTTAGCCGATAAAAAAGCCGTGAATAAGTAGGGATAACGACATAAAATTTAGTATTTGGATTTTGCCTTGCGAAAATTAAGAGATTGTCCGTTATATGTTTTTGATTAGATTCTATCGAATTGCTAAAAGGCGCGGGATTGTATGGTGGCGGTGTTTTCATCGATGAGAGTTCTTTTATCGTGTCTTTGATTTGGTCATTTTCGCTATTTTCTAGCCATTTTTGCATTCCGCCAAATCTTGCATTATGCCCAATATCTTTTATCCAAAGATTACTTATAAAATTATCCAAATCCTTGCTCCCCACGCAATCTCCGCTCTTTGAAAATCTAATCGCGCACAAAACAAACTTTTTATTAAAATAAATTTTTAAGTCATTTAGCTCGTTATCATCGTAAAGAAAAGCAAAATTTTTTGTGTCATTTTTGTGAGTTTTTACAAAATGTCCCACATCAAGCGAATAAATGATATTTTTGGGCTGTGTGTGCTTAAACATATATTTTAAAATCACCTCTCTTTCATTTAGTGCAAAGCCACTGCTAGAAATATTTGCCCATTTATTGCCAAATTTTTGATTTGCGTCTTTTGATAAAATGTTTTCCAACATAGAAGTGCCTAAAATAAACGAATCAAAATCATAATTTTTCACAATGCCTTTGATTTGGATTCGCGAATCTCGAATAAAAGTCGTGTCCCTAAAATAGGGCTTATGCCACACTTGCAATGGGTCGTAAACATAAAGCAAAACACTTATCAAAATAGGTATTACAAAACTTAAAGAAAAATAAATCAAAATAAATCGTTTGTATGGATTCATATCTATCCTTTAAAAATTAAAATACAAAAATGGTGAATAGTCGTTTGCTAACATTGTAAATAATGCAAAAGCTGTGAGTGTTGTGGCAAATAAAATGTTTTTCCAAATAGGACTAAAATTTTGCAATTTTTCAAAGCTATTTTTCGCAAAAACGCACACAAAAATTGCGATAATAATATAAGCAAATGTCCTATCCGTGCCACCTATGCTTTTTAAAAGCTGATTTGCTTTGTATGCCTGTTGTGGCAAATCCACCCACACAATCCCAAACATACCTTTGAGTAGATTTACCGCTCCGCTG
>NZ_JBSIUR010000015.1:0-27274 GCF_053654655.1 Helicobacter sp. 23-1045
TATGAAACCATAATCAAATCCCGATAGTGCGTAGTTTCCTGCTTTGGCGAAAGAGTTGTGATTTACGAATGGCGTGAAAATGAAATGATAGTTTTTTGCAGAATCTGCGGTGGATTCTGCGATTTTGGGGCGATTCGCAGAATCTGCGGGATTTGAAGTGCGTAAAGTGCGCGAGATTCTGCGATTTTTTGCGTTAGATTCTGCGTTTTTATAGAAAAAGGTTTCGTTTTGTTTGAGATTTGCGTATTCGTTTGCGTTTGTGGATTGCCACGAATCTGCTAACGCAGAATCTCGCAATGACGGAAATTGTGCGTTAGATTCTGCGCCTCGCAATGACGAAACTTTTTTGATTCTGCGAATCGTGCGTTTTTGTGGGGTTTCACCCACCCCCTTAATCCCCCTCCGCAAGGGAGGGGGAAAATTATGATTGCGTGGATAAATTTGCGAGTTTAGCAACAAAGAAAAATTATTCATCGTGCGGAGATTTGCCCTAAAAGTCGCGCTAATCAAAGTATTTTGCGGTTTTGGAGTGATGATAAAATGCTTCCCACTTTGCGAGATTTCAAAAATGTCATCTTTCGCAGTCAAGCGCGAAATATCCACAGGTAGCTTATTTGTGCCACTTGTATCAACGACTAATTTTTCAAGCAAATATCCACTGCCAAACTCAAAATCCCCTCCAAAGTCCAAAATGATTTTTGAATTTTTATCCGCAAAACTAATATTCCCGCTATTATTCAAATCCACCACAAGGTGGGCGAAATCCTCTTGCATTTTCGTGTATTTTGTGAAAGCATTAAAAGCACTCGCCTTTTTCTCTATCATCAGCGCGTAATTTTTGATAAAAACGCTCCCTTTTGCGTGGATATTCTCCCCGCTAGAACCATTTGCCACGCGCCCAAAGTTATTTATCGTAAGTGTTGAATGAATATGCGACTTTATAATGCCTATTTCGCCGTAGTTTGTAATCTCGCTAACGCCACTTCCCTTAGGCACATAAAACGACATTTTGGAAGTATCGATAGTGCCATAATTCACAAAGTGCGTAATCTCGCCATTTTCTAAAAATTCAAATACTTGCTGATTTGAGGCAGTCACCATTATGCTAGCGTAGTTTAAAAACAAATCAATTTTTGCGCCAATTTTTATAAGTCCTGTGAAGTGTTTGTGGTTTGTGACTTCGCTTTGGGGCGATTTTATCTCGCAATTGCCGTTAGGGCAAAGGGTGGAGAGTTCAACGGCATTTAGATTCTGCGAAAAGATGATGAAAAATAGCGAAATTCGCAGAATCTGCAAATACTTTGTCATTGCGAACGAGCGAAGCGAGTGTGGCAATCTATGGTGTAAATTTGGATTGCCACGATTTGCTTCGCAAATCTCGCAATGACGAAAAATTCGCAGAATCTGCGATTTTATTAAAATCCCCCCCCCGTAAAAAAATAAAACCACCAAAAAATCGCACAAAAATATCTCTTATTTTTTCCATAAGCACCCTTCACAGCACCTTAAATTCATCAGGATGGTCTAGCGCATATTTAAACTTCTCCATATCCACGCGCCTATCCCAAATGCTTACCATCACGCACGCCACGACATTTCCGCAGAGATTACCCACGCTTCGCATTTCGCTTAAAAATTTATCGATACCCAAAATCGCAGCCACCGTTACAGCGGGGATTAAATGCGAGCCATCGCCCATCGTTAGCGCAGATAGCGTCCCGGCTAACACGATAAATCCGCTTCCCGTCACGCCCACCGCGCCTTTGGAGCTTATCATCAAAATGATGATTAGCGTGATAGTCTGCTCGATGGTGATGGGTATGTCAAATGCCTGTGAGAGAAAAATCACGGCGAGACTTAAATAGATATTTGTCGCGTCCAAATTAAAGCTATATCCCACAGGCACGACTAATCCCACGCTTGCCTTTTGAATCCCCGCCTTTTCTAGCTTTCGCATAAGCGGGGCGAGTGCGGTTTCACTCGAACTCGTGGCAAAAACCACTAGCACTTCGCGATACACAAAGCGCATAAGTTTAAAAATATTGATTTTGCCAAGCAAACAGATTGCCCCAAGCACGATGAATATAAACACAAGCACCGCAACCGCCATCGTGAGTAAAAGTTGCGCCATCCCGCCGATGGAGGCAAATCCAAACTTTGCGATTAAAAACGCCATCGCCCCAAATGTCGCTAGTGGCGAATACCAAATAAGAATCGTTAGCACTTTGAAAAATGTCTCTTGCATAGATTCAAGGTATTTTAACGCCTTGTCCTTAAACGCGGGACTTGTGAAGCTTAACACAATCGCAATGCAAAGTGCCATCACAAGCACTTGCAAAATCCGCCCCTCCACAAATGGCGTAATCGGGTCGTGCGGGATAGCGGACTTTAAAATATGCAAAATCTCGCCACTTGCCGTGTGTGGCATCGAATCGCCCTGCGCGATATATCCCGCCACATCACCTGAATCTAGCGATTCGACTTTTAGGTGCATTCCGTGTCCGGGTTTGATGATTTCGCCAAAAACTACGCCGATAACTAGCGCAAGGGTGCTAACCACCTCAAAATAAATCAGCGTTTTTAACCCAAGCGAACCAAGCGTCTTTAAGTCCTCTAACCGCACAATACCCGTGATAATCGTCAAAAATATGATGGGTCCCATCAAAAGTTTCAGCCCCTTGATAAATGGGTCAATCGTGTATGCCTTGCTCTCCACGCTAAAATTATAAAAAAACGCGATTATTGCGCTGTTATCGGTAGATTCTGCATTATAAAAACTCCCCACACTGCCAAATACCACACCCAAAAATAATCCCACAAATACCCAAAATACGAGTGATTTTGCGATGAGATTTTTATCGACTTGCTTTTGCTTGTAGGTTTCGTTATCCTTTGTTAGCATTTCGCTCCCTTATTTTTTGTTGATTGTTGTTAGTTGTGCCAAATTATAGCGAAAATGAAAATCTTTGTGCTAAAATGGCGGACTTATTTTGCATAAAGGTTACAGAATGTTTAAGAAATTAAAAAGAAAAATGATAAATCTTCTTAGCGAAACAGAAATTTCGCAGAATCTACGAAATGTCCTTGCTTACAATGTTTTACGCGATTTAAATGTGGCTCATAAAGATGAATTGCTGATGGCATTTTATCCTAAAAATGGTGGAAAAGTAGGCGTAACAAGTGATTTTGCCACGATGAAACGTTATCTAAACGCCACTCGCCCCGTGCGCTCAAATCTTATATCGCAGAATCTAGTGCGCGTGGGTGGGGCGAATGATGGCGGATACATTATGATAAATCCAAAAATTGACTTGCTTAAATCTATGCAAGATTCATCACATAATTCCCCCCCCCCGTATTTGTTAGATAATCCACCACAAATAAATTTTTCGCAAAATCCACCTTTTGCCCTCTCACTTGGCGTTTCGCCTTATTCGCCGTGGGATTTGGATATGGCAAATTTTGGTTACAAAGTGTTGCAATATGACGCAAGTATCGACAAAGCCCCGTATAATCACCCAAATATCACATTTTATAAGAAATTTGTGGGCGCAAAAGATGCCCGCGATACGATTAGCTTTGAAAATCTTTTGGCGCAACACGATTTTAACCCAAATGCGTGTAATGTCCTGCAATGCGACATTGAGGACTGCGAATGGGAGATTTTAGAAAATATCGATTTGGCAAAAATCGCGCAGTATTTTCCGCAGGTGCTTTTTGAGTTTCATAAATGCTACTTGGATAACACGCCTTTTGCGGAGCGAAGGTTAGCGGTTTTGGAGCGATTGAAAGCGCATTATACGCCCATTCACACGCATTTTAATTGCTATGGTGCGGTGTATTATGTAAATGGATATTTTTGGGGCGTGGTGATTGAGGTGAGCTATTTGCGCAATGATTTGGTGGATAAAGGCGCAAAAAAGATTGCTGGTGTGGGAAATTTATATTTAGATTCGCCAAATGCGATGGGTTACCCTGATATTCCTGTGATTTTTCCATAGATTCTGCCTAAAATCCTGCTAAAATTTCAGCAAAAATTTGGAGTAAAATATGGATTTTGTAGCGATTGCAAGGGAAGTTTTGGAAATTGAAAGCGAGGCGATTTTAAATGCGAAAAGTCGCCTAAACGCAGAATCTCTCTCAAAAATCATCGATTTTATCTATCACTCAAATCGCCTAATCGTGCTTGGCGTAGGGAAAAGCGGACTTGTCGGCGCGAAAATCTCCGCCACGCTGTCAAGCACGGGGACGCCAAGCGTTTTCATCCACCCCACAGAGGCGATGCACGGGGATTTGGGCGGGATTTGCGAGAATGATGCGATTTTGGCGATTAGTTACAGCGGGGAGAGCGATGAGATAATCGCGCTAATGCCCCACCTGCGCCGACTTTCAAAGGGTATCATCACAATGACAAAGCACGAAAACACTTCTATTTCCGCGCAGGGCGACTTTTTCATCGATATTAGCGTGGAAAAAGAGGCGTGTCCGCTAAATATCGCCCCGACAGCTTCTACGACTTTGGCGTTGGCACTTGGCGATGTGCTCGCGGTGTGCCTAATGAAAAGGCGAAATTTTAGCAAGGAAAACTTTGCAAACTTCCATCCCGGCGGGAGTTTGGGGCGGAGACTATTTGTCAAAATCGCTAGTTTAATGCAGCGCGAAAATCTCCCCATAATCACCGCACACACAACGCTAAAAGACGCAATCATCGCAATGACGCAGGGCAAACTCGGCAATGTGCTGATTTTGGATGATGACAAACTCTGCGCGGTGCTTAGCGATGGGGACTTGCGAAGGGCGATGATGCGAGGCGATTTTAGCTTGGATGCGCTAGCGATAAACTTTGCAAATAAAAATCCAAAGGTGTGCGATGATGCGCAAATGCTCGCGTATGACGCTCTGCGCGTGATTGAGGGGGCGAAAATCCAAATGCTCGTGGTGGTGGATGGGGAAATGAGGGTGCAAGGCGTGGTGCATATTCACAAACTCATCGAGGCGGGGATAAATTAAGGTTTTGCGGGGGCAAAATCGTGGCAATCTATAATCAGATTCTGCGAATTTGGATTGCCACACTCGCTTCACTAGTTCGCAATGACGAAGTGGGGGTAGATTCTGCGAATCGCAGAATCTCGCACGAAAATTTTACAAAATCGCAGAATCTACGAATTAAATTGCCACTTGCATTTGCAAATCTCACAATTATGAAATTAGCGTAGATTCTGCGTTAAAATTTTACATTTAAGTTATCATTAAATTTTTTTTTATAAAATACGCAATTTTTAATTTTAGGGTCAAAATGTTAGATATTTATCAAAAAAAGCGCGTTTTTATCACAGGACACACGGGATTTAAGGGTTCGTGGTTGAGTTTGTGGATGGAGAGTTTGGGGGCGAAAGTGTGCGGATATGCGCTTCCACCGCAGACAAAACCAAATCACTTTACCTTGCTTGGCGCGGAAAGTCGCTTCCGCACGATATTTGCAGATATTCAAAACAAAGAAACGCTCCAAAAATCGCTATTTGATTTTAATCCGCACATTATTTTTCATCTCGCCGCTCAACCGCTCGTAAGAGAGAGTTATAAAAATCCCATCGATACTTTTAGCACAAATGCGCTAGGGACGCTAAACATCCTTGAATGCGCTAGAAATCTCAAAGATTTATGCGCGATTGTAGTCATCACCACGGATAAAGTTTATGAAAATAAAGAGTGGATTTGGGGATATAGAGAGAATGATAGACTTGGCGGATATGATGTTTATAGCGCAAGTAAGGCGTGTGCGGAGATTGTCACAAGTGCAATGCAAAAGAGTTTTTTTAATGTGAGCGATTTTAGGAAATCGCATAATTGTCTAATCGCCACTGCAAGGGCGGGAAATGTCATCGGCGGGGGAGATTTTAGCGTGGATAGAATTGTGCCAGATTTAATGCGTGGCGTGGAATCTAGCAGTGCAACAATCATCCGCAATCCAAACGCCACTCGCCCTTGGCAGTTTGTGTTAGAACCGCTTCGCGGATATTTGATGCTTGGGGAGAAACTTTTGCAAGGCGATGTGAGTTTTGCTACGAGTTTCAACTTTGCCCCACATATCGAGGCAAATATTAGCGTAAAGGCGTTTTTACACAAAGCACAAAAGATTTGGGATAAAATCGCCTTTAAAATCACAGAAGATTCTGCGAATCCTCACGAGGCAAACTTGCTAATGCTAGATTCTGCAAAAGCATTTCAAATGCTGGGATTTTCGTCACTTTATGATATTGATTGCGCGATAAATGAAAGCATTTCGTGGTATAAATCACATTATGAAAATGGCAAAATTTTAAGCGAGACGCAGTTAGAAAACTATCGCAACGCATTTAGTAAAATCGCAAATAGGGGGGGGGCAGAACATAAATTAAACTCCGCAAAATCTAACCAAATCGCAGAATCTGCCTTATTTTTCGCAGAATCTAATCAAAATACAGACACTTTTCACACTTTTTCTTACAAATCTACTTCAACTTCACAAAAGGCAGCATAATGAAAATTTTACGAGCAAAGACAAAGGAACTATTCCACAGCACGCTTACAAAAGAGCAAATGGCAAACTCCGCGCTAAATATCGCCGAGTTAGAATCTGGCGCATTGAAACTCAAAAGTTACCCACGCAGAATCGTTTTGGAGATGACAAGTGCGTGCAATATTAAGTGCATTTTTTGCGGGAGAGATGAGGCGGAATTCAACCAAACTTATTTAAAATTAGATGTGTTAGATAAGTTGCAAAAACCACTTGAAGTTTGCGAGGAAGTCACGCTATTTGGTTGGGGCGAACCTACGATAAATCCCAAATTTAGCGAGTTTTTACGGCGATTAAATGAGAGCAATGTGCGAAAATATTTCGTCACAAATGGAATGCGATTGGATAAATTTATCGATGATATTTTCACACATAAGGTTGATATTATCGCGGTGAGTTTGGATGGGGCAGATTCTGCGATAAATGACAAAATTCGCGTTGGGTCCAAGTTTAGCAAAATTACGCAAAATATCGCGCAAATCCAAGAGAAAAAGCGTGCTTTGGGTGTGGAATATCCGTATATGAATTTTGTCTTTGTCGCGATGGAGTCAAATATTAGAGAATTGCCAAAAATGGTGGAATTAGCAAAAAATCTAAATATGCAGGAAGTCAAAGTCGTATTTTTGAGTGCATTTAGCGCGGATATGCTAAGTGAAAGTCTTTATAATAAGCAAAATTTGGTGCGCGAGGCATTTAACGCTGCGATAGAAGTTGCCAAAAAATTAGATATAAAACTAAAACTGCCCTTTATTCAAGGCGAGGATATCGCTGGGGATAAGTATCATAAAGATTGTTTTGTGGGGTGGAGGGACTTTTTTATAGGGAGTGATGATAGCATTCGCCCTTGCCAAAGCACGAGTTTGAAACTAGGGAAATTTAGCGAATTTGCGGACTTTGAGAGTGCGTGGAATAGTGAGGCATTTCAAAATTTTAGGGCAAGAGTGAATGCAAATAATTGTGATTTAAGATTATTAAATGCTTCTTTAAAATCCCCCCCCCCCCGTTTGCAAATGCGACAGATTCTGCGCCAGATTCTGCGAAATCCGCAAGGTTGCAAAAATGCAGCGTAGAAATGCCCTTGCAATGCAAACTATGCTATCAAAGTTCGCACGCAAATTGGAACAGGAAGCAGAGTTTTGTGCAAGTGGGGGAAGCGTTTGCCCCAGAGTGGGAGAAAAAACGCTAGACAATTCGCTCAATTCGTCTTCGGGTGCATCTTTCGCACTTGTAAAAATTTTAGGGCGTTCGCAGACCGCTAGTCTAGTCTCACACCCTAAAATTTTTACAAATACAAAATCTCCACCGCAATTCGCAGAATTGAATAAAGAAACTTCGGCTTCGCCTTGTTTTGCGAGCGAAGCGAAGCAATCAATACTAGAATTGTTTTTAAATACAGATTCTGCGAATCTAGCAAAATTCGCAGAATCTGCCACATTTTACACATTCAATCTCACACAAAAGGTCGCATAATGGAAAATCACATTGTAAATAATGATTTGGAATATATTTTTCAAAATATCGATGGCAAAAAGTTTGACAACGCAACGATTTTAATCACGGGTTGCGCGGGGTTTTTGGGATTTTATTTTATGAAGTTTTTTGATAGGTTTGCAGGGGAGTTAAAAATCAAGCGCATTATTGGATTGGATAATTTTATGCTTCGGCGTCCTAAATGGATTGATGAGTTGAGCGATAAATGCGAGATTTTGCCATTTTGCATTATCAATGATGATATTAGCGATATTATGTCTGCGAAAAATGCGGATTTTATAATCCACGCAGCAAGTATCGCTTCGCCACCATTTTATCGAAAATTCCCCGTTGAGACGATGGATGCGAATATTTGGGGATTGCGAAATTTGCTTGAATTTTACAAAGATAAAAACATTAAGGGATTTTTGTTTTTTTCGAGCAGTGAAATCTATGGCGATGCTTTGAGCGTCCCCACAGATGAGGAATATCGCGGAAATGTATCTTGCATTGGCGCGCGTGCGTGCTATGATGAGGCAAAGCGATTTGGCGAGACGATGTGCTATGTATTTGCCAAAAAATATAATTTACCACTTACAATCGCGCGTCCATTTAATAATTATGGTCCGGGGATGAATGTGAATGATTTGCGTCTCCCGGCGGACTTTGCAAGGGCGATTTTGGAAAATAGGAATATTGAGATTTTGAGCGATGGGACGCCAAAGCGGACATTTTGCTATATTAGCGATGCGATTATCGGGTATTTAAAAGTGCTTTATTTTGGGGAATTTGAGTATTTTAACATTGGCATTGATGCACCAGAAATTAGCGTAGATGAACTAGCAAAGATTTATCAAAATATTGGCGCGGAAATATTTGATTACAAAGGCAAAGTTATTTTTGGCACTTCAAATGATAGCGAATATCTAGCGCACAATCCCGCTCGCAGATGCCCAAATATCGCAAAAGCACGAGCATTGCTAAATTACAATCCGCAGATTTTGGTAAATGATGGCGTACGTAGATTTCTATCGTTTTTAAAGGATTGCAGATGAAAATTGTAGTGTTTGGAATGGGATTTGTGGGATTGACGACTGCGGTGGGATTTGCGATAAAGCATTTGGGGGATAAAAATTACAAAGTTTGCGGATATGAGATTGATAAAAATAAAGTTGAAATGCTAAATAAAGGGCAAATTCCATTTTTTGAGGAAGGTTTGGAATACGGACTAAATGCCACGCTATCGCAGAATCTGCAAATTACAAATGATATAGATTCTGCGCTAGATTCTGCGAATGTCGTCTTTTTTTGCATTGGGACGCCGATGGGCGAGGATGGAAGCGCGAATTTGGACTTTATAAAATCTGCGATTTGTGAATGCGTCAAACGCAAGTCAAAGTTAGCAAAATCTGTGATTTTTGTTATCAAATCCACCGTTCCGCCTTGCAGTGTTTGCGAAGTTTTTATACAAATTAGCGGTGGCATTCCCATCGCGTCAAATCCCGAATTTTTGCGCGAGGGATTTGCATATAGCGATTTTTTAGAACCAGATAGAATTGTCATCGGAACAGATTCTGCTTCTATAAAAGAGATATTGAGCGAAATTTATGCGCCATTTAACGCACCTCTAATTTGGACAAACACAAACACCGCAGAATTTATCAAATATCTAAGCAACACCTGCCTTTCGACTTTGATTAGTTACAGCAATGAAATGAGCATCATCGCAGAAACTCTTGGCGATATCGACACAAAACTCGCATTTAGAACCTTGCATTTGGATAAGCGATTTTTTGGAAATCCTGCAAATATCATAAGTTATCTTTATCCCGGACTTGGATTTGGCGGATACTGCTTGCCAAAAGACACTTTGGCGTTAGCAAAAAAGGCAAATGACAAAGGGGCAAAGGCGGAGATTTTGGAAAAAGTGTTGCAAATAAATGGCGATATTGTGGATTTTTATGTGGAAAAAATTAGTAGCGAATGCGAGAAATGCGCCAAAATTGGCATTTTGGGATTGTCATTTAAACCAAATAGTGATGATTGCAGAGATAGTAAGTCGGCGATTTTGGCGCAAAAACTGCTAAATTGCGGATTTAAAAATATCTATGCTTTTGACCCGATGGCAAATGAGATTTTTCAAAAAACTTATAATTTGCCACTTTTGTATTGCGATAGTTTGGAGGAAGTCGCTGAAATGTGCGAAGTTTTGATAATCGCCACTGCGTGGAAGGATTTTTGCAATCTTAATGTGGATAAAAAAATCTATAATTTGAGATTTGTTTAGATTCGCAGAATCTAATGTAAAAAAACTTGCTATTTTTTTTCCAAAATCCGCCCTTTTCGCAGAATCTAATTTTAAAAAATCGCAGAATCCACCATTTTTTTTGCCAAATCCGCAGAATCTAAAATCCAAAACTCCGCCAAATTCGCAGAATCCCACCCTAAAACCCATACTCCGCCAAAATCGCCCTTGCGTGTTGCATTTCGCCCTCGCTTGGCGTTTGCAGGTTTTCTAATCTATATTCCAAATTCAACTTTTTGTATTTATATGCGCCTAATTGATGAAATGGGATTAGCTCCACGCGCTCCACGCACGAGTATCGCCTCGCTAGCGCGCCTAATTTATGCAGTTTGCCATCGCTCAAAGTCCATTTTGGCACACACACAAAGCGTATCCACACGCATTTCCCCACGCTCTCGCAAAAATCAAGCGTTTTTAGCGTGTTTTCATTGCTGTATTCTGTGAGTTTTATGCAGTCATCATTTTCTAATTCTTTGATATCCAAAAGTAGCATATTCGTGCGCTCAATGCACTTTTTGCTAAATTTCAAATCGATAAATCCATTCGTATCAATCGCGCTGTGAAGTCCAAGCGCATTTAGCGCACCTAGCAGTTCGTATAAAAACTCGTGCTGCAAGAGCGGTTCGCCCCCTGAAATCGTCACACCACCTTTTTTGTAGAATTTTTTATAACTCAAAATATTTTTCAAAATATTTTTCAAACTCACTTCCATTCCGCCATTTAAGTCCCACGAGTCGGGATTGTGGCAGTAGAGGCATCGCAAATGACACCCTTGCAAAAATAGCACAAAGCGAATGCCCGGTCCATCCACCGCGCCAAATGTTTCGATTGAATGCACTTTTGCCTTGATTTTGGGGCAGTTTTTGATGATTTCTTTCATTATTATTTCCTAAAATTTGCTAGATTCTGCGAAATTATACAAAATTGCGGACTGATTTTTGCTAGAATTTTGATTTAAAAATATTTTTCAAAGGCAATATCTTGGGACAGATTATCACCATAACTTCGGGCAAAGGTGGCGTTGGCAAAAGCACGGCGGTGGGCAATATCGCCGTTGGACTCGCAAACAAAGGCAAAAAAGTCGTGGCAATCGATTTTGACATAGGACTTCGCAATTTGGATATGATTTTGGGACTAGAAAATCGCATAGTCTTTGATGTCATCGATGTGATGGAGGGCAAATGCAACCTAAATCAGGCACTTATAAATGACAAAAAAGCAAAAAATCTTTTCTTTCTCCCCGCTTCGCAAAGCAAGGACAAAACGATTTTAGATAAAAATAAAGTCAAAAATTTGCTTGTGGATTTAAAGGGCAAGTTTGATTTTGTGCTAATTGACTCGCCTGCGGGGATTGAGGGCGGGTTTGAACACGCGATTTTCTGTGCGGATAGGGCGTTAATTGTCGTAAATCCCGAAGTGAGCTCGGTGCGGGACGCCGATAGGGTGATTGGCATAATTGACGCAAAGAGCGAGCTTGCAAAGGCGGGTAAAGAAGTGCAAAAGCACCTAATCATCAATCGAATCAAATATGATTTGGTGAAAAAAGGCGAGATGTTAGACAAAGATGATGTGCTAAATATCGTGGCAATCCCGCTGATTGGGCTAATTAGCGAAGATGAGAAGGTGGTAAGTGCCACAAACAAGGGCGAACCTGTGATTTACAATAAAAATTCAAAGTCCGCAAAGGCGTATAATAATATTTGTGAGCGCATTTTAGGCAATGAAGTGGCGTTTGAAGTTGAAAGCACGGGATTTTTATCAACGATAAAGGGGTTTTTTAAATGAGTTTTTTAGATAGAATTTTTGGGCGGGGCGATTCGGCAAAGATTGCTAAAAATCGCCTATCAATCGTCCTTGCCACCGAGCGCAGCACGAATCTGCCCTATATCAACGAAATGCGAAATGAAATCATCGAAGTCATCAAAAAATACACAGGCGCAGGCACGCAAAATATCCACTTTAAGACGGACTCAAATCAAAATATCAATATGTTAGAGATTGAAATCAAGCTAAATTAGGGCGTTTTGGTGCTTTTGCTTTTGTGGGGGATAATTTTTGCAAGTTTTTTAAGCGCGGATAATATCGTGCTTTTAAAAAATGTAGAAGGTGAAAAAATTTCAATCGCAGAATCTAGCGCAATTTCGCAGAATCTAAACGCAGAATCTACCCCCACGCCGTCATTGCGAGATTCGCAACGCGAATCGAAGCAATCCACAAAAAAATCAAATCCGTGCGAAGCACCCAAAACTCGCCCGCTTCGTGGTGCAAAAAATCGGATTCAAGGTTGCAGTAGTGCAACCGCCGATTTTTTGCTAGAAGCGGAAAAGCGAGGCACTCCCCCTAAAAGCGAAAAAGCGGCTGCTTTTTGGGGACACAATTTAATAGTCGGGGGGAGCGGGAGCGGGGTGCAGCCCTTTTTGCGAGAAAAAACAAGCGAATCTAATCTAAAAAACGGCGAAAATCTCGTAGATTCTGCGAATCAAATAAAAATAGATTGCCACGATTTGACTTCGTCAAATCTCGCAATGACAGAAAACAGCGCATTAGATTCTGCGAATCAAATAAAAAACGCAGAATCTAGTTTAAATTGTCATACTGAACGAAGCGAAGTATCTCAAAATAGAGATTTTTCGCCTACGGCTCAAAATGACAATTTTAATTTAGATTATTTAGATTGCCACGATTCTGCTTCGCAGAATCTCGCAATGACGGAGAGCAATATAGTTTCTACGATTCACACGCAAAGCGCAGAATCTACCCAAAAATCCACCAAAATCGCAGAATCCGCCGAATCAAAAATCAATCTCTTAGAGCAAAATGCAAAAAATTTCGAATCCTACACCACAAAATATTTCAAAAAACGCAACTATGAACGCCCCTTTTCATCCGAAGCGCAGGATTACAAAGACAGCATTTTGATTGAGCGAGATTTGGCGAAAGATTCAGCAAAAGATTCAGCAAACGATTCGGCGGATTTGACAAGCGATTCAGCGACAGATTCAGCAAAAGATTCAGCGGATTTGACGAAGCGCAAAAAACCAAAGATTTATAAAAAGATTTTAGAGTCGCCCAAACCAAAGATTGTAATTATCATCGATGACATCGCAAACACAAAGCAATTAGACGCCCTTAAAAGCGTGGGATTGAAGCTAACCCCATCGATTTTCCCGCTTAAAGATTCAAATGCCAAAATGCGCGCGGCACTTCAAAATTTAGACTTTTTTATGGTGCATTTGCCCCTTGAAGCACTCGCCTACAAGGATGAGATGGATACAATCACGCTAGATGACAGCAAAGAAAAAATCCAAGCAAAAATAGAGCAAATAAAGCGCACAATGCCAAATGCGAAGTATCTAAACAACCACACCGGCTCCAAATTCACCGCAAACAAGGACAAAATGACGCTTTTGCTTTCGTTGCTTGATTTGCATAATATCGCATTTGTCGATTCGCGCACCACGCCAAATACCGCGCTCCCCGCCATCGCGCAAGAGCAAAATCGCCTAATTTTGCAACGCGATATTTTCATCGATAATGCGCTAGATTCTGCGTCTTTGAGTGCGCAAATCAGCGAAGGCGTGAAAATCGCAAAGGCGCAAGGTTATGCGATTTTAATCGCCCATCCGCACAAAGAAACGCTAAATGCGCTAAAAGTCGCCAAAAACAGCATTTTAAAAGAAGTAGAAATCGTCTATTTAAACGAGCTAGATTCTGCGCTAAAAAGCGCAAAAATCACAAAATACACAACTTCGCTTTTTAAATGAAAAATATCAAAATCTTAAATCGCTTTGATTTAGGCAGTGCGCCACAAAGCATTGGCAAAATCCAAAACGGAGTAAGTGTCGTAACGCAAGATGGGGCGGCATTTTTGATTGAAAATGGCGCACTAAAAACGCAAATGACATTATCAGATTCAGCGTTGCATAAATTTGCCAAAGGCAATAGCGCAAATGCAAATTTCATCTGTGCATGTGCCGAAAATAGCGCAATCATCGCCAAAATCGCAGAATCTCGCATAAAAAAACACGCCAAAATCACTTCGCACACAAAGGCGATTAGCGCGTCAAGTTTTAGCGAAGATTCTGCGTTTTTTGCGAGTGGTGGGGAAGATGGGCGCATTTATATCTACACCACAAGCGATTTTAAAAAAATCCTATCCTTGCCCTACCGCCCAGACTACATTGCTTCGCTTAACTTTTCGCGCGATTCACGCTTTATTTTCGCGAGTTGCTTTGATAAAAGCAATGTGATTTTTGATTTAAAACGGGCAAAAATGGTTGCCATTTTTTACACAAATGAAGTCATCGAATGGGGCGAATTTTTCGAATCAAACGCAAAAGTTATGCTAATCTCGCGGGATTTTAAGTCCATCATTTATGATATTAGCGCAAGAGAAATCACTAGCAGCGCAAATCTTTTTAGCGCGTGGGCGAATGTATTTTGCATCGATGAAGTGGCAAAAATCGCCATCGTTGGGGCAAGAGACGGCGGGATATATTTGGTAAATACAAGCGACAATCGCGTCATTTTTTATTTGAGTGCTGAATCGCTTCTTGGCATTAGCGCGGTGTGCTTGCATTTGGGGTGCATATTTTTAGGCGGGATAAATGGCGAAGTTGTCATCATTAGCTACAAAGATGATGGAGCGTTTGAAAATGCGTGCAGGGCGAAAGATTACGCCCTTGCAAGTGAAATGTTAGAGAAAAATATCTTTCTTTCGCTTTTGCCCTGTGCGAAGGTGTTTGATGATGATTGGGATGGGATTTTAAAAGAAGCGATTTCGCTTTTGGGCGAAAATAAAATAGATTCAGCGATTGCACTCACAAACCCCTTCACAAAGCAGGATTTGGCGAAAAAAAGTGCCTTTGCGGTGTATTTGGATAAAAAAGATTCGGTGAAAAAATTTAAAGATTTGGTTGAAAAAAATGCCTTTGAAGAGGCGTATAATATGACTTTAAATGCGAAGTTTTTGCTGAAAACTTCATATTATGAAAGTTTGGAGGACGCGTGGCAAAGGGCATTTAATAGCGCACGAAAAATTTTAGAGGATAATCCAAATGACGCCATTTTAGCAAAGCGATATTTGGAGGCATTTTTGAAAACGCCCAAAAAAGACGCCGCAATGCAGCTTTTAAACAACTTGCATATTTTCGCCGAAGCGGATAGTTTTATTAAAGAGCAGGATTTTAAGGCGTATTTTGCGCTTGTGGGTAACTTTGCGTATTTGAAAGAGTGTGCGCTGTATAAAAAGGTGCTGGCACTTGGGGAGAACTTTTATGATAAACTTTTGGAGGCAAAAAAGGCGGATAATTATGCGGAGTTTGAGCGAATTTACGCATTTTTGCTGAACTTTTCGGCGTATAAAGATACGATTATTTCGCTAAATATTGCGGTTGCAAAAAAGAGAGAATTTTTAGAGTTGATTGCCAAAAATAGGCGAGTTGAAGTCTATAAACTCGCAAATGAATTTGAAGAATTGCAAAATCTAGCGGAGTTTAAGGATTTTAGCGCGGACTTTGAGGCGGTGGCGAAAAATGCGCTAGATTCAGCGCACAAGGGCGAATCAGAGAAGTTGGGCGCGATTTTTGGCGAGTATTTGAGAGTGCCATTTTGGGCGGAGCGGATTTGTGCGATTTATAAAATCGCGTATTTAGCGGAGTTTGACAAATATTTGGGGACGCAAAGTGCGATAAATTGGGAGCAAAGCGTGAAAAACTACATAAAGATTTTTGGCACAGATGATGAAATCGATGAGTTTTGCCAAAGGTGCGGAGTTAAGATTGATGGCGATTTGGTGCGAATGCCCTTTGCCTTTCAAAAGTCGCTAATTTCACGGGTGGCAAGCAAATGAGCGAAGTGAAAAAATTGGATTTATCGCTGAATCGTTGCGATTCGCAAGAAATTTCGTCAAATCTCGCGCAAAAATTCGCAAATCTCAAAAACCCGCCAAAAACACTTTTTTATAAAGGCGATTTGTCGCTTTTAGATTCGCTCAAAGTCGCCATTGTCGGCACTCGCACGCCAAATCCCTACACAAAATCACTCACCGCAAAACTCGCCCACGCCATCGCAAAACACGCTGTGGTGGTTAGTGGCGGTGCTTTTGGTGTCGATATTATCGCACACACGGGCGCAATGCCACGCACGATTATGATTTCGCCAAGTTCGCTTGATATCATCTATCCGCGCGAAAATGCCAAAATCATCGCCCAAATCGCAGAATCCGCGCTCATTTTAAGCGAATATGAGAGAGATTATATGCCACATCGTTTTAGTTTTTTGGAGCGAAATCGCCTTGTGGTGGCACTTAGCGACATTGTGATTTTGCCACAGGGCGATTTGAAAAGCGGGACGCATTCTAGCGCAAACTACGCACTGCGCTTGAATAAACCCATTTTTACAATCCCACATCGCTATAATGAAAGCACGCTCACAAATGCGCTTTTGGCGCAGGGCAAGGCAAGGGCGATTTATAATATCGATGATTTTATAAAAGAGATTTTTGGCGTAGAATCTAGCGCAGATTCAGCCAATAGCGCAGAATCTAGCGATGAAATTTTGGCATTTTGCGCGAAAAATCCCGCTTTTGAGGACGCACTTGCAAAGTTTGGAAATAAGATTTTGGAATATGAGTTCGATGGAAAGCTTGTGCGGGAGGGAAATAATATTGGAGTTGCGCAGTGATTGCGATTGACTTTGGATTGAAGCGCATTGGCGTGGCGTGGAAATGTGGCGAGTTGATTTTGCCACTTGGTGCGATAAAATTTCAAAGCGATTCACAGGTGGCGGGGGATTTACGCGCGATTTTAGCGCAAAAAAAGGCAAAGATTTTGGTTGTCGGAGAAGTCAAAGAAGAGTTAAGCGGTGCGCTAGAAGCGATTTTGGCGTTGGTAGCGTTTGAAGGCGAGATAAAATTTGTCGATGAAAATTTGAGCTCAGAAGAGGCACAAACGCACATAAACGGACGAAAGAAAAGCAAAAAACTCCGCAAAGACGGGACTTTGGATAGTTTATCGGCGATGATAATTTTGGAGCGATATTTAGCAGAAAAATGCTAAATTCGCAGAATCTAAACGCAAAATTTAAAAATATCAAATGGATTGCCACGATTTGCATTCGCAAATCTCGCAATGACAAAAATGGCGCACTAGATTCTGCGATATTTTAGGGTTTCAATTTCCCCCTCCCTTGCGGAGGGGGTTAGGGGGTGGGTAAAATTCAACCTTTCGTCATTGCGAGTCCTTGCCAAAGGCAAGGGCGAAGCAATCCAAAAATTGAAAAAGCAAAATAGGGATTCTGTGTTTTGTATTTCAATCGCAGAATCTGCCCCCACTTCGTCATTGCGAGACTTGCGAATGCAAATCGTGGCAATCCAAAAATTTTACGATAGCAAAAATATAGCAGAATCGCGGTATCTAATCCAAATTTCGCAGAATCTAGCGTGAAGTATGGCACAGAATCTCACAAAAACACAGAATCTGAAAATAGATTGCCACGATTTTGCTACACAAAATCTCGCAATGACAAAAGAGATTCCCCCTCCCTTGCGGAGGGGGTTAGGGGGTGGGTAAAATAATCAAAAAAATAATAGCGCAAAAACTTCAATCGCAGAATCTACACATAATTCTTCATTGCGAGTCCTTGCCAAAGGCAAGGGCGAAGCAATCCAAAAATTGAAAAAGCAAAGTGGGGATTCTGTGTTTTGTATTTCAATCGCAGAATCTGTGCCCACGCCGTCATTGCGAGAAAATCCGCAAGGATTTTCGTGGCAATCCATAAATTTCAAAAATAAAGCGGAAATAGATTCTGCGAATTTTATTTCATTCGCAAAATCTACCAAATTGTTGCTATTCTCGCACGAAGCGAAAAATCTCAAAAAATCGCAGAATCTAGCACGAAATTTGCTCCGCAGAATCTAACTCTAAAACCCCTTGCGGATGGGGTTAGGGGGTGGGTAGATTCTGCAAAATCCACAAATTGTCATACTGAGCGTAGCGAAGTATCTCTTTTTAGATTCTGCGATTTTGTCGCCTAATTTCATTTCAAAATCTCTTATTTTCTCGCAAAAGGGCTGCACCCCCCTCCCGCTCCCCCCTACGCGCCAAAAAGCAGCCGCTTTTCGCTTTTAGGGGGAGAGCCTCGCTTTTCCGCTTCTAGCAAAAAATCGGCACTCGCACTACTGCTCGTTTGCTCCCGATTTTTTGCACCACGAAGCGGGCGAGATTAAGGGTGCTTCGCACGAATCTTTTTTAGATTCTGCGAATTTGGCGCATTAACGCCATTGCGCTATTTTATCATCTCAAAAAATTCGCTTTCATCGATACATTTTACGCCCAAAGTCCGCGCCTTTGTGAGTTTGCTACCTGCGTTTGCCCCGCAAAGCAAAAAATGCGTTTTGGATGAAATCGCCGAACTCACCCTCCCGCCCAAACGCTCAATAATCTCCACAAACTCATCTCGTGGGCGAGAAAGCGTGCCTGTTATCACAAAAATTTTCCCTGCAATCGCCGAAGTATTTTTTTGAGATTTTTCGCCAAAATGACAAAAATCAGCAGAATCTAAATTTGGTTTGCCTTCAAAATTCGCAGAATCTGCGGGGGATTTTGATACCCACCCCCTAACCCCCTCCGCAAGGGAGGGGGGACAAGTTGATTTAATCTCCGCAATGGAGGGGGAATTTTTGGAATTGCCCTCCGCAGTGGAAGTTTTCGCGTTAGATTCTGCAAATTCTACAATTTTCGCGTTAGATTCTGCGTTTGCGCTAGATTCTGCGAATTCTGCAAAACTCGCATTAGATTCTGCGATTTTCACACGAGATTCTGCAAATTCTACAATTTTCACGCCAAATTCTGCAAAATTCTCACTAAATTCTGCGAAGTCCAAAATCTCATAAAACTCCACCACGCGACTTTTATTCACACGCAAAAACTCCGCCACCGACTTTGCCATCTCCGCGCCAAACCCATCGATTGCCAGAAAGTCCGCGAACCCCCTTTCCACCCACCGCGCTCCAAATTTTCGCGCGATTTTCTTTGCCGCCACTTCGCCGATATGCTCGATGCCAAGCGCGTTTATAAAGCGGTGCAGAGGCGTTTTCCTCGCGTTTTTAATCGCACCTAAAAGATTGCTGATTTTCCTTTCCTTAAATCCCTCTAACCCCGCGAAATCCGCCTCACTCAAAAAGAAAATATCGCGTGGCGCGCGGATTTTCCCTGCGTCAAATAAAAACTGCACGATTTTCTCGCCAAAACCATCGATATTTAGGCACTTTTTAGAGACAAAATGCGTGATTTCGCCCACCACACGCGCGGGGCAGTTTAGATTTTGGCATTTTATAAATGTGCCTAAATCCGCCACTTCGCTTTGGCAAATCGGGCATTTCGTAGGGCGAGAAATCTCGCGCTCATCGCCACTTCGCCGATTTGCATAAATTTTTGTGATTTTTGGGATGACATCGCCACTACGGATAATACTTACAAAATCCCCGATTTTCACGCCAAGACGGGCGATTTCATCAAAATTATGCAGTGTAGCAAAGCGCACCTTCGCCCCCTCAATCTCAACGCTCTCAACCTCCGCCACAGGCGTGATTACGCCACTTCGCCCCACTTGCAGATTTACGCTAATTAGGCGCGTGGTTTTTTCAAGCGCGGGGAACTTAAATGCCGCCATAAACTTTGGAAACTTAATCGTATGCCCCAATTCAGCGCACTTTTTTAAGTCATTCACACGCACAACCATCCCATCCATCATCATTTTCTTGCTCTCTCGCTGCGATAAAAGCGCACTATACGCATTTAAAACGCCATCCAAATTCTCACACACGCCCACAAAATCATCCTTCAAAAATCCCAAACTCCGCACAAACTCCATCACCTCGCTATGTTTGGCAAAATGCAAGTCGTTTTCGCCCACGCCCCACGGGTAAAACATAAGATTTCGCTCTTTTGTGATTTTGGTATCAAGCACTCGCAAACTGCCACTTGCGGCATTGCGCGGATTTGCAAAAGTGCTCTGCCCTGCGCGCTTTCGCGCTTCATTTAGCGCGTCAAAATCCGCCTTTAAAATCACCACTTCGCCACGAATCTCAATGCGCTTTGCGTAATTTATGCGCTTTGGAATGCTTGAAATGGTGCGCACATTTAGCGTCACATCCTCGCCAATCTCGCCATCTCCGCGCGTTGCGCCACTTATCAACTCTCCATTTTCATAAGTGAGATTTAAACTCGCCCCATCGAATTTTGGTTCGACAAAAAAGTCATTTTCACACTTTGCACGCACCGCCCACGCGCGGAGTTCCGCCTCATCAAAAACATCCTCCATACTCCACATTTTCGCGCGGTGGGCGAGTTTGTAAAACTCGCTTTGGACTTTTGGGGCGATATTTTGCGTGGGAGATTCTGCGATAATCAAATGCGGGTTTGCGCCCTCAAATGCGCGGATTTCACGGATTAGCGCGTCATATTCCTCATCGCTTGCCAAAGGTTCATCCGCCTCGTAATACGCGCTCATCCACGCATTTGCGGTGGCGACTTTTGCTAAATATTCGTTTTTGTCCATCATTTTGCCTTAAAAATTTGTGAAATTATAGCGTTTTGCGGAATATTTTTTGCTTTAAATTGCGTGGAAAATTATAAAAAAAAGGGTGATTTTGGTTGAAACGATAAGCAAAGAGACGCAAAATTCCATCGCCACAAAACGAGCGAAAACTCCGCAAGGCAGGGCGTTTGCCGACTTTATAAAAGATTTAGGTAAAACTACTGCGCCCACAAAAGCGGACTTTAAAAATGCAAATTTGAGCGATACAAAAAAGGCAGATTCTGCGCCAAAGCAAAATTTGGCAGATTCTGCGGTGGATTTGAAGGCAGATTCTGCGAAAAATGTGGCGCAAAATGCAAAAGATTCTGCGAAAAAAAGCGAGATTTTAAGCGATATTTTGAAAAGCAAAAACGAGGAAAAACCGCAATCCACGCCAAAATCCCCACTTGATGAAATCCTCTCTCGCCCAAAAGCGATAAATACAAAACTAAATCAAACGCCGCAGATTAAAGATTCTGCGAAGGATTTTTCGCCAAAAATGTCGCCAAATATAGGGAAAAATGTGGAGCAAAATGTGGAAAAAAATGTGGCAGATTCTGCGAAAAATGTGGCGCAAAATGCAAAAGATTCTGCGAAAATCGCAGAATCTAGCGCGAAAATCGCAGAATCTAGCGCGAAAATTACCCACCCCCTTGCCCCCTCCGCAAGGGAGGGGGGACAAATGGAGAAATCCTCCGCAAAGAATGGAGAAAATTTAAGCGAATTATCCGCACAGAAAAAATCTAATTTAAGCGATTTGCCAAAAAATGGCGCACTAGATTCTGCGAAAAATAAAATCGAAACTACGCACGATTCTGCGCCAAAAAATAAAGCGGAAATTACAAAAGATTCTGCGTCAAAAATGATGGAAAATAATCCAAAAATCACATTAGATTCTGCGAAAAATGAAATGCAAAATATTGAAAAAAATCTCACGCAAAATGCAGAAAATTTAGCGCATTTAAAAGATGATTTTACAGACGATTCTGCGCTAATAAATCCAAAAATTGAGGCGCAAAATAATGGCAATTTAGGCATTAAAAATACGCTAAAATATGGCGCATTCAAGGCATTTGACGCACTCTCACTTCTCAAACCAAGCGATGGCAAAAAACTAAGCGATTTAATCAAAAAAGCAGATGAATTATCGCTAAATTTACAAAGCATAAAATACACAAAAATGGGCGAAAAAAATAGCATTTTTGAAAACATAAAAGCACCAAAAATTGATGAAAAAATCAACGCAGATTCTGCGAAAATCGCAGAATCTAATGTGAAAAGTGCAGAATCTAAAAAATCTACCCACCCCCTTGCCCCCTCCGCAAGGGAGGGGGAACAAATGGAGAAATCCTCCGCAATGGAGGGGGAAAAATTCGATTTAACCTCCGCAAAGAATGGAGAAAATTTAGAAAAATCCTCCGCGCAAAAAAATCTCGCAGAATCTGCCCCAAATAAAATCGCAGAATCTTCGCAAAAAAATCTCGCAGAATCTCCCCTAAAAAATGCCCTAGATTCTGCGGAAAACAAAGAAAATGACATAAAGCAAATCGCTCTAAAAAATGAAAAATTCGCAGAATCTAAAAAAGAAACCGCATTAGATTCTGCGAAAGATTCTGCAAAAGATTCGCCAAAAGATTCTGCGAAAACTACGCAAGAAATAAGCACCATTTCAAACGCAGAATCCACCTCAAAAATCGAGCATAAAATCTTTGACGCAAAAGAAGTTATGAAAAATTTTGCAAATAATTTAAAGCAGGAAATCCAAAATTATAAACCCCCCATTTCAAAAATCACAATCGAGTTGCAACCCGCAAACTTGGGAAGCGTGGAGGTTAGCATAATTTCGCAGGGCAAAAACATTCAAATTCAACTCCACTCAAATCAGCAAACGCTAAATTTATTCATCCAAAATCAAAGCGACTTACGCTCGGCACTCGCGCAAATTGGGTATGAAAATGTCGCGATGAGTTTCAGCAATGGCGCGCAGATGGGATTTAGCGACAATAGCGGAAAGTGGCGTTATGAGCAAAAATATAGGAATGATTTTCGCTTAAAACAGAGTGACGAAAATGATGAAAAGTTTGAAATTATGATAATAAATAACTACGCATAGGGGCAAAAATGGAAGCAAGCGAAGTAAAATCACCCATAAATCTAAACGAAGTAAGCGGTTACAATGCCGCGCAAAAAAACAAACCAAAGGCAGAACCAAATAAATTAGACAACACCGCATTTATGCGCCTTTTTTTAGAGCAACTCAAAAATCAAGACCCTACTTCGCCGATGGAGACGGACAAAATCATCACCCAAACCGCGCAACTAACGCAAGTCGAAATGCAAGAGCAAACAAAGCAAACGATGATAGAAGTCGCAAACGCGATGAAATCCACGCAAGAGACGAATAAAGAGTTAAAAGATTTGCAAAGCGATATGAAAATCGCACTAGAAAATCTAATCGCAGTTTTGGCAAACAAAGATTCTGCGAATTTAGCGCAAAATGCGGGTGCGCCGAGTGGATTAGAGATGATTGGTAAAATCGCAGAGACAAAGATAAATGGACTAAATCTCGTTGAAAATCAAAAAATGGACTTTGAATTATATTTCGATGAAGCGATAAATGCGAGTTTGGGGACGCCAAAGATTTTGGTGCAAAATGAGAGTGGCGAAACAATCCGCGAGATTGACATTAGCGATAAAAATGGGATGAGCGGATACTTGCATTTTAGCATTGAAGGCAAAGATGATAAGGGGCAGAATCTCCCAAGTGGCGCGTATAATATCATCGCGCAGTATAATTTTAAAGGCGATGGCACTTACAATCTCGCGCGTGTGGGGCGTGGCGAAGTGCAAAGCGTGATTTTAAATGATGGAAAAGTGCATTTGCGGATGGGCGAACTTATCGTGCCGCTTGAAGATGCGCTAGAATTTTACCTAAAACAAGGGGCATAAGATGAATTCGACACTTTATAACGGCGTGAGCGGGATTCGCACGCATCAATTTGGATTAGATTCGACTTCAAATAATATCGCAAATATCAACACCACAGGTTATCGCGCGAATATGCCTGCGTTTAAAAGTCTCTTTTCCACCGCATTAAGCACGGCAAATCCCGCTTCGCCTGTAAAAAGCGATATGAATTATGGCGCGACTTCCGCAGCAAACGCAATCTCAAATAATGATGGTTCTTACAAAGAGAGCGATGGCGAGTTTAGCGTGGCATACGCGGGAAAAGGGTGGTTTGTCGTAGGGGATAATGAAGGCATTTCATTTGATGGCGATAATAAAAAAGGCGTGTATTTCACGAGAGATGGTTCATTTTCACGCGATGCGGAGGGGTTTGTGGTAAATAGCGCGGGGTATTATATGCTTGGCGTGGATTTAGGGAAAATAAAGGACGGCGTTTTTATCAGCAATCCGCAAAATGACGAGGAAAATTTAGCGACAAGCGAGGTAAAACCGCTTCAAATCCCACAGAATCTGCACTTTGGTCCGACTGAAAGCACCTATGCAAATATCGCGCTAAACCTAAATGCAAACAAAAGCGAGTTAAATTCCTATCCGTTTTTCTTAAATGAAAATGGCGAAGTCGATGAAGAAAAGTTGATGAATATGGACATAAACGCGCTTGTGGTGGGCGGCGAAAACTTCAACGCCACAGCGTATAATAGCGGGATTATTAGCATTGAAAAAGATGGCGAGATAATTGACTATGAATTCCACTATGAGGATTTTCGCACATTTAAGGATTTGAAAGAGGCACTTGAAAAAGAGACGGGACTAACGATGGACTTTATGCGAAATGCGGAGGGGAAAATCGAGAAAAATCTCATTTTGGAGTTGCGGAATAGTGCGGATTCTGCGGATTCTGCGAAAATCAGCGTAGGTGGGAAACTCTTTGAGCGACTTGGGATGAGCGGGGGCGCGGATTTGACAAACTTTGGATTTCAAAGCGACAAATTAGCGTTTGCAAACTACAAAACCACCACCGAAATTTTCAACGACAACGGCGATAAAATGCTAATAATTTCGCGCTACATTTTAAGCGAAAATGGCGAAAATGGGCAGGTTTGGAGTGTGGAGAGCGGGATTTACACAAAAGATGGCGAAACTTTAATAGGGGAGAAAATCGCGCACAGCATTGCATTTGACAAAGATGGCAACGCAGAATCTGCCCCCATAACGCTAACTTATGGCGATAAAAGCGTGGAATACAGCATTTTAGGGAGCGAAAAGCGCAAAAGTAGCAATGTGGCGTATATGGATTCTGCGGTGCTAGATACTGCAAAGGACGGCACGCAAAAAGGCGAACTCGCGCACATCGGCATTGATAATGATGGCATTATAAGTTTGTCTTTCACAAACGGCGTGACTGAAAAAATGGGGCGCGTGGGCGTGGTGGCGTTTGTCAATGACCAAGGTTTGCAAAAAGTGGGGGGCAATCTCTTTGAGATGGCGCAGTATTTAGTCGATGGGCAAAATTCGCTTCCGGCAAGTGGCGCACCGCTTATCGGGTGGGATGAAAATGGCGCGCTTCGCTTCGGGCAGATTTTGCATAAATATTTGGAGAGTAGCAATGTCAATCCTGCGGACGCAATGACGGACTTAATCGTCTATCAGCGCGGATATTCGATGAATGCAAAGGCATTCACCACAGGCGATGATTTAATCAAAGAGGCGATAAATTTGAAAAGGTAGATTTATGTGGATTTTGCGAGAAAATCGCAGAATCTATCGAAATGGAGTAAAAAATGAAATGTATTTTATGTGAATCGCAAAATTTGGGTTTGTTAGAGCGAATAAAGGCGAGTGATTTAATCGCACTTTACGCAAAAATGGGCGTTTCCGTGCAATATATTTTGACGCAGGATGTGGAATATGTGCATTGCAAAAATTGCGATTTGCGATTTTTTAGACTGCAAAATGGCGAAATTCCCACAGGCGATAATGATTTCTACACGGAGTTAATCAAAAATAGTTGGTATTATTTGGCGGAGAAAAATGAATATGACTTTGCCAGAAAGTTTATCAAAAATGGCGCAAGAGTGCTTGAAGTGGGATGTGGCGCGGGTGTGTTTGGTAAAAGTTTGCAAGGGGTGGCGGATTATGTAGGGTTAGAATTTAGCACCAAAGCAAAGGAATTAGCATCGCAAAATGGCGTCAATATCCAAAATATTTTAGTGCAAGATTTTGCCAAGCAAAATGATAGCGAATTTAGCGTGGCGTGTAGTTTTCAGGTATTAGAGCACACGGCAAATCCACGAGAATTTTTAGAAGCGCAAATTTCTTGTTTGATGCCAAATAGGGGGGGGGCAGAATAAGTTAAAGACCGCAGATTCTGCGAAATTGCTAATTATCGCCGTTCCTAGCGAAGACTCTTTCCTAAAATACGCTGTAAATGGTAGTTTAAATATGCCTCCACATCACATTAGTCGTTACAGCGACAAAACGCTAGAATTTATCGCAAGGGAGTTTAATCTCACACTTTTGGAAATCTACCACGAACCCGTGCAAAGCGTTCATTTTGACTTTTATAAATCCACGATGTGGGCGAAATATTTTCTCAAAACGCCACTTATTGATAAGGGCATTTTGCGGAAGGTCATAAATCGCTTTGGTGTTTTTGGGAGGCGATTTATCAAAATCCCAAAAGATGCGTTTGGGCACACGGTGATTGCGGTTTATCAAATGTAGATTCTGCGAAATTTTTGAGATTCTTCGCTACGCGCTAACGCGCTTCGCTCAGAATGACAAAATGAAGCGTTTTTCGCAGAATCTACCGCAAATATTTATTTATAGCGATTTTGTTGCCAAGTGTTGCAATTTTATTTTTGAGACGCAGGGCAAAAATTATGATTTTCTCAAACGCACTAAAATTAAGATTGACATTTTTATAAAGTGCGTTTGTGATGCTTTTATCCACGCTACGATTGCGCCAAAAATTATTTTCAAAGTCCCCTTTCAATCGCCCTAAATAAAATCGCCTCAAAAGCGCGCTTGCAGGAATGCAATCTTTGTAAAAATAAAAAAGTTGATAGGCGTATTTATCCTCAATGCCGCCTTTTAACCCCTCATTTATCTCTTGGCGCGATAAATGCAAGAATTTTTGATAGACCAAAACGGCGTATTTTTGGCACACACGGCGGATAAATAGCGTATCGCCTGCGGGATATTCATTTTCATTATATCCGCCAAGTGCAAGCATTATTTGCTTATTGTGGCACAATCCGCCGGGATGAAAATATGGGAAAACGCAATTTTTTTCATTTGTGTAAAATCCGCGTGAAATGTGGCAAAATCGCTGGTATGGTGGCAAATAATATTTGTATTCATCGCCAGATTCTGCGCCAAAATAAAGACTTTCCAC
>NZ_JBSIUR010000016.1:0-24726 GCF_053654655.1 Helicobacter sp. 23-1045
CCGAATCTCGCCCGCTTCGTGGTGCAAAAAATCGGATTCAAGGTTGCAGTAGTGCAACCGCCGATTTTTTGCTAGAAGCGGATAAGCGAGGCACTCCCCCTAAAAGCGAAAAAGCGGCTGCTTTTTGGGAACACAATTAAATGATTGGGGGAGCGGAGCGGGGGCGGGGGGTGCAGCCCTTTTTGCGAAAAGAAATAAGTGAATCAAATGCTGAAAGTGGCGAAAATCTCGTAGATTCTGCGATTTTCGTATTTTTTATTAAATTCATATATTTTTCGTGCGAATCGCAGAATCTAAAAAGAGATTCTTTGCTCGTTCGCAATGACGGCGTGGGATTTTTAGATTGCCACGAATGGACTTCGTCCATTCTCGCAATGACGGAATGTGTGGATTGCTTCGGCAAATCAAGATTCGCCTCACAATGACGGAAAACACACAAAACAGCAGAATCTAAACTAAAAAACATAGATTGCCACGAAAATCCTTGCGGATTTTCTCGCAATGACGAAATTTAGCATACTAGATTCTGCGAATTTTTGACTTTTTTAGTGCCCAGATTCTGCGAAATTCGCAGAATCTAAAATAAAAATTACCCACCCCCTTAATCCCCCTCCGCAAGGGAGGGGAAAAATAACGCTAGATTCTGCGATTTTACTTTAAAAATAATGCCAAATTCTGCGATTTTGCGTCAAAGACGCATTTTCTCGCAATGACGGAATATGTGGATTGCTTCGGCGAATCAAAATTCGCCTCGCAATGACGAAATTTAGCACACTAGATTCTGAGAAAATAGGGCAGATTCTGCGATTTTCTCGCAATGACAAAATCCGCGCTAATTTCTACGATTCACCACCAACATTCACTCAAATCTAAAACTGCATTCCCACTTCCAATCCCCACACCTGCGTCTTTTTCAGCGGTAAATTCCATTGAAAAAATCCTTGCGCGAAAATATCCGCACTCTGCATTATTTTCACGCCCACGCCAAGATGCACTTTCAGTCCAAAGAGAAAATTCCCCTTCAACTTGCCCTCGCTGTTGTAGTTATTCAAAAATATCATTTTCGTATTTAGTCCCCAGCGCAGGCGCATCATCGACATTATCGCCCCCTCGCCGAGACTTTCCTCCCCCCACGCGCCAAGCGGGAAATAAATCAAATGCAGATTTTTCATCGCTCCGCCCGTGTTGTGCGATAAATTTTGATACCCAAGTCCAATATACGCACTACCAAGCATCGTCCCCAAACTCTTAAAATGCTCATCTAACCGCATCCCAATGCGATATTCCGCCTCCCATCCATTATGTTTTATGCCACTTTTTTGCTTATCTTGTGAGAATGACCCTCGCGCCAAAAGTTCGTGCATCGCGCCTGTCGTGGGGAAAAATATGCGCGCTTGCACATCGTGCAAATAAATATCATAGGGTTTTATCATCCCGCCAAATCCATAAAGTGCCTCGATATAGACGAATTTCTCGACTTGCTCTTGCTTGTTTGCGTAGTTTGCGTGAGAAAATGCGCAAAATAGCATCAAAATGCAGATAATTTTTTTCATTGAAAGTGCCTTTTTTTGATTTTAAAAAGCGGATTTTATCATAAAATATTATAATTTTTAAAATTTTTGGGGGCAAAATGAGAGATTTAAAAAAACTGCTAGATTATCACTACAACGCGCGAAATACGGACTTTGAGTTGAGTGAGGATAAACCAGACCCGCTTTTTGCGCTAAAAAAGGCGGTGGAGAAAAAATATGATTTTGTGGATGAAATCGCCGTTGTGTGCGCACTTTTGGCGTATGGCAATGCAAAGCAGATTTTAAAGACGCTATTAAATTTGGACTTTAAAATTTTGGGCGATAAAAATGCGATTTTGCGCGCTAAATTCCCGCATTACCGCTTTCAAAGAAGCGAAGATATAAAAATGCTATTTTTGGCATTAAGCGAAATAATCGCGCGTGGCGGGATAAAACGCATTTTTGCAAATGCGTATAAAAATGCGAAATTGCAGTTAGATTCTGCGAAATTTAACCCTGCTTTTGAAGCGAAAAATCCCACAGATTCTGCGAAAATCGCAGAATCTCCCGTCATTTGCGGTATAAATGCGATGATTTTCGCGCTAGATTCTGCGCTAAAAAATCAAATAATTTCGCCAAATCTCACACATTCGCAGAATCTCGCAAAATCTCGCAAAAATTCGCAGAATCTCACAAAATCTCCCCAAACTTCGCCCACTCTCCCGCACGGACTAAAATTTCTCATCGGGCAAAGGGCGACAAACGCCCACTCATCGCCACTCAAACGATGGAATTTATTTCTGCGATGGATGGTTCGCAAGGATAATATTGACTTTGGATTTTGGGGCGAAGTATCAAGCGCGGATTTGATTTTGCCCCTTGATACGCACACTTTTCGCCTCTCACAAAAATTAGGACTTTTGAAGCGCAAAAGTTATGATTTGCGCTCCGCCCTTGAAATCACGGCAAATTTAGGCAGATTCTGCGCTGATGACCCCGTAAAATACGACTTTGCACTCTATCGCTTGGGACAGGAAAAAATGCTTTAATTTTTATAAATGACAAAATTCCGCACATTAAAATTAAATAAAAATGCCACGCCGCTCGCAAAAATCTTACCCACCATCGCAGGAATTTTAAGCACATCCACGCAAACATAAAGCACCAAAATATCAATGCAAAGTCCCGCAAAACTCACCAAATAAATCAGCGCACTTTCCTTTAAAAGCGAGTGCTTTGGGGTAAAAATAAACTTTCGCGCCAAAATAAAATTCCACAAAGTCGCAACGATAAACGCCAAAAATCCGCCACCTAAATAATGCAAAGCGCAAATCTCCACGCATACAAAAAACACAATCCAATTGATAATCGCCGCGCTTCCGCCCACAAGCACATATTTAAATAACTTTTCCACTTTGCTCCACGCACTTAAATTTTTCGCATTTTAGCAAAATTATTAAATCCGCACTGAAAATAATAATGCCCCTCCATTTTTAACCCCGCAAACTCCGCATACCGCGCCAAATCCGCCTTGTTGTAATATCGCTTATGGTCTCTTATCTCTGCTTCATCAATCAATTTTAATTTATAAGATAAAAATTCTAAAATCGGTTTTGCCGCGTGAGATGGGACACTCAAAAGCAAAATACCATTTGCCTTCAAAACTCGCTTTATTTCTTTTAACATCAAAAGCGGATGATTCAAATGCTCCAAAACTGCTAACATACACACGATTTCAAAACTCTCATCTTTAAAAGGCAGTGAAACTAACTTGCCTTTATGTGAGCGTTTATGCAAGCGTTTATGCAAACTTTTATACAAATCCCCCCCCCGTTTGCAGAATCTAAAAGTGCAGAATCTTCGAAATCATCGTGCAAAGCACCCTTAATCTCGCCCTTTTTTTCAAAAAAATAACTAAAAGTCCGCAATTTCGCAGTTTGAATATCAGGTGCTTTGAAATCAATACCAATGCCTTGCGCGATAAAGGGTTCAATCTCTCGCAATAACTTCGCCTCCCATCCGCACCCCACATCAAGCACACGCGGATTTGCAAACTCGCTTAAATGCGGTTTGATTTGCCTAAGGCGCATTTGGCGCAAAAATCTATCTAAAAATCCCTCTTTCATCTCTCATCCTTTTTTGCGTTAATATATGCCTTGCGCCCTAAAAAGCGCGTTTCTTTGATTTGATGGGTAGAATAAGGCGTCATCGGGCGCGGTTCGTAGGTGAATGCTTCGTAACCATCTTTTGCGCTATCGCTTCGATGATAAATCTCCACGCCAAAATCGCTAATTTGCTTTTTGGCAAAGATGGGCAGGACTTTTGGATTTTGCTTTATCGCTCCAAGTCTATCGCGAAACATATTTGGCACACTCACAAATGTCAAAATAATAAGTAGCACAAGGTAAATGCGCCGTATTTTCGCCCCTAAAATCGCACTAGGAAATAGCAAACAAAATATAATCAAAATCATATACATATCGCGCGTAAGTTTCCAAAATGGAAAAAGCGTAGCGATAAATAAAATCGCAAAAAGTGCCTTTGTGCGGGGAGATTCTGCGATTTTAATCTGTGAAATATTATACGCCATAAAAAGTCCCACAAGCGGGAAAATATACACCATTCCAAATCTTGGGTCTGGTCCCGCATAAAACCAAAATAATATCCCCACCACAACACCCACAAACGCCACTCCAAACGCAGAATCTAATAGATTGCTTTGGCACTTTGTGCCTCGCAATGACGACGCAGGGGTAGATTCTACGCATTTTTTTCGCATTTTGTTATAAAAATAAAGGCACAAAAACAGCGCAAGTGACGCCAAAAAGTGATAAACAAAATGCTTAAAATACCCAAAGTAGCGCGTTTTCATACTAAACCAATCCACCATCCACGCACTTGTTTGCAAGACCTCCACGCAATTTTGCCCCGGCGCCCTTGCCCAGCTCATAATCCAGCACACTTCACTTTCTCTCTGCGCCTCACTCACCGCAAAAGGAAGCGATTTGAAAAATCCCACACTCGCAGGATAGGCAATCATCCCGCTTGTGGCAATGCCCTTTATCGCCCAAGGTAGGCAAAAAATAAGGCAAAAAATGCCAAGCAAAAAATACGCTCTATAAAATTTTGGGCGATAAAAACTGCGATTTAAATAAATGAAAGTTATCGCCACAGCAAGCACTAGCGCGAAATTTGCAATCTTTATCATCGTAGCAAAAACGCTAATTATAAAAAGCAATGCGATGAAGCGATTTTGGGGGAGATTCTGCGATAGATTCTGCGAAATTTGGGGGAGATTCTGCGAATTTTGCGCTAAATTATAAAGCAAAGCACTAAAAATAAAAATGCCAAAAACCGCACCCACACCCTCGCAATAAAGGGCATTAAACTCCGCCCACTTCAAAATAAAACTAAATGGAATAACGCTACACACGATAAAAAGCAAGTGAAATTTGGCAAAATTTTTAGTCACCAAAATATAAATCGCACTAAAAATTAACGCAAAATAAACAATCTCATTTGCGATAAAACTGCGTAGCGCAGGGAAAATTTGACTTACATCCGTAAGTGCGTAAAAATTATAAATAATGCCATTAAACCCAAGTCGCCCGTGGATATTTCCTAACCCAAAAATAAGATTTTCCGCCTGAATGTAAGAGACAATTTGGATGTGATAATTTACCGAATCGCCGATAGAATCGTGGAAAAAACTAAGCACCACAACGGCGAAAAACGCCACACTTGCGCTAAATAAAACTTTTAAATTTAAAAGTTGAAAATCGCGGATTTTTCGCCAAAATGCAAAAATGCCAAATGTGAGAAAAACAATGCTAACAAACGCATTTATGGGGAAAAATAGATGAATTAGCGAGGTTAAAAAAGTAAAAAATATCATTCCACATAAAAGCGAAAATGGCACTTTTAACGCTAAATCATCAAAAAACGCAGAATCTGGCGTTTTTGTTTTTGCCATTGCGAGATTTTGTGAATTTTTGCTTTCCATTTCGTCATTGCGAGAAGTCGCACTTGTGGCGACTTCGTGGCAATCCATTTTGTTATTTTTGGATTGCTTCGTTGCACTCGCTTCGCTTCGTGCGCCTCGCAATGACGGATTTTTTGCACTAGATTCTGCGTTTTTCATTTTATTTGCAGAATCTGCGATATTTTTGTCATTTTTTGGATTAGATTCGCTAGTTTTTTCTCGCAAAAGGGCTGCACCCCCCCCCACCCCGCTCCCCCTACGCGCCAAAAGCTGCCGCTTTTCGCTTTTAGGGGGAGTGCCTCGCTTCTCCGCTTCTAGCAAAAAATCGGCACTCGCACTACTGCTCGCTTGAAACCGATTTTTTGCACCACGAAGCGGGCGAGATTTGGGTGCTTCGCACGATTGATTTTTATTAGATTCTGCGATTTTAGTTTGATTCGCAGAATCTAAAATCGCAGAATCTAAATTTAAATGACTGCCTTGCTTCGCCACAAAAAACCGCATTGCAAAAGATAAAACAACCCATCCGCACCCCACACACGCAATTATCCACAAAAATAGCATAAAAGCAATTTTCAAATCCACAAAAAACCACTCCATACCTTCACCCCCTAAATTTATATTTCACAATCGCCCACAGCGCACGAAATCCGTCCTTTACGCCGATTTTCTTACCTTCCTCATAGGTGCGCCCGTAGTAACTTATGCCGACTTCATAAATGCGAATGCCTTTGATTTTGGCGATTTTAGCGGTGATTTCTGGTTCAAAACCGAAGCGATTTTCCCTAATTGCGATACTTTGGATAATCTCGCGCCTAAACACCTTATAGCAAGTCTCCATATCCGTCAAATTTAGATTTGTCATCATATTTGAAAACAGCGTAAGAAGTCCATTTCCCATTCTATGCCAAAAATAAAGCACACGATGTGAAGCACCACTCACAAATCTAGAACCATAAACCACATCCGCCACGCCTCGCTCAAATGGCGCGAGTAGTTTTGGATATTCATTTGGGTCGTATTCCAAATCTGCATCTTGGATTAGCACCAAATCACCGCTAGCGTGCGATATGCCACTGCGAAGTGCCGCGCCCTTGCCTTGATTTTTGCTATGATAGATGACTTTAAAATGCGCCATTTTGCTGATAGTTGCAAAGTCGCTTTTTTCTAAGTCTTTTAATAGTGCGCTTGTGCCATCAGTGCTGCAATCATCGATGATTATGACTTCCTTTTGATAGGCGATTTTTACAGCGCAGATGACTTTTAGAATGCTTTCAATGGTCGCCTTTTCGTTGAAAACGGGGATAATTATGGAGAGAGTTTTATTCGCAGAATCTAAATTCGCAGAATCTGATGGTGCAGAATCTAAATTCGCAGAATCTAGCGCGATTTGGGGGGGGGGGATTTCATATAAATGCTTTGCATTTTTGCTTCCTTAAATCTTAAAATAAAAACGCAAATTATAGCAAAATTTTTAGATTCTGCGCTTTCAAATCCGCAAGGATTCAATTTGTCCCGTGAAATAAAAGTATTTTTCTAAAACTAATAGCGAGATTATCGCCTCGCGCTTTTTGTCAAAAAACTGCGCTACATATTCGTGCGCGTTGTGAATAATGTCCTTTGCCTCGCGTGGGTGCGTGGCAAAATACTCTAACTTATCCTCCAAATCGCTGTAATCCTCGCTAATCTCCACAAAATGCTCCCCGCCTTTAAGTAGCCCCTCCATAAACCAAGTCTCAAACTTCATCTTTGGCGCGATGGCAAGGGAGTTTGAGCTCATCACCCACTTCAAATTACTCGCCACATCATTGCCCTCCAAAGACAGCAAAAACTTATAAGGCAAATGCTTTGCAATGCCGACTTTGGGCTTTTGCCACGCGCGGTGAATGCTTTTGCTCCCCGTGTGCCCCAAATCACAGCGCGGATTGGCGAAATATTTTTCAAAAAAGCGCGTTCGATGCGGTTGATAAATCCCTCCGCGATAGAAAAGTTTGGAGATTTTATCTTCAAATGCGTAAGTGTCGTTTATGAATGTAAAATGGCGAATCTTTGCCATATTTAGCAAGGTAGAGTTCGCAGAATCTAGCGTAGATTCTGCGTTTTTCAATCTATTTTGCCCCCCCCCATTTGCGTTTTTCGTAGATTCAAACGACTTTTCATAATATGCGCGAATCGGGCGAGATTTTGTAAAAGATGGTTTTTGTAAAAAATAATTCACATCGCCAAAGGCAAAATGCGCCCTAAAATTTTGCGGAAAATACCGCGCATATTCATAAGTATCAAAAAAATACACGGTCTTTTTGTGCGTCCATCGCAGAAAATCAAGCGTTTTTGCCTCTGAATCTAGCGTGATTTTTTCGCTCATTTGGCAGTAGTAATCCACGCGCTTTTTTATGTAGTCCAAATCATCGCGTTTCTCTAAATCGCGCAAGATTTTCTCTCTATTTAATGGCAAGATAAAAAACGGCGTTAGCATTCTAGCGATGCCTTTTAGATTGTAAAAAAGATAGTTATTTTTCAAACGCGCCATTTTGCCTCCATATTTTAGCACCTTTTAGCACCTTAAAAAGTTTCCATTCGCTATTTTCAAAAATTAGCGTTGTTTTGCTTTGAAAATCGGCATTAAAAATATTTAACTGCTCATATTCCGCACTCCAAAGGACGAAATCCGCCTCGCTCAATCGCCCCTCATCGCCTGTGGCAAATCCGATTCTGTGCGTATTTAAATACAGCGCGCGGGGTTTTAGCGAGATTATTATGGCATTTTGCGGTATTTTTTGCCTTATAATTTCAAAGACTTCAAGCGACTCTTTTGAATAAGTTCCGGCATTTATGTTTGAAGTCCTACCCACCGAGTTTTTAAGCGATATATCCAAATAATTTAAGTGCAAAAAACTCCCCAAAATCAACAGCAAAATGACGCTAATTGCAAATCTATAAAATTTCCTACTTTTGGCAATCCCGCTAAAAGTCCAAAATAGCAAAAACGGCACAAGCGGGAGGACAAATCGCACGCCAAAAGTCTCCATCCACAAAAGCAATAGCGCAAAATATCCAAAGTAAAATATTAAGAAAAATGCACTTGATGAAATCGCAGAATCTAGCGCATTTTTCGCAGAATCTGCCATAGATTCTGCGAATTTATCAAAAATCCCACGCAAAAGAAATGGCAACAAGCACAACGCCAAAATCGCAAAATCAAACGCACCTAAATCAAAAAATTGATTAAATCGCAGCGAATAAGAAAGCAGATTCTGCGCGATGCGTGGGATGGAAATATGCGCTAACTCGCCAAAATGCCCGCTTGTGCCACTTGATAGATTGAGTGCAATTAGCATAAATCCAAGTGCAAAAATCGCATAAGGAATGGCGTGGATTTGCCACGAGTAGGGCGAATTTATGTAGTTTAAGAGACGAAATGCGCGGAGTTTGAAAATTCGTGGCGCAAAGTGCTTTGCCAAAAGAATCCCTTGCATTGCCATTAGCGCGCATAAAATCACAAATCCATTTATGCGAATCGTTGCGCTAAAAAGCATAAAAATTCCGCCAAAAATGGCGATGAAAATGCCACTAGATTCCCCCTCCCTTGCGGATTTGTGTTTTTCTTCCCCCTCCCTTGCGGAAGGGGCTAGGGGGTGGGTAATTTTTATTTTAGATTCTGCGATTAGATTCTGCGAAATTGCGCTAGATTCTGCGTTTTGTATTTTATTCACAGAATCTAGATTCCGCGTTTTTATGTGAGATTCTGCATTTTTCGTTTGAAACGCAGAATCTAATGCGTTATTTTCCGTCATTGCGAGATTTGACGAAGTCAAATCGTGGCAATCCAAATTAAAATCTAATCCGTGCGAAGCACCCTTAATCTCGCCCGCTTCGTGGTGCAAAAAATCGGGAGCAAAGGGTGCAGTAGTGCCACCCGCCGATTTTTTGCTAGAAGCGGAAAAAGCGAGAGCCCTCCCCCTAAAAGCGAAAAGCGGCAGCTTTTGGCGCGTAGGGGGAGCGGGGAGGGGGGTGCAGCCCTTTTGCGAAAAAGAAAGCGAATCTAAATCAAAAAACGGCAATTTTATCGCAGAATCGCAGAATCTAAAAAGAGATTTTTCGCTTCGCTCAAAATGACAAATTGATTTGGATGATTGCTTCGCTTCGCTCGCAAATTCTGCGAATTGCCACAATTCTGCGTTAAACGCAGAATCTCGCAATGACGAATCTATTTTAGATTCTGCGTTTTTCGTTCGATTCGCAGAATCTAGCGCAGATTCTGCGTTTTGCTCTCCATTTGCAAGATAGTGGGGATTTTTAGAGTTGCCAAATAACTTTGCCAAAATAATAATCGCACAAAAGCAAAATAGCAAAAAGCAAACATCGCTTAGCATATCATTTGCCACAAAGTAAGTCATATAGGGATTTAGCGCGAAAAATAGCGTGGCAAAAATGGCGTAGATTCTGCGAATTTGCGTGGCCACAAAACATATAAAAAATCCCCACAAATATAGCGTAGCAAAGGATATTTACCATTTTTAGGGCGATGATATTTAGTCCAAAGATTTTATATGCGATTGCAAGTAACGCCGGAAATCCCCACGGATACGCACTTGGTCCAATCAACCAATCGCTTTTTGTCATCATAAAGGCATTATCATTGATATAATCCGCGCTTTTGCCTTGCGCTAGGGCGATTGCCTGTGAAATATACGCAGAATCATCGCTCCAAAAATGCCACCCATCAATGACTTTTGCATAGCATAAAATCAGCGCAATTATCGCTAAAATTAGCGCGATTGCCAAATCTTTTGCCAAATCCCGCTTTGCGGGGAAAGTCATCGTTTTTTTACCCCGATTTGATGATACTCAAAGCCACTCAAATCAAAATGCCTCCAAATATTGCGCCCATCAAAGATTATGGGATTTTTAAGTCTATTTGCGATTTGCTTAAAATCTGGACTTCTAAACTCTCTCCACTCAGTTAGCAAAACAAGCGCGTCTGCTGAATCTAATGCGCTATATTTATCATCGCAAAATTCAAGTGAATCTAGCACATTTTTCAAATAAAACTTCGCTTGATTCATTGCCTTTGGGTCAAAACAGCGGATTTTCGCGCCATTTTTTACAAGCGCGTTTATTAGCGTAAGCGAGCTTGCCTCTCTCATATCATCGGTTTCTGGTTTGAATGCCAATCCCCAAATCGCAAAGATTTTGTCTTTTAGATTCGCACCAAATTTTGCGATGATTTTCTCTACCAAAAGCATTTTTTGGGATTCATTTACGGCTTGAATCGCCTGTAAGATTTTGGGCGTGTAGCCGTTGTCGATTGCGGTTTTTTCTAATGCCTTTATATCTTTGGGGAAGCAACTCCCGCCATAGCCGCAGCCCGGATAGATGAAGCTATATCCGATTCGCGAATCTGAGCCTATGCCTAAACGCACATCGTTTATATCTGCGCCTATGCGCTCACAAATTTGGCTCATTTCGTTTATAAAGCTGATTTTGGTGGCAAGTAGCGAATTTGCGGCGTATTTTGTCATTTCGGCAGATTCTACGCTCATAGCGATAAATCTATCGCTTTTTACCAAAAATGGCGCATATAGTGAGCGCATAATCTCTAATGCCTTTTGCGAATCTGCCCCAATCACCACTCTATCAGGGCTCATAAAGTCTTTTATTGCTACGCCTTCTTTTAAAAACTCTGGGTTGCTAACGACATCAAAGTCGATTTGCAATCCGCGCTTTTTTAATTCGCCATCTATTATGCCCCGCACAACCCTTGCCGTGCCGACAGGAACGGTGCTTTTATCCACCACCACGCAATATTTTTCGATAATCCCTCCAATATCCTGCGCCACGCTTTTCACAAAGCGCAAATCCGCGCTCCCATCATCGCCCATAGGTGTGCCAACGGCGATAAAAATCACTTCTGCCTTTTGCAATGCTTCGCGCTTATCGGTGGTGAATCTCATCGTATTTTTGGATAGATTTTCTTTTATCATTTCGCTTAGATTTGGCTCATAAATGGGGATAATGCCGTTTTTTAGATTCGCAATTTTGCGCTCATCAATATCAAGGCAAATCACAGAGTTGCCCATTTGTGCAAAACACGCCCCCGCTACAAGCCCCACATAGCCACTGCCGATTATGGTTATTTGCATTTGTTATCCTTTAAGATAGTTTCAAAATATTCAATCGTATGCTTTAAGCCATCTTTTAGCGCGACTTTTGGACTCCAATCTAACTCTTTTTGCGCTAGTGTAATGTCTGGTTTTCGCTGTTTTGGGTCATCTTGCGGGAGTGGGTGAAAAATAAGCTTTGATTTAGAATTTGTCAGGCGCAAAATCTCATTTGCAAGTTCAAGTATGCTAAATTCGCTAGGATTGCCAATATTCACAGGTCCCGTGAAATCGATGCGCGAATCCATTAGCTTTATCATTCCATCTATCAAATCATCGACATAGCAAAAACTGCGCGTTTGAGTCCCATCGCCATAAATGCTAATGTCCTCCCCGCGCAACGCTTGAATGATAAAATTGCTCACCACGCGCCCGTCATTTGGGTGCATTCGCGTCCCATAAGTATTAAAGATTCGCATAACTTTTATGGGGAGTTTGTGCTGACGATGATAGTCAAAAAATAGCGTTTCAGCGCACCTTTTGCCCTCATCATAACAAGCGCGAATCCCGATAGGATTGACACAGCCACGATAGGATTCAACTTGCGGGTGAATCTCAGGGTCGCCATAAACTTCGCTAGTGGAGGCTTGGAGAATCTTTGCCTTTACGCGCTTTGCAAGTCCTAGCATATTTATCGCGCCTACCACAGAAGTCTTTGTCGTTTGCACAGGGTCGAATTGATAGTGAATAGGACTTGCAGGACAAGCTAAATTATAAATCTCATCGACTTCCACATACAGCGGAAAAGTGATGTCGTGGCGCATAAATTCAAAGCGCGGGTGAGATAGCAAGTGGGCGATATTTGCCTTTGTGCCTGTGAAAAGATTATCCACGCAAAGCACTTCATCGCCCCGCTCTATAAGCCTATCGCACAAATGCGAACCTAAAAATCCCGCCCCACCTGTAACCAAAACTTTTTTATATGTCATTTTTATCTCCCTTTACAATCCCTTATATGTGGAATCATCTCTTTTGTCAATTTTTATAATCTCAATGATTTTAAATGTGCCGTTTTTGACAATGCCAATAAATATTCGCCAATTCGCCATCGATAGCGATTGTCATCAAACCCTTTCAAACGCCTCGCATTAGGCAATTTGCAAGGATTGTCGCTTAGTGATAGCGTATTATTTAAAAAATAATCAATTCTATCAAACTCACGTGGTGCGGATTTGGATAGATTTTTTAGCAATTTATCGACTTGTTTTTTGATGATTATTTCATAGCTCATCATAGCCCTTATTGATTAGCGATTCGACTTCTTTTGCTAATGTGTTTTGCTCTTTTGGTGTGCGTAAATTTTCTCTTTGCCGTGCAATTTTGTAAGATTGCGAATCTTTATAAGCCACAAACTGCGATTTATTTGCATTATTTTTAGCCTTTATTTTGACTTTTGATTGTAAAAAAGCAATCAAATTGCGCGTATCTTTTAATTTTTCGCTAATTTTTTGCTCTTTTTTTTGGGTGCTTGTAAGCGAATTTAGTAGCTGTTTGTGCGACATATTTGCGTATTTTTCATAATCTATTATAGATTTCATTGCTATTCCTTTCATAACTAAATGCAAAATTATACAATAAATTCGCAAATCTATTTAGCAATTTTGCCCTCTTGGTAATCGTAATCCGTGTTTATTTCCCAAAGATTTAGCGATTTTTGTCCTAAAATTTTATCTGCGCATTTTAGTCCCATTAGCAAACTATGGTCTTGATTGTTGTATTTAAATGCGCCGTTGCGCCCGATGAAATACAAATCGCTGAATTTATCTAGCGCGTCATAAATTTGATTTAGATTCGCCTTATAACCGCGCTCATACACGGGATAAGATTTGTGGATTTTAAGCGTTTGTGTGCGTTTGATTTGGCTAGATTCTGCGATTATCGCAGAATCTAATAAATCATTTTTGGCGATTTTTATAATCTCATCATCGCTTAGATTCCACAATCGCTCATCATCATTTGCCCAATATTCTAAACATAAAATACTCTCACTTCTGCCACAGCGCAAATCTTTTGTCCAATTTGCAAAGTTTGTGATTCTGCCTGTGGTGATATTTTTTGAATGCACATAAATCCAATTATCACTAAATAGATTTGTCTTTTGTGCGCGTTGTCTTTTGGCGATAAATCGTGGAGACTTGCCACTCGCTTCGTCAATGGACGCATTAGTCCTATTTCCTTGCTCGTGGCTACGCAACCCCGATTTCTCATCCAAAATACTTCCGCGCGAAGTCTGTTTTTTATTCTCAGATTCTGCGTTTTGGCAGTCTATTTTATCGCCAATCTCCACATACACCAAAATCGTATTGCGAAATTTTAGCCTTTGTGCCAAATCTTTTATCGCAGAATCCAACTCATCTAAACTCATCACCATATCCCTAAATGGCGCGGTAGAAATCACTATATCGCCATAAATTGCGCCATTTTTGGTGCGAATCCCAATGGCTTTTTTATCCTTTGTGATTATGCCTTGCACTTCCGCATTGCAGATAATTTTCCCGCCACGCGAAATAATCTCTTTTGCCATATTTTCATACACCACACCACAGCCTTTTTTGGGATAGCTAAATTCATCAACTAGCGTTTTGTGTTTTTTGCTTTTATCGCCAAAAAACGCGCTTTTGATTGCTTCATATAAATTTAGTCCTTTGATTCGTTGTCTTGCAAAGTCGCTATCCAAATCCTTGCATTCAATGCCCCAAAGTTTTTGTGTGTAGGATTTGAAAAATATACTATAAAGTCGGTAGCCAAAGGCATTTGCCACCCAGCTTTCAAAACTATCTCCGCGAAACGGCTTAATCTTTGCCTTTATAAAGCTCAGCACACAAAGCGCGGATTCGATAATCCCTAGCTTAAAAAGAGCGTCAAATCCGCGCAGTGGATAATAAAAGAATTTTTTGTTATAAAAGATTCGCGTTAAGCGACTAACTTTTTCGCTCTGCCCGTTTGTGTGCGCACTCCAAAAGTCATTTAACCGCTCATCTTTGCTAAAAAATCTATGCGGTCCAATATCTACGATTTGATTAAACATATTTAGGCTTTTGCTCATTCCGCCCACGCTCGAATCCACTTCATAGATTTCTACCTCATAGCCATTTTCAGCCAAAACTCGCCCCGCACTCAATCCCGCCACACCTGCGCCGATAATCAAAACTTTTTTTGCCATTTTTGCCCCCTTAATATCGCTCATTTTTATGCCACGCAAACGCGCTTTTTAAAATCGAATCCAAATCGTAAAATACAGGATTCCATCTTAAAATCGCCTTTGCCTTTTTCGCGCTTCCTACTAGCTCCGCAGGGTCGCCACTTCTGCGTGATTCGTAAATGCAAGGAATTTCGCTATTTGTGATTTCCCTTGCTTTTTGTAGCACTTCTAGCACAGAAAACCCAGCCCCATTGCCTAAATTAAACACTTCGCTTTTGTCATTTTGCTCCAAATATTGCATTGCCAAAATATGTGCGCTTGCCAAATCATCAATGTGGATAAAATCTCTCACACAGCTACCATCGCGCGTTTTATAATCAACGCCAAAAATACTAATAGATTCGCGCTTTTTAAGCGCAGTTTGCAAAACTAGCGGGATTAAGTGCGTTTCAGGGCTATGAGATTCGCCAATGTCAAAAAAATTACTCGCCCCAGCGGCGTTAAAATATCGCAAGGCGACATATTTTAGCCCATAAGCATTTGCATAATCAGCCAAAATCTGCTCTATCATTAGCTTACTTCGCCCATAAGGATTGATAGGATTTTGCGGGTGGGTTTCGCTAATAGGCAATTCAAGTGGCACACCATAAGTGGCGCAAGTGGAGCTAAAAATGATATTTTTGACGCCCACTTCGCGCATAGATTCTAAAAGATTTAGCGAGTTTGCGACATTGTTTGCGTAGTATTTTGCGGGATTTATCACGCTCTCCCCTACATACGCAAACGCCGCAAAATGCAAAACGCACGAGATGTCATACTTTGCAAAAATCTCTTTTAGCGCGAATCTATCGCCCAAATCCGCTTTGATAAATGTAGTAGTGTTTTGATTTGTTAGATTTGCACCTTTTGCCAAAATATTAGCTTTTTTGAAAAATTCATATATATTTGAATCCAAAAGCCTAAAATCCAACGCTTCTTTATGCCCATAAACCAAACTATCCACCACAATCGTGCGAAATCCAAGCGTATTTAGCATTGCATTTACACAAGAGCCGATATATCCCGCCCCGCCTGTGATTAAAATGTATTTTTCATTCATCTTTGCTACTTTGAAATTCCTAAAAATTTCAAATAAAATTCACGCGATTTTTGCGCTTCGCAGAATCTGCTATAAATCCTACAAATCCCACTAGCGCAACTATGCTTAATGGCAAAATAGGCGACATATAGCGCGTTTCAGGCACGGGCGAAAATGCAGCGATGAAAAATGCACTCCAAAAAGTCGCAAAACTCACTGCAAAGCAAAATATTAAAAGCGCATTATTTGTGAAAATCGCAGAATCTAGGGCAGATTCTGCGAATTTCGTGTGATTTTGGTGAGATTCTGCGAAATTTTGCATTTTTTTCGTCATTGCGAGACTTGCTTGCAAGTCGTGGCAATCCAAAGATTCCCCCTCCCTTGCGCTAGGGTGGTGCAGGGGGTGGGTAGAATTCAATTCAGATTCTGCATTTTTATGTGAATTTATAAGTTTCGCAGAATCTGCAAAAATATCCTTTCGCCCCCTCCACAAAATCGCACTTGAAAGCATTAAAATCACAAATCCCACACCCACGCCCCAAGCGTGATTTAGTAAGATTTTGTGGTTGTAAAGAAATGTGTAGATTTTCTCTCTCAAAGGCGAAAAATTAACGCTTCTTTGCGCTTCTTTAAATCCGCCCACTACCGAAATATGCCATTCGTGTGTTGCCTTTTCTTGCATTTTTTTCGCATCAAACATCCACGCGGGATTTTGCCACCACATTGCCTTGAAAAACCTTGCTTCGTGGCGCAAAAAATTAAGTGGATACTTCGCAATCGCCCTTAACCACTGCGTTTTTAGCCCCTTTAATTCTTGCGGTAAAAATGGTCGCTCATCATCATACGCCCAAGTTACATTCATCGGGTCGGCATTTAGCGGATATTTTTCATAAAGTGCCACCACATCGCTAAAATTTTTATGCGGATAATACCACTCTTTTTTAAAGCAATTTTCGTCATTTGCGGGGACACAAGCCCCTGCGATTTGGTGTAAAAATGGATGATTTGCTGCGTGACTTTTGCTAGTTTGCAAAACTTTTGGGATGAAAATCACAACTGCTAGGCACAAAATCGCGCTTAAAATGATGAGTTTTGTGCCAAATTTGCAAAATATCGCAGAATCTAAATTGCGATTTTGCAAAAACAAATAAATAATAACAAAAAACGCAGGATACACGCTAAAAATCGCATTATGTCGCCACAAAATCGCAAAAAACATTAGAGTAAAAAGCAAAATCCAAAGAGACTTTTTGATGATTTTATGGCATTTAGATTCTGCGAAAATGAGAAATAAAAGCAACGCATAAATGCAAAATACCATCATCGGCAGCGCAAAACTATGATATTGAATGAAATTTTGAAAGTAGATATTGCCAATAAATGTGGGGAAAATTAGAAGCAACGCAAATGGATTTTTAAAGCGCAAATAAAATCCAGCGATTAAAAACCAAATCCCCAAATAAAACGGCACGAGGTTAAACAAAAAGAGATAATATAGATTTTTGCCAAAGATAATATAAAGTCCTTGCAAAATATATGCGATAAACACGGGATGCCAATTGTTTTTCGCGAGTGCGATGGAGTTATAAGTATCGCCGATGATATGAAATCCCGGAAACCCTAGCCAAAAGCTAAAAGCGCAAATCCCAGCGCAAAGCGCAAATGCGAATGCTAAAAATGCGTAGTCTTTGGGATTTATTTTTTGAGATTTTTTGTAAAGTGCAGAATCTCGTTGAGATTTTTTATAAATCGCAGAATCTCGCGCGCCAAAATTGTCATTTTGATTTGCGCCAAAATTGTCGTCCGTAGGCGCAGAATCTTGTGCGCCAAAAGTGTCATCCGTAGGCGCAGAATCTTGTGCGCCAAAATTGTCGTTTTGAGCCGTAGGCGAAAAATCTCTATTTTTAGATTTTTTGCTACAAGATTTTTTAAGATTTGCCACTAAAATCGCCCATTTCATCGGCAAATCCTTGAAATGCGCCTTGTGATTGCGAAGCGAAGCGCAAATGTAGCGAAGCAAAGCTGATTTATAAAAAGCGGAGATTTTGCGGGAGTTAGATTATGGCGAGTTCGATTATGACGAGTTAGAGAGCGATTTCCCCCCCCCCCCCGTTTATGAGAGATGTGATTTTCATAAATTTCCTTTTAGTGATTTTAAAAAGCGCGAATTATATCAAAAAATGCGAAAAATAAAGCGGATTATTTTGGCGATTTTTGCATTAAGATTCTGCGATTCTGCGCCAAGATTCTGTGAAATTGCGTTAGATTCTGCAACATTTTGTGCGCTTCGCAGAATCTAAAAAGTTCCCCCTCCCTTGCGGAGGGGGATTTAGGGGGTGGGTAATTTTCGTATGAGATTCTGCGTTTTTTGTTTGATTCGCAGAATCTAGAATTTGCCTTTTTTCCGTCATTGCGAGATTGTGTGAATTTTCGCTTTCCATTTTGTCATTGCGAGAAGTCGCACTTGTGGCGACTTCGTGGCAATCCACAATAAAATCAAATCCGTGCGAAGCACCCGAATCTCGCCCGCTTCGTGGTGCAAAAAATCGGATTCAAACGAGCAGTAGTGCAACCGCCGATTTTTTGTTAGAAGCGGATAAAGCGAGAGCCCTCCCCCTAAAAGCGAAAAGCGGTAGCTTTTGGGGACACAATTTAATAGTCGGGGGGGGGGGGGAGCGGAGCGGGGGTGCAGCCCTTTTTGCGAAAAGAATCTAGCGAATCAAATGATAAAAATGGCGAAACTATTGCAGATTCTGCGATTCGTGCAAAAAACGCAGAATCTAACGCAGAATTGCAGAATTTAAAATGAGATTTTTCGCTTTGCTCAAAATGACAAAATGAAGTGCGATTCGCAGAATCTTGGATTGCTTCGGCACTTTGTGCCTCGCAATGACGAAGTGGTGGGGGGGGGCAGATTCTGCGATTTTCTGTATTTTTTCCGTCATTGCGAGATTTTGCGTAGCAAAATCGTGGCAATCCATTAGGGAGAATCTGCGTTTTAGGCGAATCGCTTACTTGTAACGAATCTGCATTGATTTGCTTTTTGGTTATTGATTTGTTATTTTTATTAGATTCTGCGATTTTTGTGCGAGTCGCAGAATCTTGGATTGCTTCGGCACTTTGTGCCTCGCAATGACGGCGTGGGGGCAGATTCTGCGATTTTTACATTAAGATTCTGCGTTTAGATTCTGCGCTAGAATGCCATAAAGGCGGGTTTTGAAGTCTTGGACGATATTTTCAATCTCTTTTTTTATTTCCTTTTCAATCTCTTTTTTTATCTCGCTTTTCGCAGAATCTTTTGGCGCGCAATCCTCCACGCCATTGATTAAATCAAGCGATTCACGCAGTTTGCTTAACTCGCCCAAATCCAAAATATTCTCAAACTTGCCCTTATCAATGCGGGCGATTTCCTTCAAATTCGCGTTAAATCGCGCCAAAGAGCGCATCAGCGTTTCCTTATAAATAGGACGCAAAATATCAGCATTTTCATCAAATCCCACAAGGCAGATGGGTTTGCTAATGCCCTCATCCACGCAATCCGCGATGACGAACTCGCACTCATCAAAATCGCTCACATAATCGCCCAAATACCCTTCAAGCGTCCTTTGCAAAAGCGGTGATTGCACCAAAATGTGGATTTTCACACTTCCCTCCAAAATTTTTCTAAACTCAAATCTGCATTCAAAATCGCCCAAACTCCAAAAATCACCCAAAATATCTCTCAAAAATCGCCCAAACTCCAAAAATAGACACAGAGCAAACCGCCTAAACCACCTGCTGCGGGTCGATATCGATTGTCAAAGGCAGATTTTTACAAAGCGACACTGCGCCAATCAACTCTTTTGCACTTTTTGCGCGGAGTAATAAAAAATACCGCCAACGCCCTTCTATGCGCTCGATGGGTGCTTTGCTAAGTCCGATTATTTCGATATTTTTTTGGGCGGATTCTACTATTTTTTTGGCGTTTTGCAAAATATTTTTTGCTTTGCTTTCATCTTTGTTTTGCGCGATGAGCAGGGCGATTCTACGGAATGGCGGATATAAATTCGCCCTATTTTGCAACTCAAATTTTAAAAATTTTTCATAATCATCCATAAAGCGCGTGAAAAACTTCGCATTTTTCGTCTCTATCACCACCTCGCCATCACTTTTCCGCCCCGTGCGCCCCGCAATCTGCACCAATAGACTTACCGCCCTTTCATACGCGCGAAAATCGCTACTATTTAGCAACGCATCAATGCCAAAAATCGCCACAAGCGCGGCGTTGTGATAATCGTGCCCCTTGCTAATCATCTGCGTGCCGACTAAAATGTCGATTTTTTTATCACTAAACTCGCCCAAAATACGGCGCATTTTGCCCTCGCTCTTTATCTCATCCCTATCAAAAATGGCGATTTTTGCGTGTGGGAAGTGATTTTGCAGTTGTTTGCAAATCTCTTGCGTGCCGATTTTTAGTGCGCGAAATTCATCGCCACCGCAACTTTGGCAAGTTGTCCGTTTGTCAAAAAAAGGTTTTGCAAATCCGCAGTGGTGGCAAATAAGCGCATTTCTTTTGGAGTGCAAACTCAAATTTATCGCGCAATTTTCGCACTTTATCCCGCCCCCGCAACTCACGCATTGCAACACCTTAAAATTCCCGCGAATTGGGACAAAAACGATGATTTGGCGTTTGCTTTCTAGCGTAGTTTTGATTTTATCAAGCATATTTTGCGATAGCATCTCATCATCAAAACTGATTTTCCTCTCCCCCGCAAAATACCCGCCACGAAGGCGAAAGAGCGCATTTTCGCGTGAAAAATTATAATAACTATTCAAACTAGGCGTAGCACTGCCCAAAATTAGGCGAATGTTTTGCTTTTGCGCCAAAAATATCGCCAAATCACGGGCATTGTAGCGTGGCGAAGTGCTACTTTTATACGCCTCATCGTGCTCTTCATCAACGATAATCAACCCCAAATTTTTCACAGGCAAAAATAGCGCACTACGCGCTCCGGCGATGATTTTCGCAGAATCTAAATTTGCCAAAATCGCTTCCTTTTTTGCCTTGCTGATTTTTGAGTGCCAAATGCAGACTAAATCCCCAAATACGCCCTTTAATCGCCTCTCCATTTGCGGAGTTAGCGCGATTTCCGGCATTAGAAATATCGTGCTTTGATTTTTTGCGATGGTGGCGCAAATGGCGTTTATGTAAATCTCCGTTTTCCCGCTGCCCGTGTCGCCAAAAAGCAGAGTTTTTGGGTGGGAGAAGATAAAATCTAATGCGCCTTGCTGAGCGCACGATAATCGTGGCAAATCCGCAGAATCTAGGGGAGATTCTGCGAATTTTGCATTAGATTCTGCGTTTAGATTCTGCAAAATTGCGTTAGATTCTGCGAATTTTGCACGATTCGCAGAATCTGCGATAATTTCGTCATTGCGAGAAAATTCGCAAGAATTTTCGTGGCAATCTAAAAATTGTGCGTCAGCACCCTTAATCTCGCCCGCTTCGTGGTGCAAAAAATCGGATTCAAGGTTGCAGTAGTGCAACCGCCGATTTTTTGCTAGAAGCGGAGAATGCGAGGCTCTCCCCCCTAAAAGCGAAAAAGCGGCTGCTTTTTGGCGCGTAGGGGGGAGCGGGGTAGGGGGGTGCAGCCCTTTTTGCGAAAAAGAAATGAACTTCAAAAAGTGTTTTGGTGACGGATTCGCAGAATCCAAAAGAGATATTTCGCTTCGCGAAGTCAGACAAATATTTTTAAATTCGCCAAAATTCGCAGAATCTAAAAAAGTTTTTGGTGCTTCGCACGGATTTGATTTTTTTATAGATTGCTTCGTTGCACTCGCTTCGCTCCGTGCGCCTCGCAATGACGAAATGAGCGTAGATTCTGCGTTTTTGTGCGAGATTCTGCCTTTCGCAGAATCTGTATTTGCAAATTCTGCCCTGCGAGTCGCCAAATCTACGGAGTGACTACCCAAATGCAAATCAAACGCCTCCAAAGGCAAATTTTGCGTCTCCAAAGGCGAATCGCCACATTTCCCAAGCACCATAATGCCAAACGCCACGCCCTCGCTCACGCAATAATAACTCGCCACAAATCGCCCCAAAATCGCTTGATTTTCCGTCAAAAAAAACTCACTTTGCTCCGCTACTTCGCACTCAAAGTTTGGTTTTGACGCAGAATCTAGCACAATTCCAAGCACAATTTTATTTTTTATGGAGATTTTTACAATGCTGTTTTTTTGCAAGTGTGTGGGGGATTTGTAAATTAGCGGTGGGAGTTTCAGTCGCAGGGGAGCGATTTTGTAATAGTTCATCGCTCCATTTTGCCAATCAAATCTTGCAATCTATCCTCCATCTCCGCGTATTCTTGGCACTTTTGGATATATGCTTTCAAAATATCTTTTACATCCACATCGCGCGCAGATAGCACATTTTCTATCTCGCTTTTTGCGCGTTTATTGATGCTAGCGATATTAACCTGTATTTTTTTGCCAGAAATTAGCAGGTTTATATTGAGTTTGGAATCCACTTATTTGCTTGCTTCATCGATTTTATCGATAAGATTTTCATACGAGCGGTCGCGCGAGGCAAGTTCCTCATAAAGGGCATTTATCTGCTTGTCTTTCTCTGCTTTTTCGCTATTTAGCGCACTATTTTCCAAGCGCAAACTCTCAATTTCCTTGCCTTGCTCGCTTAATCGTTGCAGAAGTTCGTCAATTCGCTGTGATAGTCGCTCTAAAATACTCATTTTCAATCCTTTATAAACAAAATGTGAAATTGTAGCAAAAAAATTATAATTTTATGCGATTTTTTAAAATGCGAATTTTGGGGGCAGATTCTGCGTTAATTGCAGAATCTTGGATTGCTTCGCCCTTGCCTTTGGCAAGGACTCGCAATGACGGATTTTTTTGACTTTTGATTCGCAACGCAAATCACAATCCGCAGGATTTGCGAGCGTAGCGAAGCAACCATCGAAGTAATGGCGGTGTGGCTTTGCGCCGTTTTTGCGCAAAATGAGCGAAATAGAACTGATGGGTTCATTGAGCGAAATTTTGTGCGAAAACGGCGCAAATTGCATACCCCAGAACAAATTGCGCTAAATTCCGCCGTTTGCTTGGTTTATCGCATTTAGCACTGCTTTCGCCTTATTTAAACACTCCGTGTGCTCATTCTCCGCCACACTATCGCTCACAATCCCCGCCCCCGAGCGCACCACAAGCTCATCGCCCTTTTTATACACGAGGCGAATGGCAATGCAACTATCCATATTTCCGCTAAAATCCAAATACCCAATCGCCCCGCCATACACACCTCGCGGACTTTTTTCTAGCTCGTTTATAATCTCACACGCGCGAATCTTTGGCGCACCGACAAGCGTCCCCGCAGGTAGCACCGCGCTAATGGCATCAAGAGCGTCTAAATCATCGCAAATCTCGCCCTTTACGCAAGAAGCGATGTGCATAATATGCGAGTAGCGGACAACTTGCATATATTTTTCCACCGCCACAGAGCCGATTTTAGCGACTTTGCCAATGTCATTTCGCCCCAAATCAACTAGCATATTATGCTCCGCGCATTCTTTTTCATCGCTCAAAAGTTCGCGCTCTAATGCCTCATCCTCGCGCTCATTTGCCCCACGAGGACGCGAACCAGCAAGCGGATAAGTATAAAGCGTTTCATTTTGCAATTTTACAAGCGTTTCAGGCGAAGCTCCCGCCATTTCGATACAATCGCTACTAAAATAAAACATATAGGGCGAAGGATTTGTGGAGCGCAGAATTCGATAAGTATCAAAGAGACTGCCCTTTGCGTGTGCGCGGAGCGGGTTTGAAAGCACCACTTGAAAAATGTCACCCTCTTTAATGTAGCCCTTTGCGCGTTCTACCATAGCGCAAAATGCGTCCTGCGTGAAATCAGGTGTGAATTTACTTGTGAGATTTAGTGGCGATGGCTGCGGAATCGCGCCTAATGGAGTGCGCTTTGTGAGAATATCTTGCAAAGATTTGAGATTGATTTGCGCCTTGTTGTAGGCATTTTCCAAATCATTTAGGGCGATATTTGTGATAAGGACGATTTTTTGGCGCAAATTATCAAAGGCGATTAGCGAATCAAAGAGCATTAAATCAATGTCGTTAAATGGGGCGGATTCTGCGCTAGATTCTGCGTTTTTCACACGATTCGCAGAATCTGCAAACATTTTATCGACTTTTGCCTCGCTGTATCGCAAATATGAGTATGAAAAATATCCCACAAGTCCGCCACAAAATGGGGGCAACTCATCAATTTTTGGACTTTTATACTCACGCAAAATCTCGCGGATTAGTGCGTTTGGATTGCCCTTGTGTGCGGGAGATTCTGCGCCGTTTAGATAGACGCATTCGCCCCGCGCGGTGATTTCTAATTTTGGTTTAAATCCTAAAAAGCTCCACCGCCCCCACTGCTTCCTATCCTCCACGCTTTCTAACAAAAATGTATGCGTGGAGTGCGACTTCAAAATCCGCATCGCCTCAATAGGCGTGATAAAATCGCTCAAAAACTCCATCGCCACGCTTACGCGCTTGTAATCGCGGATATTTGGAATCGCGCGAATTTCATCGATTTTTGGATACATTTTGCTTCCTTTTGGCGGTGATTTTTGCGCGAAATTATAATGATTTTTTGTTAAAATACGCCTTTTTACGGAGGGCAAATGCAAAATTTTATGCGAATATTTTGGCAAAGCAAAGTCTATTTTTTCATCGCATTTTATTGCGTTGTTTTGGTTGCATTCTCGCGCTATGCGCCGAATTTGGATGATTTGGGATATTTTGCGCTAATTTATCAAAAAAGCACCGAAATATTTACCACTTATGGCGGTGGAAATCCGCTCGATGGG
>NZ_JBSIUR010000017.1:0-23952 GCF_053654655.1 Helicobacter sp. 23-1045
GGCGGATTATCTGCGCCAAAACCCGCAAGGTGCGGATATTTATTTTGATGGAATAGGGCGGGGGAGGGATATTTATGCCTTTGAGGTGGGGATGCGTCCATTTTGGTTTGCCCTGTATTTGGAGAAAATGCGTGGCGTCTCTAACTTTGACTTGCGGACAAATGCGCCAAATGGGGCGGATTTCAGCATTGATAAAAAGAGCAGATTTACCCTTGCAAATAGCGATATTGTGAGTGCGCCAAAAAGTGGCGATTTGATTATTGTAAGCAATATGCGGGTTTTCGCAGAATCTAATATGGCGGATTTTGCGAAAAATTCGGCGTATTCTGTGAAATTGTCGGTAGATTCTGTGAATTCTTTGTCAGATTCTGCGGATTTTGGGCGAGATTCTGCGAAAAATTCGGTAGATTCTGCGCCAAAGGGCGAGTTGATTTTTAAAAGCGGATTCCCCACAATCCCACACATTACGCTAATTTCGCTGATGAAATATTTTTGTAGCGCAGAATCTAATCCATTCGCCACTCCACTGCAAACGCAAGTATTTTTGGTGGAGTGATTATTTCGCAGAATCTGCGGTGGATTCTGCATTTTTTGCGGTAGATTTTGCGCTAAAAGTTTCTTCGATTGTTTCTAAACTTTCGCTGATAGATTCTGCGTTTTTGTGTCCTGTGGTGGCGAAAAATAATGCCATTATGCCAATAATAACAGCAATTGATGAGGCAACCAAAATCGACAACTTTGCTAAAATCACCTGCTCATCGCTACTAAATGCAAGTCCCGCCACAAAGATTGACATTGTGAAACCTATGCCAGAGAGCATTCCCACCGCCAAAATATGCCCATAAGTAAGTCCATTTGGGCGGTCTGCGATATTTAGCTTTTCGCCCAAAAATGAAAATATAAAAATGCCTAGCGGTTTGCCCACCACAAGTCCTAAAATCGTCCCCCACAAAATGCCATCTACGCTAAGATTCACGCCATTTTCTAAGCTCACACCCGCATTTAAAAACGCAAAAATCGGCACGATAAAATACGCGCAAATCGGTTGCAAGATAATCTCCATTTTCACAAGCGGATTTTGCGCGTAGCGCGAATATGTAGCAATCGTATCTAACAAATGCACTTGTTTGCTCGTCTCTTCAATATCGATTTTTTTCCCGCTGTCGTGGCGAAAGAAATTGATAATCCCGCCAAAAAACGCATACAAAAATCCCTTTTTCGCGCCATCTTTTGGCAGGGGCGAAGCGCCATCTTTTAGCAACATTTTATTCCACTCTTCTAACATATCCAAAATGCTGACAAAATATTTCTTGCGAATCTGCGAACGACCGGGGATTGCAAATGCCAAAATCACCCCCGCGATTGTCGCGTGCACACCGCTTTTATAAACCGCAATCCAAAGAAAAATCCCAACCAAAATATAACTCATCAAATACTTCGTATCTTTGTAATTTAGGTAAATTAGCGCACACACCAAAAGCCCGGCAACAGCTAACCAATGCGTATTTAAATCCGCCGTGTAAAGAAATGCGATTACCAAAATCGCGCCCAAATCATCAAAAACCGCCAAAGTTACCAAAAAGATTTTTACAACATTTGGGATTCGCTTCCCTAAAAGTAAAATCGCACCTAGCGCAAACGCCGTATCCGTGCTCATCGCCACGCCAAATCCGTGCGCAGAATTTGTGTCGTGATTGAACCACAGATAAAAGGCAATGGGGATTGCCATCCCGCCAAATGCCGATAATATCGAAAAGCTAACGCGCTTAAATCCCGCAAGCTCACCATACAGCACTTCGCGCTTCATCTCTAATCCCACCATCATAAAAAATAACGCCATCAAAACATCATTCACAAAATGCCCGATGCTGATTTGGACGAATTTATTCCCCACAAACATTCCAAACTCTTCGTGCAATAGGGCAAAATAAATATCTTTATACTGACTATTTGCCACCCACACGGCAAGCACCACGCAGAAAAATAGCAAAATCCCGCCAAAAGATTCGTGGTTTATGAAGTTTGACAAGCCACGCTGTAATTTTTCTTTGACATAAAGTGTCGTTTGGATGGGAGTTTTGTTTATCAAATTGTCGATTGTTTGCTTCATTTTGTGATGCCTTTGAAAAAATTTAAAATATTTGGTAAAAAATGCGGATTTTATCAAAAAAATTAGGATTTTTAAACTAAATTTTAGACTTTTTGCATAGTATTTCATTTCTTTTTTCACAAAAAAAGAAATTTAATTTTAAAATCAAAGGATAAAAAAATGGAAAAAATTGGAATTTTTTATGGAAGCACCACAGGTAGAACGCAAGAAATCGCCGAAGCAATCGCCGAAAAGCTCGGTAACTGCGACTTAGTCGATGTCGCAAACGCTTCAAAAGATGACATTGCAAAATATAGCAATCTCATTTTGGCAAGCTCAACTTACGGCGATGGCGACTTGCAGAGCGATTGGGAAGATTTCGCAGGGGCGTTAAGCGAAGATGATTTTAGCGGAAAAGTCGTGGCAATCGTAGGTTTGGGCGACCAAGATGGGTATAGCGACACATTTTGCGACTGCATAGGATTACTAGCAAATCTCGCCAAAAAAGCCACGCTGATTGGCAAAACCGCAAACGAAGGTTATGATTTTAGCGAATCAAAGGGCATTAGTGGCGGAGAATTTTTGGGACTTGCCATCGATGATGACAACCAAAGCGACTTGACCGCCGGGCGCGTGGAAAAATGGGTAGAGCAAATCAAAGGGGAATTTAAATAAAACTTTGATTTGACAAAGATTTTGCTTTTATTGCGAGATTCTGCGATTTTCACGCAGAATCGCAGAATCTAATTTTTCGCAGAATCTTATTGCAAAAATCGCAGAATCTTTTTTAGATTCTGCGCTTAGATTCTGCGATTTGCCCCAAAAATACTCAAACTTACTAATAAAATTTATCATTTTGCCTATAATTTTTAGAAATCTGCTATAATCGCAACTTTTAAATTTTAAAATTGAAAGGATTAAAATGAAAATCTATCAAAGCATAACCGAAATCATCGGGCACACGCCACTTTTGAAACTTAACAACATACAAACAGACGCAAATATCTTTGTCAAATGCGAGTTTATGAACCCCGTGCATTCAATAAAGGACAGAATCGCCTTTGCAATGATAAATGACGCACTTCAAAGTGGTAAAATCACGAAGGACACGACAATCATCGAGCCTACAAGTGGCAACACAGGCGTGGGACTCGCAAGTGTGTGCGCGGCACTTGGCATCAAGCTAATCATCGCAATGCCTGAATCAATGAGCATCGAGCGGCGAAAAGTAATGCAAATCTTTGGCGCGAAATTAGAGCTGACACCAAAAGAAAAGGGTATGAAAGGCGCGGTGGAGCGGGCAAATGAGCTACATAAAGAAATCCCAAATAGCGTGATTTTAGACCAATTTGGCAATCCTAGCAATCCTGCAATCCACAAAAGCACGACTGCAAAAGAGATTTTAGAAGCGTTAGGCGGGACAAAAATCGACATTTTTGCCGCAGGGGTAGGCACAGGCGGGAGTTTGAGCGGGATTGGCGAAGTGCTAAAAGCGCAAAACAACCCAAATATCGAGATTATCGCAATCGAGCCAAAAGATAGTCCCGTGCTAAGCGGTGGTGCGCCGGGTGCGCATAAGATTCAAGGCATAGGCGCGGGATTTGTCCCTGCAAACCTAAATGGCGAGATTTACAAAGAAGTGATTTGCGTGGATTCTAGCGACGCGATTGCGAGTGCGCGGGAGTTGGCGCAAAAAGAAGGGTTGCTTGTAGGCATTTCAAGTGGGGCGAATTTCTTTGTGGCAAAAGAGCTTGCAAAACGCCACAAGGGCAAAAATATCCTAACGATTTTAAATGACACGGGCGAGCGATATTTAAGCACGGACTTATTCGCGGGGATTTAAAGTTTAGATTTTTTAAATACGGAAGATTCTGCGATTTATACGAATTTTGCAGAATCTCAAACGAAATTTCGCAGAATCTAAATCAAAAATTACCCAAGATTCTGCGATTTTTTGTCATTGCGAGACTTGCAAATGCAAGTCGTGGCAATTTATTTTTTAATTTATGGATGGTTGCTTCGCTTCGCTCGCAAATTCTGCGAATTGCTTCGTTGTTTTCGCTTCGCTCAAACTGCCTCGCAATGACGAAGTAAGTGCAGAATCTACCGCAGATTCTGCGTATCGCAAGAAATTCACAGATTCTGCGTTTAGATTCTGCGAAAGGCAACGCAAAATCACAATTTCGCAGAATCCCCTAAAAACTTATCGTATTTGTGGATGTTAGTGGTATTATTTTGTTGCCATAACCTGCGCTGCTTTGATATGAATCGCGCAACTTTTGGCATACCAAGTATTCATTGCCGATGCCTAACCCTTCGCCCGTTTTGCCCTTTGCTGCTCCGCGCGGGTTAAAGTATAAGTCGCCATCATCGGTGATTTGGATGTATGGCTCTTCGCCGCAAGGGATGTTTTGCTTGCCGACTTTGTATGCGGGGGAAATGCCGCGATTTTTGGCGTCATTTTTTGCTGGTAACCACTTGAAATTGCTTAATCCAGAGACTTCGATTATCCAGCGATTCCAATAAATCGATGGCGTTTTCGTGCGGTCGGTTGGGTGTGGGGCGAGTTCGTTTGTGGTGTTTAGATTATCAGCGAAAACCTTTGCTACGATTGTTTTTAGCGTGTTTGCCGTGTCGCTCCGCAAAGTCGCCACTCGTTTATCAGTCCTTGTCGCGACAAATTTAGGCACGGCAACCGCCGCCAAAACCCCCAAAATCACCACGACAAACACCATCTCAATCATTGTGAATCCTCTTCTCATTTCCATTCCTTAAAATTCTATCGTTTGCGTGGAACTAAGCGGAATAATCTTATTGCCGTATCCAGCACTACTTGCATAACTTTTTTGTAAAACCTTGCATAACTCAAAGTTGCTATTTTGCATACCAGAATATGCGCCCTCGCTGTAAAGTCCTACGGGATTGAAATACAAATCGCCGTCTTTTGTGATTGATATGAGTGCTTTATGCAGTCCGCAGGGCATTCTATAAGTGCCGACTTTGTAAATTGGCGAAACGCCGTATTTATCGGCATCGCCAATCGCACTTGCCTTCATCCAGCGATTTCCATCAAGTCCTGCTACCTCTAATATCCACTCGCTCCACTGAATTTTTGGCGTTTTTGTTTTGTCGTTTGGATGTGGGGCGATGGACTGCGTGGTGTCGATATTATCTGCGAAAACTTTTGCGACAATGACTTTTAAAGTCGCCGCCGCATCGCTTCGCAAAGTCGCAACTTGTGCATCGGTTCTAGTTGCCATAAATCTAGGCACGGCAACCGCCGCAAGCACGCCTAAAATCACAATGACAAAGACTAACTCAATCATACTAAATCCACTTCTTTTCATAGATTCTGCGTCCTTATAAAAAAATAAAACGAAATATAACAGGATTTACTTAAACAAACATTAAATATCGGTAATTTTGATAATTTTTATTAGATTATTTTGTATATAATGCGGATTTTAAAAATTGGGGGAGCAATTTGAATGAAAAATGTTTTTAATGCGCGATATAAAAAACAAAATGTGGAGCGAATGAAGCAGAACTTTTTTAGTAAAAATTACAAAAAAATATTATCGCAGAATCTACTTTTAGCACCGATTTTAGTGCCGATTATGACGATTCGTAAGATTTATTGGTGTTTGGAAAATAGCAAACTTCACACATTGCATTTTCATAATTTAGCGCAAAAACCACTTTTAATGCCCTATTTTGCGTTGCTTTATATGTGTAAAAAAATATTGAAAATTTTAAATGCGATATTTGATATCATCCCAAAAATGATTGTAAATATCCGCCTTTTGCGTGGTAAAGTGGATATTCCGTATTTTGAATTAGTTCTTACTACGAGATGCTCTCTGCGATGTGAGTCGTGTAATAATTTAATGCAATATTTTGATTCCAAAAATGCTTACACTTGCTCGTTGCAGGGCATTATCGATGCTGTTAGCGTGATTTTAGATAAGATTGATTGCGTGAGAAATGTTAGGATTATTGGTGGCGAACCACTGCTTTTTAAGGATATTGCGAAGGTTGTGGAGTTTTTGGATAGCAAAAAGAAGGTGCGAAGTTTTGATATCGTCACAAATGGAAGCATTGTGCCTAAAAATGATTTGCTTTTGGCGCTTGCCAAGTCTGATAAATCCAGCATCACAATTAGCGATTACTCCGCTTCGCCAAATATCAAAATTCCCCTGCATTACGATAAAATCATAGATTTACTAAAATCGCATAATATCCCGCACTCAATACTTTGGCAAGACAAAACAGAGTGGATAAATCCGCAGAAAATCTACAAAAGAGGGCGAAGCAAGATGGAGATTATCCGCAATTTTAAGGCGTGTTTGATGCCTTGCGTAAGCGTGATGAGCAATGAAATGGGAGCGGCATTTTCAAAAAATCAAATTGTAAAAAATCAAATTGGGGGGGGGCAGATAGATATTAGCGCAGAAAAATCGCAGAATCTAGCGCATTTTAAGGCAGATTCTGCGAAATGCGATAAAAATTGCGTAGATATCAAAGGGCAAATTTTTATATGCCCTATTGCGAGTTCGCTGTCTAGATTGAAGGGATTGGATGAATTTAGTGGCGATTTTTTATCGCTAGATTCTACGCTAAATGGGGATAAAATCATAGATTTTTATAAGCAAGATTTTTTTAGTGTGTGTGATTATTGCCGTGATATGTGGGAAAAAGGCGAGAAAATAGCACCTGCCATCCAAACGACAAAAACGCTAAAAGTTGAGAAATAAACGCAAAAATGCCAAAGATTCTGCAAAAAGCGTGAATTTTACGCAAAAATCGCAGAATCTAGCGTAATTCCCATAATTTCGCCCGCTAACTGCGAGTTTTTTGCCTAATTTTCGCAGAATCTAGCGTAATTTTTCGCAGAATCTAGCATAATTTCCATAATCTCACCCGCCTACTGCGCTATTTCGCCTATCGCTTTTCCCATCGCCGAAAAATCCGCTTTTGCCACTTGCAGCCCTTGCTCCCGCGCCTGTGCCACTTTTTGCGCTATTAAAGCTATTTTTACTGCGTTCATAAGCCTGTGGCGATTTGTAGCTTGTGCGTTGCTGTGCTTGGTAGTTTTGATTGCCAAAAAGTTTGTTTCCTATCCAGCTACCGATAATCGCACCTGCTGCACTTGCCAAAATCGCCCCACCAAGCGATAATCCAGCCCCGCTAGGATTTGTCAGCTCCGAAGTCCCCGCGTCAATCGCGCTATTTTCCTCTTTTAGCAATTTATCGATTTCCTCTTGCGATAACATTCGCTCTGTGCCGTCCTTTGCTTTGAGAAGCACACGCGTAGTCTCGCTTGGGTATTCCTCCAAAATCTTGTAAGTGCCATCTGTTTGCTCTTCGATGATGACAAACGCGCCTTTTTTTACCGCCTCATTTTGCGTCTCTTGCGCGTTTTGATTTGTATCGCAACCATTTAACGCCAAAAGCACACTAATCCCAAGTCCGCCCATAAGCCCAAATTCGCTGATTTTTCGTATTTTTTTCATAAGATTTGCCTCCAAATTATGATAAATTTTCCCATTTTAGTTTCGCGCCACCAAGTATATGAAAATGCAAATGTGGCACTTCTTGTCCGCCGTCCGCGCCGATATTTGTGATGATTCGATAGCCGTTTTTATCCAACCCCACTTTTTTTGCCACTTCTTTGATAAAGTCGCTAATCTCTCCCAAAGTCGCCGAATCTGCGCTCTCAAAGTCCTTTGTGCAGATTTTTGGGATTGCCAAAATATGAATGGGAGCTTTTGGATTTATGTCATAAAACGCCAAAAATTTTTCGCTCTCTAATACCTTTTTGCACGGGATTTCGCCATTTACGATTTTTTCAAAAATAGTCATTTTGCGTCCTTTTAAATTATTAAGATTTTGCGAAATTGTTACAAAAAATCTTTTAAAATTAAATTAAGCATTATTTTTTGATTGTTTTTTGTCTAAATTTTGTGTTAGAATCCGCCATATTTTTTTAAAAAAGGGAGATTTCAAAATGGAGAAAGGTGAGTTTGAACGCATTTCAAAGCGATTAGATGAGTTAGAGAAAATGCCTGATTTAGGCGGTGGCGTAAAGGCAACGCTAGATAAAAATGGCGTCTCGCGCCGTGATTTTATGAAATGGGCTGCGGCGATGAGCGCGTCTATGGCACTTCCGGCGTCATTTGTCCCGCTAACTGCAAGGGCTGCGGAGTTAGCAGGGCGAATCCCTGTTGTGTGGCTACATATGGCTGAATGCACGGGTTGCAGTGAGAGTTTATTGCGAAGCGATTCGCCTAGCATTGATTCGCTGATATTTGATTACATTAGCTTAGAATATCACGAAACCGTTATGGCGGCAGCAGGGTGGCAAGCCGAGCAAAACGCAGAATCTGCGATGAAAGAATACAAAGGTAACTATATTTTAATGGTAGAGGGCGGTATCCCAAGTGGCAGTAGCGAATTCTATCTCACAATCGGCGCACACGGACACACAGGCGCACATAGCGCAAGAGAAGCCGCAGAGGGTGCAAAGGCGATTTTTGCAATCGGCACTTGTTCTAGCTATGGTGGCGTCCAAGCGGCAAATCCAAATCCCACAAACGCGCTCCCATTAAGCAAAATCATAAATAGAAAAGTCATAAATGTGCCCGGCTGTCCGCCTAGCGAGAAAAATATTGTAGGCAGTTTGCTTCATTACATTTTGTTTGATGAATTGCCTTCGCTTGATGCTTACAATCGCCCCACTTGGGCTTATGGAATGCGAATCCACGATTTGTGCGAGAGACGCGGACATTTTGATGCAGGCGAATTTGTGCAACAATTTGGCGATGAGGGCGCGAAAAATGGCTACTGCCTTTACAAAGTCGGCTGCAAAGGACCATATACATTTAACAACTGCTCACGGCTTGGGTTTAATCAGCATACAAGCTGGCCCGTGAAAGCTGGGCACGGCTGTATTGGTTGCAGTGAGCCAAACTTTTGGGATACTATGAGCCCATTTGAAGAGCCACTAGCAAATAAACTTTATGCGACTTCATTTAATGGGATGGGTGCGGATAAAACGGCGGATAGAGTGGGGACGATTTTATTAAGTGCCGCAGCGATTGGAATCGCAGCACACGCCGTGCTTTCGATGGTAAGCAAAAGCGATAATTAAAGGGGGAGAAAATGACAAAACGAATCGTAGTAGACCCTATCACACGGATTGAGGGGCATTTGAGAGTTGAAGTGGTAGTTGATGAAAACAATGTGATAACAGACGCATTTTCTAGCTCTACGCTGTGGCGTGGATTAGAAAAAATCGTGCGCAACCGCGACCCACGCGATGCGGGATTTTTGATGCAACGAATCTGTGGCGTTTGCACATATTCGCATTACAAAGCGGGAATCACAGCGGTAGAAAACGCGCTAGGCATTACGCCACCGCCAAATGCCGAGTTGGTGCGCTCACTAATGAATATCGCGCTTGTTTTGCACGACCACACTGTGCATTTTTACACGCTTCACGGGCTTGATTGGTGTGATATAACCTCCGCGCTTAAAGCAGACCCCGCAAAAGCGTCTAAAATCGCATTTAACTACGCTGATTTCCCGCTAAATACGGGCGAAAATGAGCTAAAAGCCATCCAAGCAAAAGTGGCAGATTTTGTGAAAAAAGGCGCGTTAGGACCATTTGCAAACGCGTATTGGGGACATAAAACTTATAGATTTTCCCCAGAGCAAAATCTAATCGTGCTATCACACTACCTAAAATTGCTTGAAGTTCAAAGGGTTGCCGCGCAGATGATGGCGATTTTTGGCTCAAAACAGCCACACCCGCAAAGTTTGACCGTAGGCGGTATCACTTCTGTTATGGATATGCTAGACCCTAGCAGACTAGGCGATTGGCTTACCAAATACAAGCAAGTCGCGGATTTTGTCAATCGCGCATATTACCCAGATGTGCTTATGGCAGCGGAGGTTTATAAAAATGAACCAAGCGTCCTAAAAGGCTCAGGCGTCAAAAACTTTATGAGTTTTCAAGAGATTCCGCTAGGCAATGGCGAATATTTATATAGTAGCGGATATATCAAGGATTACGATATTTCAAAGGTTTATGAGATTGACGAAAAACTCATCACAGAGGAAGCAACGCATTCGTGGTATAAAACAGACAAGCCATTGCACCCATATCAAGGCGAAACCGAGCCAAATTACACAGGATTCAAAGACGGCAAAAGCATAGGCGTAAATCTAAAAGAAGTCGATAGCAAATTGCTTGACATTGATGGCAAATACAGCTGGATAAAATCGCCTCGCTATGATGGAATGCCTATGGAAGTGGGACCTTTGGCGGCGGTTGCGGTGGGATTAGCTACGAAAAATCCGCGAATCTCAACTATTGCTACGAAATTTTTGAAAGATACAGGACTCCCCGCAACCGCGCTATTTAGCACTTTGGGGCGAACGGCAGCTAGACTAATAGAATGCAAATTAAGCGCGGATTATGGAATCGAAGTATTTAACGCGCTTATTGCAAATATCAAATCTGGCGACACACGCACTTGTGCGCCATATAAGATTGACAAAAATAAAACCTACGAGGGACGCTATATCGGCAATGTGCCACGCGGAATGTTAAGCCATTGGGTGCGAATAGAAAATGGCGTAGTGGCGAATTATCAAGCAGTCGTGCCATCGACTTGGAATGCGGGACCACGCGATGCAAAAGAGCAAAAAGGACCTTATGAAGCGAGTTTGATAGGCATAAAGATTGCAAATTTAGCGCAACCACTTGAAATCATAAGGACGATTCATTCATTTGACCCTTGCATTGCGTGTGCGGTGCATTTAATCGATACAAAAGGCAATGATTTAGGCGAGTATAAAATCGCACCTACGACTTTGAGAGCAAGTTTATAAGGGGGCAAAAATGAGAACAAAATCTATAAACGCAGAATCTGCGCAAGATTTTGCGAAAAAGGCAAGTGTGGCAAAAGTGGCAAAGGTTACAAAAATCACAGATTCTGCGAAAAGCACGAGAAAAAGGCGAGATTCTGCGAAAATCGCAGAATCCGCAGAATCTCAAATGAAAATCGCAGAATCCGCAGAATCTCGCACGAAAAACGCAGAATCTACGCAAGATTCTGCGAATGTTAGAAGGCGCGAGATGATGGCAGATTCTGCGAATTCAAAAAATCGCGCGAATTTTGCAGATTCTGCGAATTTTGCAGATTCTGCGACTTCGCAAAATTACGCGCCTTCACAAGATTCTGCGATTTCGCAAAAATCTTATAGGCGAATGCTGACTTTTCATCCTGTGGTGCGATTATTTCATTGGATTCGCGCGGTGTGCGTGGTGTTTTTGATTTTTAGTGGATTTTATATCGCATATCCGTTTTTCGCCCCTGAGCCAAATTCCGAGCCTACGAACTTCCTTTACGCGCTATTTCGCAGCTGGCACATAATGGCGGGATTTTTGCTAGTTGCTGTGACGATGTTTCGCCTGTATTATTTTATCTCGACAAGTCGGCACGGCGCGGAAAAAATCCATTTGGATGAGGTATTTGATATCAAAATTTGGATTGGGCAGATTAAAAATTATCTATTTTTAGGCAAGCACCCGCCTATTAAAGGGCTTTATAATCCGCTTCAAATCCTTGCGTATTTTTCCTTTGGGATGATGCTTTTATTTATCTCAATTACGGGATTTGTGCTTTATTACAATGTGTATCACGATGGACTTGGGGCGTTTCTAAATGCGACATTCAAGTGGTTTGAGGTGCTTTGCGGGGGACTAGCAAATGTGCGGAAAATCCATCACATTCTTACTTGGGGGATTTGCATTTTTATTTTGACACATCTTTATATGGCGATTTGGAATGCGATAAAGCACCCTGATGGCGGGATTGACTCGATGGTGGGCGGATATCGATATTTGCCAAAAGATAAGGATTAGCAGATTCTGCGATTTGCAAAATGAAGGTTTTGATACTTGGCATCGGCAATATTTTATTTGGCGATGAGGGAATCGGCGTCCATTTATCAAACTATATCAAAGTAAATTACGCTTTCAAATCACCCACACATAGTTTGCAAATAATCGATGGCGGGACTTTGGCGCAAGGACTTATCCCGCTAATCACCGAGCAAGACTTTGTGATTTTACTTGATTGCATAAACGCCGATAACGCGCAAGTGGGCGATGTTTTCGCCTTTGATTTTGATTCTGTCCCGCTAAATGTGAATTGGCAGGGCACTGCGCACGAAGTAGAAATGTTGCAGACACTAAAAATGATTGAAATGATGGGCGATTTGCCCACAATAAAGATTGTGGCGACAATCCCGCATATATTAGAGAGCGACACGACTTTTGAGCTGAGCGAGACGATACAAAAATCCGCAATCACAATGCAAAATGAGGTTTTTAAGATTTTAGAAAATTTAGGCTTTGAGATTGAAAAAATCGATTCGCGCCCATTGCAAGAAGTCGCAAATCTCTCATACAAGGGCTTTTAGATTGACTTTAAAATTCACATTTTTTTACAGCGATTTAAACAAAGATTATTTTTTGGGGCTTTTGCAAAAAATCGCGCAAAATTTTGGGCTTGAAGTTTGCGTAGAATTTAGCGATAAAACGCTAGATTTTTACGCAAGTGGCGAAAATTTGGGCGATTTTGCAAGTGCATTGACAAAGGAAATCCCGCTGTCGCTTTATTTTCGCTTTAAAAGCGTGGAAGTTTGCGAAGCACCAAAACACTTAAAACCCCTGCAAATCGCAGAATCTGCTGAAAATATTTTAAGTGTTAGCCAAATAAATGCGCGTAAATTTTTGCAAGATTCGGCGATGGAAAGTGCGCTTAAAAATCTTTGCGATTTATTGAAGCAAGGGGATGAAATTACGCTAAACACAAGCAAAGGCGCGATTTTGCTATCCACTAAAAAAGGCGATTTGCGCGATTCGCAAGGTGATTTGCAAGGCGATTCGCAAAAGCACGATTCGCACGATTCGCGCCAAAATTTTGATTTTATTTTGGCAAATGATATTTCTACCATTTCGCTCTACACTCGCGCTTCGCAGGATGAAATAAACGCCATCGCCACGCTAGAAAAACCGCTTATAAATTTGAGCGTAAAAGAAGTTTTTTATGGTGAAGTGGGCGCGAAAAACGCGCTTTTTATTTTGCCTTTTGAGGCAAATTTATGCTTTATTTTTTCAGCGTTAGAAGTGCCGTTTTTATTCGCAAAACGCGCAGATTCTGCGGATAAATTTTTTGAAATTATTGTGGGGAAAAATGGCGCATTTGTGGAAAATAATATTGCAAAATCAAAAAATTTTGATGAGTTTTTGGCGATGAATTTTACGCCACTGCGAAATGCGAAAAACGCAGAATCTGACATTTTTATCGCTTATATTAGCGCGAAAAATCCCACGCTTTTGGGAAATCCAAGCGATAAAATTTCGCACACAAAAATCGCCTTTGACAAAAATCCCAAAAATATTTTGGCAAAAATCTCGCATTTGGAAAATGGCGATAAACTCATCGCAAACTTCGCCCGTGAGTTTGGGGCGCGGTATGAGGCGATTTTGGCACTAGATTCTGCGCCAAAGTTTAGCGAAAATATCATTGATATTTTTGAATGCGCGGCGATGATTTTAGGCGCAGAATCTAATAATTTCGCAGAATCTCGCACATTCGCAGAATCTCATAAAAACGCAGAATCTCACGCGCAATTTATTTTAGATTTGGCAAAAAATTGCTTGCGCGATATTAGTCCAAAAATCGACTTTAAAAATATTGGAGATTCTGCAAAATTCGCAGAATCTCCGCTAGATTCTGCAAAAAAAATATCAGATTCTGCGAATTTAGATTCTGCGAAAAAAACGCAAGATTCTGCGAAAAACGCAGAATCTCCGCAAGATTCTGCGCCAAAAACTTATGATGAGTTAAAGACAATTCGCTCCATTATTAGCTTCACTCTCGCAGGGACGGAGCGCGAAATTATCGCGTATGGGATTTTGGAGTCGCTTGTGGATTATGTGCTATTAAATTTTAGAGACATAAAAAGGAAATTTGGCGTTAAAAAAATGGGAATTATTGGCGATTTATTCGCAAATAAAATATTTTTTGATAAAATCACCAAAAAAATTCCCGCAGATTTAGATTTGATTTTACCGACATATTTGGATTTTAAACGCTGATGGAGGGCGCATTTGCAAGATATAAATAATAAATTTAGGTTGTTTTTGTTTATTCCGCTGATTTTTATTTTGGCAATCAATGTGCTGTATATTTTCCTTGGGATGGGCGTTTTCTCCATTTTCAAAGATAATGCGCTGTATTATAATGATGTGTTTGTAAGTGCGTATATTATGGTGATTGTGGTGCTTGATTTGGCGTTTTTCGCGGGGATTGCGATTATTTCTAATAAATATATCAAAAATGATATTTTGCTCTCAATCAATGATTTTTATGTGGATATGCGAAATTTTTATGAAAACAACAAATTTGGCTTCCAAAGCTGGGCACAGCGAATCATAAAATCCCCCAAAGAAATCGCCGAGCTATCAAAATATTTTCACAACAATATCGCAAACCAAATCTACACGCTAAATTCCAAAATCACCACCGACCAGCTCACAGGGCTTCGCACAAGTATCATTTTGCGACAAGATTTAGAGCAGTATCCAAATCACGTAATCGCCGTGCTAAATCTAAGCAATTTCAAAGAAATAAATAGCTTTTATGGCGTGAAACTCGCCGATGATATTTTATACTCTGTCGCCCAAGTGCTAAAAAGCTATTTCAAAAATGAAAATTATCTACTTTATAGGATTCACGGCGATGATTTTGCGATTTTATGGACGAATTGCACCGATAGGGCGGTTTTTATCCAAAAGTTAGAGGGATTTTTGGATTATTTGGGTAAAAAAGAGATTTTGATTGATAATTACACATATCTAAACATTTCTGCGACTATCGGCGTGGCATTTTCCTATGAGAGCGCGAAATATAGTATGGTAAATGCGATTATGGCACTCCACCACGCAAAAGAATATCGCAATCCCATTGTGATTTATAATCGCAATTTGCCGATTTTAAATGTCTTTAAAAACAATATCCAATACACCGAAATCGTCTATCAAGCGTTAAAAAACAAAGATGTCATTCCATATTTTCAAAGAATTAAGGGTATTCAGCCACATAATGCAAATGAAAATCACATAAAATACGAAGCGTTAATGCGGATTAAGGATAGGGATGGGCGCATTGTTTTGCCGGGATTATTTTTGGAAGTCTCAAAGCGTTCATCATCATACTCTAAACTCTCGCGCCTTATGATTGAAAGCACATTTCAACGCCTTGCCGAGCGGAAAGACTGCGTTTTTTCGATAAATTTGGCGTTAGAGGATATGAACTCTACGGACTTTTTGATGTGGTTTATGGAGCGCATCGTGCATTATAAAATCGAGGGGCGCGTGGTTGCTGAAATCACCGAGCAAGAGAGCGTGGAGGAATTTGAAAGTGTGAATAATTTCATCACAAATATTCGCGATATCGGTGTCAAAGTCGCGCTAGATGACTTTGGCAGTGGGTATTCTAACTTTTCGATTTTGATGAAATTGCAGATTGATTATTTGAAGTTAGATGGCTCGCTGATTAGCAACATTGACAAGGATAAAAACGCCCAAATCATCGTGCAGACAATCGTGCAGTTTGCAAAATCGCTTGATATCAAAACCGTCGCGGAGTTTGTGAGCTCGGAGGCGATTTACAATACAATCAAAGATATGGGGATTGACTACGCGCAAGGGTATTTCACAGGCAAACCTGTGGAGCTGAGTTAGATTTTTTTGTAATTGCGAGATTCTGCGACTTTGTTAAAAGTTACAGAATCGTGGCAATTCGCAGAATTGGATAAAGAAACTTCGGCTTTGCCTTGTTTTGTGAGCGAAGCGAAACAACCATCCATATTTAGATTCTGCGATTTTGGCGCAGAATCTAGTGAAATTCGCAGAATCTAGCAATATTTTCAAAGCACATTCGCAGAATCTGTTTATTTTTTATACTTCGAAAAGTGCTTTTTGCCTGCCTGCCAAAGATACATATCTAATTGCTTTAAGTTGCAATCCAAACCATAAAATGCCTTAAAATCATTTAACGCCTTTTTGAATCGCCCATAATCACGCAAATCCGCGCCTTTAAAGTCGCCGAATCTATCGCGCTTTTGAAAATAAAGCAACATTTTTTCTACATAGCTATCATAAATCGCAAAGTCCGCTTCATTGTGGTGAGAGCAGAATTTTGTCGCAAATGAATAGAAATGCTTCACCTTGCCATTTATGCTGACTGTTGCGATTTCGCCCACAAGGTTTTCATCGCCATTTTGCAAACGCAAATCAACGCCTACAACGCCCTTTATATGCTTTGCCACCGCGAAAATATTGAAAATATTGGTGCTATAAAAGTCGTTGAGTGTGGCGACTTTGGCTAAAATATCATCTAAATCATCATTGCGCGGATAGGTGCGATGAAATAGTTTGTTTAGCGAGCTCTCTTGTTCGCGATAATTTTCCATCGTCTGCCCTTTGTGCCACTCATTAACCCACTTTTGCAATTCGCTTTGATTGGGTGTAGGGATATTTAGATTTGCCGTGCTAATGCGAGATTTTTGCTCCACACTTCAAGCAAAAGCGTGGATTCTAACTCATTTTGCGCGATAGGCGTATTATGAGTGCAAGTCAAATTTGCAAAGATTTTCGTGCTAATCTTGCAAATCTACACTAGATTCACGCGAATCTAATAATTTATTGATTTGATTTTTCGGACATTGATTCGCAATTCTTTTAGATTCGCGTGATTTGGATTGCTTTTGGCAAATCTATGCGACTTGCATTGAGTGCGTTTTTACGCTATCAATTTGATATTTCACGCAAACCCAAATGCGCGCGGGGGATTAAGGGGGTGGGTAAAATCCCAAAAAAATCCGTCATTGCGAGATTCAGCAACGCCGAATCGAAGCAATCCAAAAAAATGTCATTCTCGCGCGAAGCACAAAGTGCGTAGCGAAGTATCTCTCTTGTTTTTAGAGATATTTCGACTTTTTCAAAGTTTCAATATGACAATTTTAGCGATTCGCAAAATCGTTATTTTTCATAATAATCTATGATTTTTTTGTGAATCACAAGCGATAATGCCATCAAAAAAATGCCAAAAATAACGCGCCAAAGGGCGTTTGATTCAAATAAATTCGCCCCGCCAAATCCGCCGAAATAAAATAGCAAATCCACCAAAATCGCCGCCGGGATTAGCGCATTATTCATTAGTGCCAAAAATCCCGCATCCACCGCCACTGCGCCCTTATTCCACCACAAATATCCCACGCCAGAGCTCACAACGCCTAAATATATCAGCACCGCCCACGAAGCAAGATTCTGCGGTAAAAAGTCCTTATCGCCAAGCGCGACAAACGCCGTCCCTGTCACCACCATCGCGCCAAAATGAAAATATCCAAAAATGCTTTTTTGCGCTAAATTTTTATGCTTTTCAATCACCACTTTATACAGGCTCTGCCCCGCGCCAAAGGCGATATTTGCGCCCTGCACAAGCAAAAATCCTATCCAAAAGTCCGCATTTACGCCACTATATTTAATCACACCTGCGCCAAATACGCACAGCGCGATACTACAAAGATATAGCGCACGAAATCGCCCAGCAAATAAATCATAAATCAAACTCACATAAAACGGCGTGAATATCGTCCATAGCGCGACTTCGGCGACTGATAAATACGCAAAAGAGTTGTAATAAAAAATATACATTATGCCAATTTGAAGCGCACCGATGGCAAATAATTTGAATTTCAAAGCATTTTGAATCGTAAAATCAAGCATTGGCAAAAATACCAAAAACGCCAAAAACACACGGAAAAACGCCGCAAAAAAGCTATCCATCTGCCCACTTATAAAATATCCAATGAGCGGAAACGAAAACGCCCAAATGATGGTGGTTAGGACTAAATATGGCATTTTGCACCTTGCAAATTTCTCGCGAAATCCATTATTTGCATATCATCGCATTCAAGCGTGATTTCCGCGCAGTCGGCATTAAAGGCGATATTCAAAATCGCTATACCCATTTTGTTTGAGAGATATTTTGCGTGATTTATGGCATTAAATGGGAGCGAAATTTTGTGCGTTTTTAGATGGATAAAATCAACGATTGCCCCGCAATTCTTTGCATTTTCCACCGCTAAAAGCGTGGCGTTGCTATATGCACGGACAAGCCCACCTATGCCTAGCAATTTCCCGCCAAAATAGCGCACCACAATACACGCGCATTCCACAAGCTCCCGCCCACGCAGGACATTTAGCACAGGCACACCAGAGCTACCCTTTGGCTCACCATCATCGCTACTATTTTCGATAATTTGGCGAAATTCATTCACAGCGCGACTTGCGCGGACAAAATGCACGGCTTTTTTGTGCTTTTCTTGCAATTCGCTTAAAAGCTGCTCCGCGCCCTTTGCAGGGGCTAAATGCGCCAAAAATTTTGAGCCGTCCTTTTCATACTCGGCAATGCAAAGGGATTTTATCGTTTTCATTTTAGTGGCGAATCTCGCAGGGCGTGAATCTACTTTTTAAAATTAGAAATATATTCAGCCAAAATCTCAATATCATCATCGATAAGCCCATTTGCTTGGAGATACATAATCGCCGAAGTTCCCCCGCGTGAGAGCGTTTTAGCGCGATAGCCTTTCATATCATCAATCAAAATTTGTTTGCTTAAATCAGCGATTAGAATGCTCCCAGCACTGCCCGGTGCGACTTTATCGCCCCTTGCGCCGTGGCAAGCGATACATTTTTTGTATAAATCTACCGCTGATTTTTGCGGTGCTTTTTGCGCCATATTCGCAGAATCTTTTGCAGAATTCACGCTAGATTCTGCGATTTTTGTCGCATTCGCAGAATCTTTTACAGAATCTTTCGCAGAATCCGCAGAATCTTTTGCAGAATTCACGCTAGATTCTGCGTTTTTCGCACTTTTCGCAGAATCCACGCTAGATTCTGCGATTTTCGCATTAGATTCTGCGTTTTTACTTGAATCGCCACACGCCACAAACGCCACTGCCACCGCTATTAACATCCACTTTTTCATCTTTCATCCTTTCGTTGAGTAAGATTTATCGATATAAAATTTTCGCCAAAGCGACTTATCGATTAATCCCAAATCGACCAAACGCGCCAAAACTTCCGCATTGCAATCCACATCTTTGGGCCACTCGCGCGTGAAATTTTCAAGCGCACCTTTGCGCGTGGCGTCAATGAGCGCGACATTGTTTTGCACCAAAATATCACGCTTTGCGTCAATATTGTTTGCAACGCGCCACAGGCACATATAGGGATTTTCCAAATCATTATCGCACGAATCCATCACAAAGACAATGCGACAATGCGCCGAGTGAAATGCGTCTATATGCTCCAAAACGCGCGATTTTTTATCAATTCCTAGCAAAATCAGCGGATTTTTGGTGTGCGTAAAATACTGCCTTAAAACCACCGCCTCGCTGTAATTTTGCGCTATTTTTGCCAAAAGTGCGTCATCGCTTAAAATCTGCGGAGATTCATAAGGCGGTGCGCCATTTGTGCAATCCACGCCCAACTTCCCGCCTTGCGCAAATTTTGGCGATGAGTGGTCAAGCGCATCGACAATGCCGTGTGAGACAAAAAGCTCGTTAATGTCAAAATTATTCAAAATAAATTCCGTGATTGCGTGATGATTTGTAAGCTCGGGCGCATTTTGTGGCACAAAAATGGCGTGTTTGACAAAGCTCATCTGCCCCATCGCCCAAAATCCGTGCATAATCTGCTGTGCGTGGGAGGGATATTTGGGCGCGATTTTTGCCAAAATGAGATTGTGAAAAACGCCATTTTCAGGCATATAATAGTCAATCAGCGCGGGGCTTGTGGTTTGCAAAAGTGGCAAAAAAATGCGCTCCGTTGCATAGCCCAAATATTTGTCCTCCAAAGGCGGTTTTCCCACCACCGCGCCCAAATACACGGCATTTTCTTTTAGCAAAATATTTTCTACTTCCATCACAGGATATTTTTCAATAGGCGTATAATAGCCCGTGTGGTCGCCAAATGGTCCCTCATCGCGCATATCCTGCGGGTCAATAAAGCCTTCGATTATTATGTCGCAATCGTGCGGGACAAAAATGTCATTGCATTGGCATTTGCGGAGGCGTGGGCGCACTTTGCGGATAAATCCATACAGCATTAACTCAAACATTCCAAGCGGCAGGGGAGCTTGAGCGCACCAAGTATAAAGCGGGTCGCCTCCGATTGCCACGCTCACGGGCATTTTGCGCCCTGCCTTTTTATATTCATCAAAAAATATCATCGAATCTTTGTGGATTTGAAAGTGCATTCCCAAGTGATTTTTATCATAAATTTGAAGCCGATACATTCCCAAATTTTTCATCGAATTATCCAAGCTATGCGTGTAAATCTGCCCTGCGGTTATGAATCTACCGCCGTCATTTTCCCAAGTTTTTGAGATAGGGAGCGAAAATAAATCGACTTTATCTTTTGGGATAATCTTATGTGTTTTATGCCACGAATCGCGCAATTTTTTAGGGCGCAAAAAGCGAAGCTGACTAAATAAGCGGATTTTTGCAAACAAATCACGCCAATTTTTGGGCGCGGATAGGCGCGTAAAGTCGCTCACACTTTGCGAAATGGATTTGGCATTTATGCCAAGTAATTCTAATCGCCTAAAAGAGCCAAAAAGATTCATAAATACAGGAATTTTGAATGCTTGATTTGTCCGTTTGCAAATAGGATTTGTAAAAAGCAGTGCCTTTGAATCGTCCTTTTTTACCTCAATATAGGCAATATGTGGGATTTCTAGCTCAATGTCTAATGGCGTTTCGATGATTTTCAATTCGCCATTTTCTTGTAAAAATTTAATAGTTTTTTGCAACTCCAACCTTTCGTAAAACAAAAATTTTAAGGCGATATTATAGTATAGATTTTGCATTATTATGCTAGAATCGCCGATTTTGAAAATAAAAGGAGCAAATTATGAGCAATCTTGGCAAACTCGTTGTGATTGGCGCGATTGGCGCGGTGGCGTATTTTAAATTTTACAAGCACGAAAGTATCCCCGGCACAGACATCATCAGCGAAACTTCGCGCACCGTGATAAAGGACGCAAACGCCGATTATGTCGAGCATAAAATCGGCACAGAAAAAGAATATATGGATAGAAATGCGACGGTGCTACAAGATGCCCCGTCAATGAGGGCGATTACGAAAAATAAAGAGTAGCGATGGGTAATTCGTCTTTGGGTGCATTTTTCGTGGATTTGGCAAATTTTCGTCATTGCGAGATTTGCCGAAAGGCAAATCGTGGCAATCCAATATTTAGATTCTGCGAATGCAGAATCTAGTGCAAACTTCGTGTGAATTGCATACCCAAAGGCAAATTGAAACAAAATGACACACGAATTTAAGAACGCCATCGCCCTTACAGGCGGCATTGCCACCGGCAAATCCACCGCTTGTAGCATTCTAAAACTACACGGCTATCCCATAATCGACACGGACTTAATCGCACACGAAGTTTTGGAGCAAAGCAAAGACAAAGTGGTGCAAATCTTTGGAGATGAGATTTTATTAGATTCTGCGAAAAACGCAGAATCGCCCCACTTTGTCATTGCGAGCGAGCGAAGCGAGCGTGGCAATCTAATAGATTCTGCGACAAATACTTCAAATTGTCATTCTGAGCATAGCGAAGAATCTCAAAAAAATAGAGATTCTTCGATTGCTTCGCAATCTCAGAATGACAAAATAAACGCAGATTCTGCGGATTTCGTGCGAGATTCTACGGATTTCGTGCGAGATTCTGCGATAGATTCTGCGAAAATTGCGCGAGATTCTGCGAAAATCAAGCGCAAACCCCCACAAATCAATCGCAAAAAATTAGGTGCAATCGTTTTTAGCGACAAAGCAAAACTTCGCGCATTAGAGTCCATTTTGCACCCCAAAATCCGCGCAGTCGCAGAGCAAAAAGCACAAATTTTTGAAGCGCAAAATATCACATATTTCATCGACATTCCGCTTTTTTACGAGCTACAAGAGCGTGGCAGTGGCTATGCAATCCCGCTAACGCTTTTAATCTACGCGCCACGCGACTTGCAACTAGCGCGAATCCAAAAACGCGATAATTTAAGCGCAGAATCTGCAAACCTTCGCCTAAAAAACCAAATCGATATTGAGCTAAAAAAGCAAAAAGCAGACTTTATCATCGAAAATACAGGCAATATCCGCGACTTGCAAGATAAAATCGAAATTTTTTTGCAACAAATATAGATTTTGTGCTACAATTTGCCTATTTTAAAAATGGAGGTTATTTATGAGAATAAATATCAGTTTAGGGGGGGGGGGATTTTATAGTCGCCCCAAAAGCGCGATGAAGTTACTTTTTGCGCTACTTATATTTAGCGCATTTGCCTTTGGGCAAGGTGGCGGAGGACCCGGCGATGGGGGCAATGGACATAGACCAACGGGCAAGGTTTTTCGCTGCTTTGCAAAGATAGGTATGGCTCATAGCACCGCACAAAATACTGACCAATGGAAAGGGCACGGCACTTATTGCGCCGCCCCTTTCCCGCCAAATAATCCACAAGGTTGCAAAAAAGAGTGGAAGTGGAGTTTGGACTATAAAGATGATTCTGCCGAAGAAACCGCTCAAAGCAAACTATGCAGATTTAAAAATGCTTGGGAAGGTGGCTGTCGCGGTAATGGCGGTTGCGCTTGGAACGCTGGGGATTGCCATGTATTTGTAACACAGGGGCATTGGAATCAGCCACAGACATTTTCTTTTTGCGCGATTGAATATGATACGAGCGATAGAAATGTGCCAAATGATTTTGAAAAAGTCTCCAAATGCGTGGATAAAGTAGAGGGCAAAGAAGTCTCAAATAGAAAATTATGTGACGATGACAAAACAGGCACTAGATATTACTACAAACCCAAATGCGACGACACAGATGATGAAAAGAAATGTAAGGAACGATTAGTAAGCTATCAACTCTCTTATGGATGGCGATTTTGCTATGAGCCACCGGGTGGCGGTAATATAACTTCATTTTTACTAAATCAAGGCGGACAAACCGTGCGTTTTAGGGAGTTTATACAAGAGGACGCGCTTGGCTGGGTGCAACAAAGGACAGGACCTTGTGAGAGAAACTCATATACTCCAAACAGCGGTGGCGCACCCGACCCTGAGCCCGAAAAGCCCGATGAGTTAGGCAATTTGGTGATTTTAGATGAAAAAGATGGCAATACAAATCAAACTACCTCAAAAGTCCATACCAAAATCTCAGGCAACTCATATAATTTCCGCATTTTTTCAATCGATAGCGCGGGGAAATTTAGCAGTGGCATTTCATCGCTAACTTGCACCATCACCGAAAAAAGTGGCAAAAGTTTTAGCGGAGCTGCAAAAGAAAATAGCTTTTTTAGCGCATTATTTTCAGGCAAGGGGAAAAACTTCATCTTTGGAGAATACACACCTGAATCTAGCGGTGAGGCGAGTATCGCTTGTGTCGGCACTAGCAAAGATGGCAAGTCTGTAAGCGCAGAGACGACATTTTTCATCGCGCCAAATTCTTATAAATTTAGCACCATAAATGCGGAGTTTAATGGCAATAATGAAAATTTACTATCCCAAATTTTAGACTTAAAATACTCAAACAACGAGGGCGAAGTAAAACAAGCAGAGCATAATAATGACAAATGGAATAAAAAACCTGTGGTAAAGTTAGGCGAAGCACTGCAAATAAATCTCGCAAAAGTTGAGGCACTAACCGCAAAAAACCAA
>NZ_JBSIUR010000018.1:0-21813 GCF_053654655.1 Helicobacter sp. 23-1045
GTTGTCGCGAAGTTAGAAAAAGACATTTGGATGCTAAAAGCGCAATTAAGCTAAATGCCTTTAAGATTCGCTTGCGAATCCAACAAATCGTGGCGAATCTTTTTTTGCCGACTTTTTTGCTCCATTTTTTGCCCCAAAATCCAAAACCTTACAAATCTAAATGCCCCTTTAAAAATATCAAAAGTTTTTGCTTGTAAATTATGTCATTTTCATCGCTGTGAAATGGCATTACAAACGGCGCGAATCGCCCACCATAAGTCCCGCCACGCCATCGCTTTAACATTTTGTGCGTGTAAATGCCTAGCGTAGGCACTTGCAGATTATCGGCAATATGCACATTGCCCGTATCCACGCTAATTAGCGCGTTGCAATGCGCACTCATCGCCACAATATTTAGCAAATCTGCGTTATTTTTAAAAATCGCCACATTTGGCGCGATAAAGGGCTCTAAATGCGCATTTGGCGGACAAAGCACTACAAAATCAAAATCGCTAAATTCACTTGCCAACGATTCGACAATCTCACGCCACGATTCAAACGAAAAATATCCCACACCGCCCGAGCCAAAGAAATTTACGCCGATGAGTTTGCGGGGTTTGTGAGATTCATAAGTTGCATAAGATTTGTTTGATTCGCACGATTCACACTCACTAACATTCGCAACATTCTTATTTTGCCCCCCCCATTTGCGTTTTGGCGCATTTGATTTTGCCACACTTGCGCTAAAAAATTCTCCACAAAATCGCTATTTTGTCGCGTGAATCGCAACTTTGCCCCACTAAAATCCACGCTTTTTATTTTGCTATCAAATGCGCGTTTGTCGATTAGTCGCACAAGGCGCAGTAGATTATCACTTTCGGGACGCATTTTGGTAGAAAAATTATAGTCGTTTATAAAGCGCGGGGATAGCAAAGTTAATAAATGTGCGCGAATGATGATTTTCTTTGCGTTTGTGGCTTTGGCGATGGCGATATTTGCGGTGTTTCGGTGTGTGCTGATAAAAAAATCGATATTTGGGATATCATAAATCGCGTTTGGATTTGCCTCCACATTTAGCAGATTGTCGATAAATGGGAGGTTTGCATAGAGATTTGCGCCGATATTGTTTGTCGCTACGATTAGATTCGCGCTTGGAAAAAGTGCCTTAATCGCGTAAATTGCGCGAATCGCCACGACATTATCGCCGATTTTTATCGCTCTATGAAGTAAAATTGTCATTTTTGCCCTTTTTTACGAAATATTAACGCCATTTTGGGGGCAATTATAGCATATTAAAAATTTTTCGCTAAAATTTCAATCTTTTTTAATCCCAAACTTTAAAGGCATTTTATGGAAAAAACCGAGCAAAAAAACTACAAAGACACGCTAAATTTAGCCGAATCGCCCTTTGCAATGAGGGGCAATCTCCCCGCAAATGAGCCAAAAATCTATGCAAAATGGCGCGAAAATGATTCATTTGCATTTATGGGGCAAAAGCGTAAAGATTCGCCAAAATCTTTCACACTCCACGATGGACCGCCCTATGCAAATGGGCATTTACACATAGGACACGCGCTAAATAAGATTTTAAAAGATATTGTGGTGAAATATCATTATTTTCAAGGGGAGCGCGTTTTTTACACGCCGGGGTGGGATTGCCACGGATTGCCTATCGAGCAACAAGTTGAAGTGGCACTTGGCAAGGACAAAAAAGATTCGTTGCCAAAAAAAGAGATTCGCGCCCTTTGCAGGGAGCACGCAAAAAAATTTGTCGGCATTCAAAGCGATGAATTTCAAAATTTTGGCGTTTTGGGGGACTTTAAAAATCCCTACAAAACGATGGATTTTGCTTTTGAGGCGGACATTTATCGCTGTCTTTGTGCGATTGCAAGGCAGGGGCTTTTGAGTGAGCGAAGCAAGCCTATTTATTGGAGTTGGGCGTGTAAGACGGCGTTAGCGGACGCAGAAGTCGAGTATAAGGACAAAGTCTCTGATTCGATTTTCGTGGCGTTTGAGATGAGTGATAGCGCGAAAGATAAGTTGGGTGCGCCAAATGCAAAGGCTGTGATTTGGACTACTACGCCTTGGACGCTCCCTGCAAATCAAGCAATCGCGCTAAATCCAAATGAGACTTACGCGCTCACAAGTGAGGGCTACATTTTTGCTAAAAAATTAGTAGAAAATATGGTGAGCGAGGGCATTACAAAGGGCAAAATTGTAAGAGAATTTGAAGCGGATTTTTTAAGCGACACAAGCGCGATAAATCCGCTAAATGGACGGACATCCAAAATCATCTTTGGCGAACACGTATTGATGGATAATGGTAGCGGACTAGTGCATTCTGCGCCCGGACACGGCGAAGATGACTATTTCGTATGTCGCAAATTTGGCATTGAAGAAGTGCTAATGCCTGTCGATGACAGGGGTTGCTTTGATGAATCTTTGGCGAATCTTGGACTTTTAAGGGCGGAAGTTGCGAATGAATTTGTGGGGATGCACATCTTTAAAGCGCAACCAAAAATCTTAGAATTGCTTGGCGAAAACCTGCTAAAACACACAAAAATCACGCATTCATATCCGCATTGTTGGCGTTCGCACGAGCCTGTGATTTACCGCGCAACAAAGCAGTGGTTTATTTTGATGGATAAGCCCTTTTTTTCTGGCAAAACTCTGCGCCAAATCGCATTAGATGAAATCGAAAAAATCGCCTTTTATCCAAAGTCAGGCTACAATCGCTTAAAGTCGATGATTGAAAATCGCCCTGATTGGTGCATTTCTAGGCAGAGAGATTGGGGAGTGCCACTAGCATTTTTTAGGGATAAAAAAAGTGGCGAAATCGTGCTAGATTCGCGAATCCTTACATTTTTAGCCGAATCTTTTGAGCGAGAGGGTTGCGATATTTGGTGGAGCAAAAAAGTCGTGGATTTGCTCCCGCCACTTTTGCGTGATAGGGCTGATGAGCTAGAAAAATGCGACAATATTTTAGATGTGTGGTTTGATAGCGGAAGCACTTGGAGCGCGGTTTTGAGTGGCGCAAATGAGAGTGAAAGCACAAATCCGCCACCGCCAAAATACAATGCGGGAGGCTATCCAGCGGATATGTATTTAGAGGGGAGCGACCAGCATAGAGGGTGGTTTCAAAGCTCTTTGCTAATTTCTTGTGCCATCAATCACAAAGCCCCATTTAAGAGCATTTTGACGCACGGATTCACCGTTGATGACAATGGCGAAAAGATGAGCAAATCAAAGGGCAATGTAGTCGCCCCTGAATCGGTGCTAAAAGAATATGGTAGCGAGATTTTGCGCCTGTGGGTGGCGTTGAGCGATTATCAAGGCGATTTGAAAATCTCTAAAAATATTTTGAAGCAAATCGCCGAGCAGTATCGCAAGATTCGCAATTCACTGCGCTTTATCCTTGCAAATACGAATGATTTGGCGCAAATCGATTTAAACGCGCTTGGCGAAATTGACAAGTGGATTTTAAATGAAGCGCAAAAAACGCTAACTTGCGCAAACGCGCTTTTTAGCGAATATGAGTTTTCAAAGGCTTTTAGCGTGGTTATGAGCTTTGTGGCAAATGAATTAAGCGGGATTTATTTTGATTTGACAAAGGATATTTTATACTGCGATGGGCGCGAATCAAAGGCGCGTGTGGGGATTCAAAGTGCGCTTTGTATCATCGCGCAAAAATTATTTGCGTTTTTTGCGCCCGTGCTGACTTACACGATAAATGAAGCGATTGAGTGCGCAAATCCCGCTCTAAAAGGCGATTTGCAAAGTGTATTTGATTGCAAATATGATGATACCTTTGAATCGTATGCTTTGAGTGCGGACTTCAATCTTTTGCTAAAAATCCGCGAATCCTTTGGCATAGAAATCGACAAACTAAAAAAAGACAAAGTCATAAAATCCGCGTTAGAGTTAGAAATCAGCGTAGAATCTAGCGCACAGATTGATAGCGAAATTTTGGCAAATCTCTTAATCGTAAGTGGCGCGAAAAAATGCGTAGAAAATCCGCTTTTTAGCATTGAAACAGATGGCGTAGTGGTGAAAATCGCCAAAGCCACCGCACACAAATGCGAACGCTGTTGGCGATATTTGGCAAAGAGTGATGGCGGAATATGCGAGCGATGCGAAAAGGTGGTGGGATAGATTCTGCGAAAATCATATTAGATTCTGCGTTTTTTGTATTGTTTGATTAGATTCTGCGATTTACATAAAAATCGCAGAATCTCGCGCAAAAATCGCAGAATCTAAACGCAGAATCTTGCGTATTTTTCGTCATTGCGAGGCAGTTTGAGCGATAGCGAAAACAACGAAGCAATCTATTTAGGGGGCTTGTGAATTAAATGCGAATCGCGGACTTTATGCGAATCTAAATTTAATTTATTGATTCATTTTTAAATCATTGATTTTATTTGCCTTTTAGATTCGCGTGATTTGGATTGCTTCGCCTTGCTATCGCAAGGACTCGCAATGACAAAAAAAGGTGTGGATTGCTTCGGCACTTCGTGCCTCGCAATGACGGATTATTTTACCCACCCCCTTAATCCCCCTCCGCAAGGGAGTGGGAGGGGAAAAGTTTTGGATTCTGCGTTTCGCACGAAATTCGCAGAATCTAAACGCAGAATCTCGCGCAAAAATCGCAGAATCTGCCACCAAATTCACGCAAAATTCACACCAAATCCACACAAAATCACCACTTTTTAATCCATTTTTTCGCAGAATCTGCTAAAATCTATGATTTGATTATGGGGGCAAAAATGGCAAAAGTCACAAAAGAGCAGATTATCGAGAAAACGCGCAAATATCTAAAATCGCTTGGTGTTTTGAAAAGCATTAGTTTATGCGCGATTCTGCGATATATAGGCATTTCAAAGGGTGTGTTTTATTATCATTTCAAAGATAAAGATGAGTTGCTTTATGAGGTGATGATACCTGAGATTCGCAAAAAAGAGGCGGAGATAAGCAAGCACATTGCTACGCTCCCCACGCTAAAAGAGCGATTGCATTTTATGTTTGAGCTGTATGAAAATGAGAAATTGGAGAAAGAGTTAAAGGCGGTTGAGAATTTTACCATTTATTTTTTCTTTGAGAGTAGCGATATTGGCAAGTTGAAGGCATTTAAGAATATTCATAATGAAATCATCAAATCCCGCAAAACGCTCATCCACCAGCAGATTCGCTACTATAATATCAAAATCACAAAGGACATTAGCATTTTGGTGGATTATATTATTGAAACGATGATTTTTTATCACATTTATCATAAAAAGCTAAATGGCAAGTCCCCGCGCCGCGAGATTATTAGCGTTATTGATATGCTATGTAAAATGCTTGATAAAAAATAGTATAATTTGCAACTTTAAATTTTGGAGGAAAAAAGTATGAAAAAATTATTTTTTAACCGCGAGTTGTCGTGGTTGCGATTCAATACCCGTGTGCTAAATGAAGCAAGTAACAAAAAAATCCCGCTTTTTGAGCGACTAAAATTTATCGCCATTTATGGCACGAATTTAGATGAATTTTATATGGTGCGCGTAGCGGGGCTAAAACGGCTTTATTTGGCAGGAATCACCGATTGTGGTGCGGATAAACTTACGCCGCGTGAGCAACTAATTGCGATTCGTAGCTATATCCACAAAGAGCAAGAGCGATTAGAGGCGTTGTTTGAAGAGATTCGCAAAGAGGCTGAAAAAGAGCATTTGTTTATCAAATCATTTTCGCAACTAAATGAGAGCCAAAAAAAGCACCTAAAAGAGTTCTTTTTTAGCGATTTGTATCCCATAATCGTCCCAATCATCGTTGATTCAACGCACCCATTTCCGCATTTCAACAATCTATCCTTTGGAATGGCAATCAAACTAAAAGACACCACAAACAAAAACAAAACCAAATTTGGAATGGTGCGAATCTCACGAATGTTGCCTAGATTTATCCAAGTAACAGACAATAATAACTCGGAGGGCATTTATGTGCCGATTGAAATGGTTGTGGGCGAATTTATCGGCGATATTTTTGAAGGTTGCGAAGTTTTGAGCTACACTTCATTTAGAGTTACGCGCAATGCGGATATGGAGATTGAAGAAGAGGAAGCCGATGACTTTTTGGAGATTATGACAGAGGGGCTAAAATCGCGCAGAAAAGGCGAGATTGTCCGCTTAGAAATAGGCGAAACAGAGGATAATAGTTTGGTTAATTTTATCTCTGAGCATATCAAAATCGATAAAGATGACATTTATAGCTACAAAATACCTTTGAATCTAAGCGCTTTGTGGCAGATTGTAGGGGCGAATCGATTCGCGCATTTGCGATTGCCAAATTTCAACGCAAAAACGCTCCCACCGCTAAATAACACAATCGACATTTTTAAAAGTATCGATTCAGGCGACATTGCGATGTATCACCCATATCAAAGCTTCGACCCTGTGGTGAATTTCATACAAAGCGCGGCAAACGACCCAGATGTGTATAGCATTCGTATGACGCTCTACCGCGTGGGCAAAAATTCGCCCATTGTCAAAGCACTCGCCCAAGCAGCGGAAAACAATAAACAAGTTAGCGTCCTAGTGGAGCTAAAAGCGCGCTTTGATGAGGAAAACAATCTCTATTGGGCAAAGGCGTTAGAAACCGCAGGGGCGCATGTGATTTATGGAATCCCGGGCTTAAAAGTTCACGCCAAAATCGCGCTTGTAGTGAAAAAAATCGGTGGCGAATTTAAAAAATATGTCCATCTCTCAACGGGCAATTACAACCCAGCCACCGCGAAAATCTACACGGATATTAGCTTTTTTACCGCAGATGAGGGCATTACAAATGACGCTATCAAACTTTTTCACACGCTATCCACAGGATATTCGCACCAAGCGCGCCTAGATTCGCTATTTGTCGCGCCTACGCAGATTAAGCCAAAAATTTTGGAGCTAATCAAAGACGAGGCAAAAAAGGGCAAGGACGGCTACATTATCCTAAAAGCAAACGCCGTAGTTGATGTTGATGTCATTGAGGCACTCTATGCGGCAAGTAAGGCGGGGGTAAAAATCGATATGATAGTGCGAGGAATCTGCTGTCTAATCCCGCGCTTATGCGGCGTTAGCGACAATATCCGCGTGGTGTCAATTATCGGCAAGTATTTGGAGCACGCACGAATCTATTATTTCAAACACGCAAACCCGCAGATTTACTTTGCTAGTGCGGATTTAATGCCACGAAATTTGGAAAAACGAGTGGAGATTATGACGCCCGTGAAAAACAAAAATATCGCTGAAAAATTGCTAGAAATTTTAAAAGCACAAATCGCCGATAACTGCCAAGCACACGAGCTAGGGGCAGATGGCGAATACACAAAATTATCGCCAAAAGATGGCGAAAACGCGCTAAATTCGCAAGATGAATACGAAAAATATATCAATTTGCTTTACAACTCATCTGCAAGCACGCAGGACAGCAAAGCAAAGAAATTAGTCAAAAAAATGATGGGTGAATCGTGAGAATTTCGCAGAATCTAGCGCAGAATCTGTGTTTAGATTCTGCGAAATTTGTATTTTTTTGATTAGATTCTGCGCTTCGCACGAAAAATTCCCCCTCCCTTGCGGAGGGGGATAAAGGGGGCGGGTAAAATAATCCGTCATTGCGAGAATTTGACTTGTCAAATTCGTGGCAATCTAATTCGTAGATTCTGCGTTTCGCAGAATCTAATAAAATTTCGCAGAATCTCGCCATCAATGAAAATCTCAAATCCCCTACGATTTCCAAATCTTTTTTATTCTCCGTTTTATCGCACTTAGTATTGTGTAAATACCATAGATTCTCCACAAAATAGGCGAGTTGTAATAGGCATATCGCCTTTTGCTTTTTGGCAAATATTTACCACCAAATCGCCCAGCCATCGCCAAAAATTCGCCTTGCATTTGATACGGGTCGCACTCAAAGTCCATAATCGCGCTAGATTCTGCAAGCAGGTGCGCTAAAAACTGACTTTGCAATTTGTGGCATAGATTTTTATTGCTATGATTTTCTAAAAATTTCGCAAATTCTACCGCAATTTTCACCCAGCTAAACGCGCTAAAATACGCCCACGCGGTATTTGTGTCGGCAAAATATTTTTGCAGTGGCGCGACAAATGGAGGCAAAATCTTTTGCTTAAAAGAAGCGAAATTCTGCGTAGAATCGCGCCGTATGCGGTAGTTTGTAAGAGGCAGTGGCAAAAGCGCAATGCGCGCACTCTGCGCAAAAAGCAGCTCGGCAAAGAGCACATCCTCCCAAATCACGCCATCCAAAAAGCGCAAATTTATGTTTTGCAAATACCGCCAATCTATGAGAATATCCCACGCATTGGAAAGAAACTGGCGATTTAGCTCCCTTGCGCGATTTAGCACATCTACACCACAAATCACGCCCTTTTGTGTGTATTTGTAAGATGAAATCCAGCTAAATCCCCCCCCCCCGTTAGTATTTGGCGTATCGCTATTTTTTGGCGTGCCATCGATGAAATTATGCCAGCTAAACCACACAATCTCAGCATTATGCTTTATCGCAGAATCTACGCATTTTTCTAATAAATCCGCCTCCCAAAAATCATCGGAGTCTAAAAATATAATGTAGTCGATTTTGGGTGGGGTTAGATTCGTGTGATTTGGGTGAGTGTAAAAAGTCATTTGTGAATCCTCTGCAAGTGAGGAGGAATCTTTGGATTGCTTCGATTCGCGTTGCGAATCTCGCAATGACGAATCTTTTGAATCCTCCGCAATTCTAGTATCTTGCGCGAGATTCGTGGGTTGTGCCGAAAAATTCGAGTGAGATAGAACTATCGGTTCATCGAGCGAGAATTTTTCAAACTTCCGCGAAGATTGTGTAAGAGACGAATTGCCCACAAGTGAATTAGCAAAGTAGGAAATCCCCGCATTTCTTGCGCTACTTAATCCTCCATTTGCCTTGTCAATCAGCACGAATCGCTTATCTCTTGCGACATATTCTAGCGCGATTTTTAAACTCTCGCTTTTAGATTCGCCCTCCAAAATATCCGTGCTGCCATCATTTACAAGCACTGCGTGAAAATTGCCATAAGTTTGTGCGAGGACCGAATCCAAGCACTCACGCAAATACGGCGCGACATTGTAAATTGGTATCACAACTCCGACTTTGGGATTGTTTTGCATAAATATTTCCTTTTTATTGTAAAATTTAAAGTTGCAATTTTAGCCAAAAAATCGCAGAATCTGTGGTTTTTTCGCGCTAGATTCTGCGATTTAAATCATATTTTAGATTCTGCGCTATTTCGCAGAATCTATGCGTAATTTTTGCAAAAATATCGTAAATTTTCATTGCTTTGTTTGCAATGTGGCGTATTTTGTCGCTAAAATATCGCTTTTAAAATTTGTAAAATTATAAGGATTTTTCGATGGCAAAAGGCAACTCGCTAAAAAACGATTCAGCAAAAAATAACGCAAAAAATGATTCAGCAACAAACAACCCATTAGATTCTGCGTTTATCGGGCATCCAAAGCCACTTTTTTCACTTTCAATGACAGAAGTTTGGGAGCGATTTTCATTTTATGGGATTCGCCCGCTACTTGTGCTTTTTATGGCGGCGGCGATTATGGATGGCGGACTTGGGATTGCGCGTGAGAGTGCTTCTGCGATTGTCGGGATTTATGGCGGGTGCGTGTATCTTGCCACATTGCCCGGCGGATGGCTTGCGGATAACTTTTTTGGACAAAAACGGGCGGTGCTCGTTGGCGCGGTGATTATGGCACTTGGGCATTTATTTATCGCGCTGTCGTATTTCACGCAAATTGCGTTCTTTTTAGGACTTTGCTTTATTGCCATCGGCTCTGGGTTGTTTAAGACTTGCGCGAGTGTGATGGTGGGTATGCTTTACAAAGATGGCGACGCACGGCGCGATAGCGGATTTACGATTTTTTATATGGGGATAAATTTGGGCGCATTTGTCGCGCCACTACTTTGCGGACTAGCGCAAAAAGAGATTGGGTGGCACTTGGGATTTGGCGTGGGCGGGATTGGTATGCTGATTTCGCTGGTGATTTTTTACTTTAAAACGCTAAAAGATTTTAGCGAGTTTGATAAAAAAGTCGGCTTTGAGCATAGTATCGAAGCACCGCCGATTCGACATAGATTTGCCCTGCCTTTTATTTTTGGGTTTATTGTGATTTTTGCGGGGGTATTTTTGCTTGTGGCAAGTGGGATTTTGGAGATAAATCCCATTTCGCTATCAAAAAATATGATTTTAATCATCGCAGTGGCGTCAGGACTTTACTTTTTCTACCTTTATTTTTTGTGTAACTTAAATAAGGCAGAGAAGAAAAATCTTATTTTATTAGCGATTTTATATCTCGCATCGGCGTTCTTTTGGTCGGCATTTGAGCAGCAGCCGACTTCATTTAATCTCTTCGCCCACGATTTCACAAATCGAGTCATTTTTGGATATGAAGTCCCTGCCGCGTGGTCGCAGTCGCTAAATCCGCTTTTTATCATCGCATTTGCCCCGCTTATGAGTATGCTTTGGGTATTTTTGGCAAGGCGGGGCTGTGAGTTAAGCTCGATTACCAAATTCGCACTTGGGATTATCTGCGCTGGGTTGGGATTTGCCATAATGATTTTTGCGTCAAAGGCGGTGATTGCAAGCGGACAAAGTGTCTCAATGTGGTGGATTGTGATAAGTATGTGGTTTTTAACGATGGGTGAGCTGTGTCTCTCGCCTGTGGGGCTATCGATTATGACAAAGCTTGCGCCAAATGTCATTCGCTCATCTGTGATGGCACTTTGGTTTATCAGCTCGGCACTTGGCAATGTCATCGCTGGACTTATCGGCGGGGGCGTGCATAGCGATAATATTCACGCATTACCCGATTTATTTGCGCAGTGTGCGTGGGTGCTATTTATCGTGGCGGGGGTTATGTTTGGTATCAAAATATTTGTTAAGAGACTTACAAAATGATTAAATCTCGCCTAAAATCCCTGCGAAAATTGATGACTTCGCAGAATCTAAACGCATTTATAATCCCAAGCAACGACATTCATAACAACGAATATTTGCCCCCTTGCTTTAAAGATAGGGAGTTTATGAGCGGATTTAGTGGCTCGGCGGGGACGCTAATTATCTTGCCAAAAAAGGCGTATTTATGCACCGATGGACGCTACTTTATCCAAGCACAGCGCGAGTTAGAAGGCAGTGGGATTGCTTTGCATAAGTCGCCAAATTATGCAGAATTTTTGCGTGGCGTTTTGAAAAAAGGCGATTGCGTGGGGGTGAATGCAAAAACGCTTTCAATTAGCGCACACAAAGAGTTAAAAACCGCGCTAAAAGGCGTAGATATTAGATTCTGCGATTTGGTAAGTGAAATTTGGGAGCGTCCGCCTTTGCCTTGCAATGCGATTTATCCGCAAGGGCGCGAGTTTATCGGCGCAGAATCTAGCGAAAAATTAGCGCAGATTCGCGCGAAAATGGCGGAGTTTGGTGCGGATTGCCACTTCATAAGTGCGCTTGATGATATTGCGTGGATTACGAACTTGCGCGGGAGCGATATCGAGTATAATCCCGTGTTTATGAGCTTTTTGCTAATCTCAAAGGCGGAGGCGGTGCTATTTGCGCAAAATCTCGCTCCCAAATTATCGCAGAATCTAAAAAAGCAAGGTTTTAAGATTTGCGAATATAATCGCGTTGAAACGGCACTTTGCAAAATCAAAAATGCAAAAGTTTTGCTAGACGCGAGAAAAACGAGCATTTACATCGCAAAAGTGCTTAAAGCAGGGCAAAATAAGATTATCAAACGCACAAATCCAAGTGCGACTTTAAAAGCGATGAAAAACGAAGCTGAATTAGCGCACATAAAAAATGCGATGATAAGCGATGGCGTGGCGTTGTGCGAGTTTTTCGCGTGGCTTGAATCGCGGATAAAAAAAGGGCAAGATTTTGCGGATTCTAAAATCCGCCCCTCCCTTGCGGAGGATAATTCGCATTCTCTCCCCCTCCCTTGCGGAGGGGGATTAAGGGGGTGGGTTAAATCACAAAAAAATAGTAGCGCAAAATTTGGCAATAACGACTTTACCCACCCCCTAGCCCCCTCCGCAAGGGAGGGGGGACAAATCGATTCAAACTCCGCAAGAAATGGGGCAAACAAAACAAACTCCACAAATCTCACAGAATTAGACATCGATACGCAAATCACCGCATTTCGCGCGAAAAATCCGCTTTTTGTAGGCAACTCATTTGCCACGATTGCAGGGTTTAATGCAAATGGCGCACTGCCCCACTACCGCGCCACGCAGGACAATCACAGCGAGATTTTTGGCGATGGATTGTTGCTGATTGATTCAGGGGCGCAGTATCAAAATGGGACGAGCGATATTACCCGTGTGGTGGGCGTGGGGCGTGTGAGCGAAGCGCAAAAGCGCGATTATACGCTAGTTTTAAAATCGCTTATCGCCCTATCCACCGCAGTTTTCACACCAAAGATTGCCTTGCCTTTGCTTGACTGCCTTGCACGTGCGCCTTTGTGGCGTGAAGGTATCGAATATATGCACGGCACGGGGCACGGCGTGGGATATTTTCTAAATGTCCACGAAGCACCGGTGGCAATTTCGCATTTTGCCACGCCAAATGCGGAGAATATCGCGCAGGTGGGGATGATTACATCGATTGAGCCGGGCATTTATCGCGAGGGCAAATGGGGCATTCGACTAGAAAATTTGGTGGCGATTGTAAGTGATAAAAGCACGGAGTTTGGCGAGTTTTTGCGCTTTGAGACGCTCACACTTTGCCCGTTTGAAAAGGACTTAATCAACTTTAAAATGCTAAATAGCGCAGAATCTGCGTGGTTAAAGGACTATAATGCCAAAGTTTTTACCGCCCTATCCCCGCACCTAAAAGGACACGCATTAAAATGGCTAAAAAGGCAAGTTGAATAAAAAGTCAAGGCAGATTCTGCGATTCGCAGAATCTATCCCATTCTAAATTCAAATTTTGCTAAAATTGCGTTTTAGTTTTGCAAAATTTGCAAAATTTAGATTGCCACGCCTTGCATTCGCAAGTCTCGCAATGACAACAAACAAAGGACGCAAATGCCTAGCCTAATCATCGCCCTTGATATGCCAACAAAAGCGCAAAATGTGGCACTCTGTGCGAATCTAGCGCAAACTCTCAAAAAAAGCGATTTGCAAAATCTCTACCTAAAAATCGGGCTTCGTAGCTTTATCCGCGATGGTGTGGCGTTTGTGAGAGAAATGCAGAGTTTAAATTTTAGGATTTTTTTGGATTTGAAACTCTATGATATTCCAAATACGATGATGGATTCGCTCCGTGAAATAGCGGATTTGGGCGTGGATATAGTTACGATTCACGCATCAGCTGGGCGAATCGTAATGAGTGAGATTGCAAAATTTACGCATAGCACGAAAAATACGCCCCTTATTTTTGCTGTAACCGCGCTTACTAGCTTTGATAATGGTGGATTTAGCGAGATTTATAACTGCGACATTGAAAAAGGCGTGGCGAATCTTGCGCGAATCGCGGCGGAATGCAAAATCGATGGCATTGTGTGTTCGCCTTTTGAGAGTGCGCTTGTCAAAGAAAAATTCAATCTTTTGACGCTCACACCTGCGATTCGCCCTGTGAAAAGTGATTTTGATGATTTTGGCGCGGATTTTGCGCTAGATTTGCCAAATCCAAAAGATGACCAAAATCGTGCCTCCACGCTATCCTTTGCGCTAAATCAAAAAAGCGATTTTTTAGTCATCGGGCGTCCTATTTACACGCACAAAAGCCCCGCACTGCTTACAAAATTCATACTTCAAAAATTACAAAATGGAGACAAATAATGGACATTTTACGCACAAAAAATGATTTGCGCTTGTGGCGCAAGAGTTTGGCGCATAAGCGGATTGGATTTGCCCCTACGATGGGCGCGTTGCACGATGGGCATCTATCGCTATTTCGCGCAAGTAAGCACGATAATGAAAAAACGATTGCTTCGATTTTCGTAAATCCCGCGCAATTTGGGGTAAATGAGGACTTTGATAAATATCCGCGAAGTGAAGCGCAGGATTTGGAGCTATGCGAGAAAAACGGCGTAGATGCGGTGTTTTTGCCCACTATCGCTGAAATGTATGATAGTGGCAATGAAACTAACATAATCCCGCCCAAAAATCTAGCAAACGCCTTTGAGGGCGGACTTCGTGCGGGGCATTTTAATGGTGTGCTTCGCGTGGTGATGAAATTTTTTAATCTCATTCGCCCAAATTGCGCGTATTTTGGGCAAAAGGACGCACAGCAACTTCTCATCATCAAAAAAATGGTTAGCGATTTGTTTATGCCAATAATTATCGTGCCTTGCGAGATTGTGAGAGATAAAAATGGTTTGGCGTTAAGCTCACGCAACAAATATTTAAATGCAAATTCTTACCAAAACGCCCTAAAAATCCCACGCGCAATAAATGCCGTGCGAGTGGCTTATGAAAAGGGCGAGTGCGATTCAAAGGTGCTAGAAAATATCGCGCTCTCACACATTGAAAGCCTAACGATTGATTATTGTAAAATCGTGGATTTTAATTTGCATAAAGCAAAAAAGGCACTTAGAAATGCTACAATTTTGCTTCTTGCGGTGCGCGTGGCAGTCCCTAGCGCACACAGAGCGGGGCAGATAAGCGAAGTGCGATTGCTTGATAATATTTGGTTTTGAAAGGATTTGTGTATGAAAAAGATTTTACTTGTGATGTTTGTGGTGTTTGCGCTGTTGAATGCAGAAGATTCTGCGGTAAGTGGCGATAGTAGCGAAAATAAATTTATCGATGCCCTAAAAGGCGGCGAAAAAAGCGGTGATATAAACTTGCTCTTTGACTTTGCGAACTCATCACAGCGGACAGATTCGTATTTGGCGACTTCGTTTGGACTTTATTATAAAAGCGATTTTTATGGATATTTTAGATTGCATTTGGGATTTCGCGGGGCGTTGCCACTTTGGGAGCAAAGTCGAAATTTGCAAACGCAAGGTGGCAAAGGTAGCGCGTCAAAGGACTTTTGGGATAATAATATCGCGATGATTGCGCGGAGTTATTTAGAGTATTTTGATGGCGATACGGCGATAAAGGCGGGGCGGATTGAGAGTAAAACTGATATGATTGATAAGCACTTTGATGGCGTGTGGATTAGCAATAATAGCGTGGGGTGGCTACTAATTGACGCGATTTATGTCAATCAATTTGGGCGCGTTTTGGATAGAGAATTAAGCGGATTTGAGAGTTTTAAGCGATATGATGGCAAAAATGCGGGATATGGTGGCGGATATTATTTGGGGGCAACCTTTGAAGCGTGGGAGTGGTTGCACTTTAAGGCGTATGGATTTTACGCGCCACGAATCTATGCCTTTGTGGCGGGTAAAGCGGAGATTGAAACGCGGTATTTTGTGATGGATGCGGGATTTGTCGGGGGATTTGAAGATAAATATTCGGCATTTAGAGATTCTGCGACAAGTCATTTGATTCACGCGGATATTGGCGGGAGATATGATTCGCAATATGGGCTATTTTACGCCACTGCGGGGTATAGAAACACTCATAGCGAAGCGGGTATTGGCTCGCTAAATACGCTTGGAGATTCATTTAATCCATTTTTTTATTTCAGTGGCAATGCGCTTGAAAATGCCCGTGATGTGCATTTAATCTATGGTAAATTGGGATTTAAAGTCGATTTTTTAGATATTTATTTGGCGTATGGATATAATTTTTTTAGGGGCGATTTTTCGCGCAATGGGAGTGCTAGAAACGCGCAAGGCGAAGTGGATTTGTATTTTGATTGGCGATTTAGCAAGTGGAGTGCGATAAATTTATATTTGATAAACACGCACGGCGCGAAGCTATCTGTGCCAAATGAAACGAAATTTGGCTTTATGCTGAAATTGAGCTTGTGAGATTTGGCGAATTTTATTTCGTTGTCATTGCGAGATTCTGCGATTCGCAGAATCTATGGCGAAAATTAAAGCAGATTCTGCGATTCGCAGAATCTAGGGCGAAAATATGGATTGCCACGAATTTACTTCGTAAATTCTCGCAATGACGGATTGGATTCTGCGATTTTCATAAAATTCGCAGAATCTAGGGGTGATTTTTGGTGAAAAACGCAGAATCTAGGGGTAATTTTTGGCGAAAAACGCAGAATCTAGGGCAAATTTTAAAGCAGATTCTGCGATTCGCAGAATCTAGCGCAAAAATTAAAAGGGGAGAGAAAATGCAATTAAAAGATAGATTGAAAAACGAAGGCGATTTTTTGTTTCGGTGGCGCAGTTACTTGCCTTTGGTGCTTGTGCCTTTTATTGTGGCGATTATTTTTTGCTTTGAATTGCCACTTTTTGATGGCAAATCTTATAATAACGCACTGATTATTTTCTCGCTTTTTATCGGACTTGCGGGGCAGATTTGGCGTATTTTTGTCGTGGGATACGCGCCAAAGGACACTTCGGGGCGAAATACAAAAGAGCAAAAAGCGGAGGTTTTAAACACAAGCGGTTTATATGCTACCTGCCGCAATCCGCTTTATTTTGGCAATTTTTTGATGATGTTATCCCCCGTGATAATGCTTGGAAATTGGATTTTTGCTTTGCTATTTTGTCTTGCATTTTGGCTTTATTATGAGCGAATCATCTACGCAGAAGAGGCATTTTTAAGCAAAAAGTTTGGCGAAGCGTATCAAAAATGGTGCGATTCTACGCCCTGCTTTTTGCCAAATTTAGCGCGTTACAGCAAAAACTCTCTGCCATTTTCGCTAAAATCTACCTTGCGCAGAGAATATAACTCACTTTTTGGCTTGGCAAGCTCGCTATTTGCGACAAATATTTTATTTTGCGCCATTAAAAATTTGCAAATAGGGGGGGGGGGGAATCATAATGCCAAGTGCGATTATTAGCGCGTTTTTCGCACTCTGCCTAGTGATTTTTATAATCGTGCGATTTTTAGTTAAAAAAACAAGCATTTTATCAGTAGAAAATAGATAAAATTTCACATTTTTAAAAAAGGGGGAGAAATGAAAAATATTCAAATGATGCAAAGCGTGAAATCCGTGCGCGATATAGATGTGAAGGATAAGCGGATTTTGATTCGCGTGGATTTTAATGTGCCGATGGATGCGGACTTTAATATCTCCGATGACAAGAGGATTCGCGAGGCAATACCTACGATAAATTATTGCATTGACAATGGCGCAAAGCATATCATTTTGGTAAGCCACTTGGGGCGTCCAAAGGGCAAAGATTCAAAGTATTCGCTAAAACATATCATAAAACGATTGGAGCGTTTGCTTGATAAATCTATCGTATTTACCGAGCGAATCGATAGTGTGCCAAGCATAATCGCCACGCTTGAAATGAAATCAGTGATTTTGCTAGAAAATATCCGCTACTATGAGGGCGAGGAAAAAAACGAGGAATTTTTAAGCAAACAGCTTGCATCAATTTGCGATATTTTCGTAAATGACGCATTTGGCACAAGCCATCGCAAACATAGCTCTACTTTTGGCATAGCCAGCTTTGCAAAAGAAAAAGTCGCAGGGCTTTTGCTAAAAAAAGAGATTGATTCATTTGCAAAGGCTCTCACAAATCCGCTTCACCCCGTGCTTTTGATAGTCGGCGGCTCTAAGGTCAGCTCAAAACTAACTTTGCTAGATAATATTTTGGAAGTGGTGGATAGAATCATAATCGGCGGGGCGATGAGCAATACTTTTTTAAAAGCCGTAGGCTATGATATGCAAAAAAGTTTCACAGAGGACAATTTGCTAGAAGAAGCACGGCGAATCCTCCGCCACGCCAAAGAAAAAGGCGTAAAAATCTACTTGCCTGTCGATGTTGTCAGCACCGATGATATAAAAACGCACAAAAATATCAAAATCACCCCAGCACAAGACATACCAGAAGATTTTATGGCAGTAGATTCGGGACCTGCGAGTATTAAGCTATTTGGCGAGGTGATTCGCGATAGTGAGACGATTATTTGGAATGGACCGATTGGGATTTATGAGATTTCGCAGTTTTCGCGTGGGACTTTTAATCTAGCGCATTATATCGCCGATACCTACGCATTTAGCCTAATTGGCGGTGGCGATACGGCGGACGCTGTGGATAAGGCAGGTGAGATTGATAATATGAGCTTTATATCCACAGGTGGCGGGGCTTCGCTTGAACTTTTGGAGGGCAAAATTTTACCCGCATTTGAAGTTTTGGATAGAAAATAAGGGCGAATCTATGCTATGCGTGGCGAATCTTTAAGGGGCGAAAAATGATAAATATCTTTGCAAAGCGCAATTCGCTAGTTTCAAAATACACTTATGATTCGATGGAGGACATTGAGGGCAAAAATATCCTTTGGCTTGACTTGCTAAATCCTAGCATTGAGGAAATTGGCGCGATTTCAAATATCTATGACATTGCAATCCCTACCAAAGAAGAGCGCGAAGAGATTGAATCATCGGCTAGATATTGGGAGGATAAGGATTCGATTACCATAAACACGCGCTTTTTGGTAAAGCTAGGGCAGGGCGATTTGGATGGCAATTCGCGCGATGAGACGATTACATTTTTGCTTTGCAAAAGTATGCTTTTTACGATTCGTTACAGCGAATTTCAGGTGTTTGATGACATTGAACGGCGCGTTTTGGCGTCCCCGCGCAATTTTGAGGATGGATATGATTTGATTGCCAAAATCTTTGAAGTGCGAATCGAAAAGGACGCCGATATGATTGAAAATTTCACGCGTGATATTAGAAGTCTGCGAAAAGGCGTCTTTGAAAATCAATTCGATTATAACGAAGTGCTTGGCTCTCTCTCAAATCTGCAAGATGTCAGCACACGGCTGCGCGATTCGCTCTTTGACAAACGGCGTGCGTTAAGTGCGCTTTTGTCAAGCAACAAGCCAGACGCCGATGTCAAGCGCAATATCACTACGATTATAAAAGACTTAAATTCGCTAATTGACTTTTGCGTGGTGAATATGAATGCGCTTGATAATATCCACGCGCTTTTTGCCTCCCAAATCAATATCGAGCAAAACAAAATCATCAAACTTTTCACCGTCGTAACCGTGGCGATGATGCCACCTACGCTAATTGGGACGATTTACGGGATGAATTTCGAGCATATGCCCGAGCTGAAACTCACTTACAGCTACCCGATAGTCGTGCTTGTGATGATAATCTCGACTATTTTGCCTATCGTGTATTTTAAGAAAAAGGGGTGGTTGTGATGGGCGCGATTGTCTCTTTGAGTGATTTCGTGGCAATCTAAAAAATGGCAAATTTTCGCGATAGATTCTGCGAATTAGCGCAGAATCGCAGAATCTGTGTTTTTTTATATTAGATTCTGCAATTTTTGGCGAATTTCCGTCATTGCGAGAAGTCGCGCGTTAGGGCGACTTCGTGGCAATCTATATTTTTTAATCTTATGGATTGCTTCGGCACTTCGTGCCTCGCAATGACGAAGTTTGAGGTAGATTCTGCGAATTTTGGCGAATTTCATATTAGATTCTGCGTTTTTTGTTTGATTCGCAGAATCTTGCCCCAAATCGCAGAATCTACATTTTTAAAAAAAGGACAAAAATGGAATTACTTGATTTTTCTTGGATTTTCTCGGCGGAGGCGTGGATTGCGCTTGTTACGCTGACGCTTTTAGAGATTGTGCTTGGCATTGATAATATCATTTTTATCGCCATTTTGGTTACGCGCCTACCACAAGAGCAGCGGGATAGGGCGCGGATTTTGGGACTTGCACTAGCGATGATTACGCGAATCGCCCTTCTTGCGTCAATCTTTTGGATTATGAAGCTTGTAAATCCGCTATTTAGCGTCTTTGGCAATGAGATTTCGGGCAAGGATTTGATTTTAATCGGCGGCGGGTTGTTTCTCATTTGGAAAAGCACACACGAGATTCACGCGCAAACGCAAGGCGAAGCGCACGATAATTTCGACACCGCCAAAAAGGCGAGTTTTGCGGGGATTTTGGTGCAAATTGCGATTTTGGATATTGTGTTTTCGCTTGATTCAGTTATCACGGCGGTGGGGATGGCAAAGGACTTGCCTGTGATGATTTTAGCCGTGATTATCGCGGTTTTTGTGATGATGTTTGCAAGCAAATATATTGCGCGATTTGTCGATGATAATCCAAGCATTAAGGTTTTGGCGCTGGCATTTTTGATTTTGGTGGGTGTGACGCTGATTGCCGATGGGTTTGACTTTCATATCTCAAAGGGCTACATTTACTTTGCGATGGCGTTTTCTCTGGCTGTTGAATCAATCAATATTTATATTAGCAAAAAAAGTCGGAGAAATTAGCGGAAGTGCTGTTGTCATTGCGAGAAGTCGTGCTTCACACAAAATCGCAGAATCTAAATAGTTTTTGAGGCAGATTCTGCGTTTTTCGTGCGATTCGCAGAATCTTGTATAAATCTCCCTAAAATCCCAAATATCGCTTTTGCTTGTTGCTCTTTGGCTTTTTGTATGGGTCTATTGTGCCTTTTTTGCCTGTGTATGGATTTGTGTTGCCTTTTGTTGAATAATTATCCATCTGCGATTTATTTGGCTTTGTCCTATAATGCGGTGGCACATATCTGCCGTTTTTGTCCGTGTAGCCTTTGATATAAACATCTCTTGCAATAGCCACATTCAGCATAAATATCGCTAAAAGTAAGATTTGTAGCATTTTATCCTCCGCTATAAATTATTCCCTAATTCAATAAAACTATTAGCCTTCTCTCTCAATTTATCGGCAATAGTTCTTAACATTCTACCTGTTGCATAAAGATAAATAATATATCTATCACTTTGATTGCCCCATTCTTCTAATTCATTTACCATTATATTTGATTGATAACGACAATTTTGAAACATATAGTCGCTTACGATTTTCATAGAAAGTTCCAAAGATTTATAATCATAAACATTAGGGATTGAAAATATCAAATATCCTTTTGCTGGGTCTTTATTAAAGCAATCTATCATAGCATCGGTTAATATCGTCGTTGAATCGCCAATGGTTTTGGCGTAGCTCAATGATATGGCAAGTATAATTATTAAAAATATCTTTTTCACGGGCAAATTCCAGAAAGTTGAAGTCTCCGCTTATTCTCCCAAAACACATCCTCCACGCTTTTTCTTTCATGAATATACAATGCAGAAAACATACTCCACTGATTACTAGCTTCTGCATATATACAAGCATTGCTACACATAAACTCCCAATCTTTCCAAGCATTTGGTGTGTTTGATGGGCGTTTAATAGTTTCCTGAATACCAGTTTCAAATTTGTTTGTATCAATTCTATTTGAAAATTCTGCTTCATATCCACTACTAAAAACCGCCTTGCATTTCTGAGTGTACAATATGCCATCTTCTGAAATACCTTCTTTGGGATAGTCCAATTTCATCCATATCGAAGTATAGCCCTTGAACTCCCCATCGCATATAAGCTTTGCGCAAGGTGGAGTTGTATCATATAATACAGTGTAATTAGGGTCGTAATAGCTACTGTACGCATTAAAAATCAATGCCATTACACCAAATAGCACATAACAAGCTAACTTTTTCATCTCTCTTACCTCCCATTTTCTAAAATAATCTCGCATTCTTTAACTCTATATTGCTCTTTACCGCCAAGCAAAGGATAAAGTCGCTTAATTTCATCTTTACTTAAAGGTTTCTTTGTTAGCCATATTTTTAAATGTTCCACGATATTTGATATAAAATATCCAAAGGCGCAATCTATTTCCTTTTCGATAGCATATTCATTGATAAACCGATAAAAGCTATAATGTGGGTATTTAGACTTTTCATCATACACATCA
>NZ_JBSIUR010000019.1:0-17429 GCF_053654655.1 Helicobacter sp. 23-1045
TTAAAGGCGCAATTTTAGCAAAAATTTCTAAAACTTCGTGCTTTTTGGCGAAATGTTTAGATTCTGCGCTAGATTCTGCGGATTTTGTAGAGTGCGCTTTGGGCGAATGCTAAAAAATGCGATTTGCCCCGATTCACATCGCCACCCAAAGCAACAGCGAGTAATTTTTACTGCAATGCGCTATAAATTTTGTTTAAATTGTCTTTTTTGATGCCAAAAAATACAAGAAAAATATCCACTATCCACCATATATATGCTACTAAAATGCCGATAAGTGCCAAAACAAAAGGCAAGAAATACTGCTCTATTATCATATCTACTACATCATCATCGCTCATCATAAATGTGTTTTCTGTCGCGACAGCTGCGACAATAAGCACCACAAAAAGTATCGTGTAGCTTATGATGATTAAGCCAAGTTTGGCAAAGCCTAACTTTAAATCGCCCTTATAAAACCTATCCACGCCCAAAATGCCAAAGAGAATTGACAGCACTATGCCGACAACGGGGCTTTTAAGCACCACTAGCATAAGTTTTTGCAAAGCATTTTCGCCTACTTTTTCAAGTTTCTCTTGCAATGGCACAAGGGATTCGCTAGGGATTTTGCCCTTTATGCTCATCAAAAATACACTTATATTATCCATTTTTTGCCTCCAATATTTCAAAGATTTTTTTAAGATTATCGCGCTTTATGCCCTTCCATACCAAAAACATATCCGCGACAAACCACGCCAACATCGCCACAATAGCAAGTAGCCACAGCACGGCTAATACCGAACTTTCACTATTTGCGACTAACCTATCGCCTAAATTGCTTTCAATGCCGATATAAACGACTACAAAATAGATGATTTTAAAGATACCTAAAATAATATCGCCTTTGTAAATCCTATCAACGCCGGGCAATATCGCCGAAAAGATAAGTCCCAAAATCGCGTTTTTGAGATTTATAAGCAAAAGTCGCTGAATCGCGTCATCACTAGCCTTATCCAAACTCTCTTTAAGCGACAAAAGCGCATTACTTGGCACTTTGTCCTTTAAATTATAAAAAATCATATCATTATTTTTCATATTTTGCCTTTTTGTGTTTAAAGTTGCGTGAATCTAAAATGCCACAAATCCCTATATTTTTCTCAATCATCGCCCATTTTCTCAATCATCGCTAGGACGAATTTCGCGCTTTTTTGGGCGGAGTGCTCCAAAAATTCATCAAAGCTAATATTTGCGCTATCATCGGCACTATCGCTAATTGAGCGAATCACACAAAATGGCACACTTAGCAAAGACGCCACCACAGCGATACTTGCGCCCTCCATTTCCACCGCAGCGGCGTTGAAGCGCTCCATAATCCACCCTTTTTTGCTACTATCGGAGATAAAACTATCGCCACTTGCCACAATACCCTCTTTTAAGTCGATATTTTGCGCTTTTGCAACGCTGTGAGCGATTGCGTTAAGATTCGCGCTTGTCTTTATGTAGATTTTGCTCTCAGGTATAAACCCAAGCGGATGTCCAAATGCGCTAATATCCACATCGTATTGACAAAGCGCGGTTGCCAAAATAATATCGCCCACCTTTAAATCAGCGCGAAGCCCACCAGCCACGCCACTAAAAATAATGCACTCTGCGCCAAAATGCAAAATCATCGTAGCGCAAGTAAGCGCGGCGTGAATCTTGCCTATTTTGCTGTAAGCCACTATAATGGTGTGATTTTTGTGGGTGATTTTGTAAAATGTGTTGCCACCAATTTCTATGCTCTCATAATCCTTGAAATGCTCCAAAAGTGGGGTGATTTCCTCTTTCATCGCGCCGATTATTGCGATAGTTTTCATTGCGATATTTCCTCCAAAACTGCGTTTAGATTTTGCATTGTGCCAATTGTTTGCGTGGGCTTTGTGCTTAAGCGTTTGTTTAGTCCCTTTAACACCGCGCCATAGCCAAATTCGATGAAGCAATCTACTGCGTTTTCAATTTTCTTAATGCTTTGTTTGTAAAGCACGGGCAAGGTTAGCTGTTTTGTCAAAAGATTCACCGCGTTTGCTTTGGTGCTGTAAGATTCAAGCGTGGCATTTGCGATAATCTCACACGAAAACTTATCCTCCAAATACTGCTCTGCTAATGCGTGAAAATCCGCGCTCATCGGCTCTAAAAGCGGACAATGACTAGCCACAGACATAGGGAGCAACAAAACGCGCTTTGCGCCAAGATTTTTCAACTCGCCCTCAGCAATCATCAAATCCACTTTGTAACCCGCCAAAACGCACTGCCCATCGCTATTGAAATTCGCACACCAAATCTTGCCACTCGCATTTTCTTCGCGCTCATCGCAAAACTTTTGCAACGCTTCATCGCTAAGCCCAAGCACGACAGACATTCCCGCATCCTTGCCCTCGCAAACGCTCTGCATTAGCTTCCCGCGTTCATATACCAAACGAAGCGCGTTTTCAAAGCTAAGCGAACCAGCGATGAGATTTGCCGTGATTTCGCCAAGTGAGTGCCCAAGCGCAAATGTGGGCTTTATGTCGCAACTTTGGGCAAAAAGGCGATTTGCGATATAGCTTACCAAAAGTATCGCTGGTTGCGTGAATTGCGTGAGATTCAAATCATCGCTTTGATTAAAAAGCAGATTTTTCATATCGATTTTTAATGTATCACTTGCTTGCTCAAAAAGCTCTTTGGCAAGGGGCGATTCGTCATAAAAGTCCTTGCCCATTCCTAGTGCCTGTGAGCCTTGTCCGGGAAAAATAAAAGCGTATTTCATAGAAAATCCTTTAAATTTAAATTTTTGGATTGCCACGATTTTGCGAATCGCAAAATCTCGCAATGACGGAGATATTTCGCTTCGCTCAATATGACAAAAATATTAAAATAATTTGCGTTAGCAAATTACAATTCGTAGAATTTGCGAACGAAGTGAAGCAACCATCGAAGTAATGGCGGTGTGGCTTCTTGCGTTAGTCGCGCTTGTCAAGCGAAATAGGACTTGTGCGTCCATTGAGCGCAGACAAGTGCGACTAACGCAAGAATTGCATACCCCAGAACAAATTGTATCCACGCAAAATTAAATTTCGCGCTTAATGTCCGCAACCGCAACCTGACTCGGTATGATGCTCTCCCCCACAACACCCCTCTCCACCGCCACAATGATGGTGTGCCGAATTTCGGTGCAATTCTAAAATCTCATCATCATTTGGCACTTTGCTATCCAAAATCTCCACTTCAAAAAGCAGAGTTTTTCCAGCCAAAGGGTGATTATAATCGATAATGACAGAGTTTTCGCCAATTTCAGCGACAACCACTTGCGCCATCTCGCCATCCTCGCTTTGCCCATACAGCGTCATCCCCTGAACTAGCTCAATTCCTGCAAACTGCTCTTTTGGCACTTCTTGCAAAAAATCGCCATTTCTCTCGCCATACGCGTCCTTTGGCGCGACTTCGACTTTGAATTTATCGCCGATTTTTTTATCCATTAGCGCGTTTTCTAACCCGCAAATTACTTGATTTTGCCCGATGATAAATTTAAAATCATCGCTTTTATCAAGCACTTCTGCGCTTTCTTTGTCGCTGACTTCGTATTTGATTGTTACTAAGTGATTATTTTCTATCATTTTTATCCTTTATTTGAGTTTTTTAAGTTGCGTTTTTGCGTCCTTTGCCTCCGTGCTGTTTGCAAAACGCGCAATTAGCGAATTATAAAAGTTTTTCGCATCATCATTTCGCCCAAGCACTCGCAAAGAATTCGCGCAATTTAGCAATAATCGTGGCATATATTTTGCCCTCTCATCAAGTGTCGCACTCTCTTTGTAGTGGTAAATCGCATCATCATATTTATTTTTCTCATAGGCGATATTGCCCAGCATATAGTGAGATTCTGCCTTTTTGTGATTGATTTCAATAAGCCAATTATACCGCGCTATTGCTTCGTTAAATTTTTTGCTGTAAGTTAGTCTGCGCGCTTCTTTAAAAATCTCATCTTTTTTTGCCTTATCTTTGCTAAATGCAATCGATGAAATCTCCCGCTGCTCGCGCTGCTCTGCTTGTTTATCTAACTCAACTTGCTTTATTTCGCCAAGTAGAGTTTTTATCTGCGTGATAGATTCGCTAAGGGCATTTAGACTATCAGTTAGCGTTTGGATATTTTTAGAATTGCTTTCAACTTGCTCTTTTAGCGCAGAGAAGCTCTCTTTTGTGAGATTCGCAGAATCTAGCGCATTTATTTTGTTATTCAAATCATTGAGATTTTTTGCTTGTCCTTCATAAATGCTTTTAATGCCATCAGTTGAGATTTCTAACGCCTTTATTTTGCTCTCAATCTCAAAGATTTTATCAGATTGTAATTCGGTTTTGCCTTTTAGATTCTGCATTTCTTGTTTGGTAGAACCGCTTTGCATTTCAAAGGCAGATGGTTCGCTCCACAGGCAAAGCGGAGCGATAACTAATGCTAAAAATCTCACTAGCAAAATGCTTTATTTATTTTGATAAAACAAAGTCTGCTCGTCTATTTTCTTGCCAGCAAGCGCGAGTTTTCTCAACGCAAAGTGGTTTGCTTTCGCCATAACTCACTAAGTCGATTTTGCCCTCTGCCACGCCATTGCCTACAAGTGCGTCTTTTACAGATGATGCGCGTTTTAGCGCAAGTGCGTAGTTGTATTCATCACTGCCCCACTCATCGGTATTGCCTTCTACGCGGACATTTGCACCGCTATCGACAATCAACTTTGCGTTATTTTTTACGATTTCGATATTTCTACTGCCTTCGATTATGAATCTATCAAATCCAAAATACACCGAATACAGCGAGTTATCGCCACCGCTACCATAAACATTGCCACGACTTGTGATTTCGCCATCGATTGTGCCATTATCACCGCTTGCACTCGCAGAATCGCTACCGCTAGATTGCGTATCCACCTCAACATCGCTCTTATCGCCACACCCTACAATCATCATCGCTCCAACCAAAGAAAAAGTCAGTAATAACTTCTTAATCATCGCCTACTCCTTATTTTTAAATTTTAAAAACGCAAATTCTAACCAAAATATGCTAGCGATGTCAATTATTTTTAAGATTCTGCTACAATTCGCCGCTAATTTTTAAGCTAATTTATCTCAAAGGCACAAAATGATAAGTTCAAAGCGCACGATAAAGTCGCTAACCGCGCTATTTGTGGCGATGGCATTTCTCTTTGCGGGGAATGCGCTAATTGTTAGCTCTGTTGGCGTCATCTTAAAGCAAAGTGGCGCAAGTGCCCTTGCCATCGGCGCGGTGAATGCCTTTTTCTTTTTTGGTGCGCTTATTAGCACTATCTCATCGCATAAAATCATCGCGCACATCGGGCATATTCGCGCATTTGGGATTTTTGGAGCGATGTGTAGTATTTGCATTATTTTGCACTCTTTAAGCGTAAATCTTGCGCTGTGGGCGGGACTTCGCTTTTGCCTTGGATTTGCATATTATGGACTTTTGGTGATTATTGAATCGTGGCTAAACGAAAAAAGCAAGGACGCCGTGCGCTCCCGCGTGATAGGATTTTATGAAATCGTATTTTATGTTTCATTTGGCGCGGGGATTTTGATAATGGGGCTGAATCTCCCCACACACACGCTATTTGTGCTATCGACTTGTCTTATTATGTTTTCATCGCTCCCGCTTAATTTATTACGCATAAACGCCCCGCCAATCCCGCAAAAGACGCCAATTTCATTGCCAAAAGTTTTTAGCGTAGCGCCACTCGCGCTTTTGGGGAGCTTTATCGGCGGTATGCTTATGAATGGATTTTTCTCGATGGGGAGTGTGTTTGCGCTATCACGCGGACTTAGCGTGGGCGAAGTGGCGCACTTTATGTTTTGCGTGATGCTTGGGGGATTTATCGCGCAAAGTTTGATTGGCAGTATCAGCGATAGATTCGGACGGAAAGTGGCAATAATGCTAGTTGCATTTGTCGCGCTAGTGGGAAGTGCGGGATTTTTGCTGAAACTTGGGATTTGGGGAATGTGCGTGTTTGGCGTAATCTTTGGCGCGGGGATTTTGTGCCTTTACTCACTCGCCCTTGCACGGGCAAATGATATGCTAAAAGACAAAAGCAAAAGCGTAGAAGTCAGTCGCACGATGCTATTTTCATACTCGCTTGGCTCGCTAATGTCGCCACTTGTGCTTGGTGCGCTAATGCAAGGCTTTGGCGTGGCGGGATTTGTGTGGTTCTATATCGCAAACTTGGTATTTCTCATAACCTTTGCGGTAAATAAACCGCGATAGGGTTGAGATTCTGCGATTCAAATAAAAAAACGCAGAATCTAGCGTATTTTTTTCTGTCATTGCGAGAAGTCGCACTTTGGGCGACTTCGTGGCAATCCATTGTTTTGTCATTCTGAGCCGTAGGCGAAGAATCTCTTTTTTAAGATTTTTCGCTTCGCTCAATCCGCAGGATTTACTAAAAGAAACTTCGTTTTGCGAGCGTAGCGAAGCAACCAAATGACAAATTAAAGTTTGATTCGCAGAATCTTGCACGAAAAACGCAGAATCTAGCGTATTTTTTTCTGTCATTGCGAGAAGTCGCTCGTTTAAGGGCGACTTCGTGGCAATCCAAATCAAATTGTCATTCTGAGCCGTAGGCGAAGAATCTCAAAAAAATTTTCCCCCTCCCTTGCGGAGGGGGCTAGGGGGTGGGTATTTTGTGAATTAAATTCTACTACTTTTATTTTTTATTTTGTCATTCTGAGCCGTAGGCGAAGAATCTATTTTCAGATTCTGCGCTTTTTGTGTGATTTGCAGAATCTGCGATATTTTCGCCGTTTTTTGGATTTGATTCGCTAGTTTCTTTTCGCAAAAGGGCTGCACCCCGCTCCCGCTCCCCCCGACTTCATTTAAATTGTGTTCCCAAAAAGCAGCCGCTTTTCGCTTTTAGGGGGAGTGCCTCGCTTATCCGCTTCTAGCAAAAAATCGGCACTCGCACTACTGCTCGCTTGCTCCCGATTTTTTACACCACGAAGCGGGCGAGTTTTGGGTGCTTCGCACGGATTATTTTTTTATAGATTGCCACGATTTGCATTCGCAAATCTCGCAATGACGAATCTTGTTTAGATTCTGCGATTCAAATAAAAAAACGCAGAATCTGCAAAATAAAATAATGGATTGCCACGATTCTGCATTCGCAGAATCTCGCAATGACGGATTTTTTGTATTAGATTCTGCGAATTTTATGATTTTTTTGTGAGATTCTGCGAAAGGCAACGAAATCGCAGAATCTAAAATTAAAAACGCCCCGCGCGGAAGTATTTTTAGGCGATTTTGCAGAATCTAGTATGCGTTACAAACAATCGAAGTAATGGCGGTAGTGCTTTGCGTTGTTTTGGCGCGAAATGAGCGAAATAGGACTTGGGGGTTCATTGAGCGAAATTTTGTGCCAAAACAACGCAAATGATTACCCCAGAACAAATTGCTAGCAAAATCTTTTCTTACCCCCTTGCGCCGATAATTTCTTTTACCCTCCGTAAAAACCACTCATAATCATTTTTAAACCCCTCACTTGCATTCCGTAGCGAACTCTCCAAATCCGCCATAAAGTCCTGCGTTGTGCTTTGCATTTTGTCGGTGCGAGAGAGCGCGCTATCGATTTGCCTTTGCAACACTGCTAAAATCTCTACCAATTCCGCACTTGAAGTTTTCAGCATATCGCTATTTTGGCGGACATATTTTGCGATTTCATCATTGAGATTTCGCACACCTTCGGCATTTATCAAATTCAAATCCTTACTTGCATTCACACTTGAAATGCTTATCTGCTCCAAACTCTCCAAATATTTCGCACTCATCGCCACTAGCATTGAGTCCAAATTTTTATAATGACTATCAATCTGCGCGGACATTTGCTCCAAAATATTTTTTTGAGTGGTGGAAATATCCTCAAAGTAAAGTTTTGTCGTGTTTTTTAGGTGCTTTATGCCGTCCTTATTTATCGCGCTAATCATCTCGCTAGTATTTTTGGAAATCGCCTTTGAGTGCAACTCCACATCTTTATTCAACTTCGCGTAACTTTCATTTAGCGATTTATTGTGATTTAGAGCGGATTTTATCAATTCATCCAAAATTTTTATATTCTTTGCGAGTTGCATTTGCACTGCGCCATCCCTTTTGCCTAAATCCGCGATAATTTTTTGATTTGCGCTATCAAACTCCGCAAGGACGCCATTCAATCGCGCACTCAACTGCGCGAAAAATTCGCCCATAATTTTTAGTGCCTCAATCGCCCCGCTTCCTACATTATTTACCGCATTTAACTTCTCATCCAAATTTGCATTTTGCGCTTTGTATCGCTCCATAATCACGCTAACTTCCCTATGCAAGGCGATGATTTTTTCATCCCTCGCCAAAATGCTATTTGTCAGCGCGGAGAATTTTGCCAAATTTTCCGCAGAGTGCTTCAAAATCTCATTTGAGTTAAGCACACTTTGGCGATACTCATCCTGCCAAACCAAAAGATTTTCCACCGCGCTATTAAATCGCTTGAAATTCTCGCTAAAATGCACCTCAATGCTATTTTGATATTTGTTTGCAAGTGCTTCAACGCCACTAATCACATCTGCGCTAAAATTCGCACTCAACCGCTCTAACTCTTTTTTAAGATTGAAATCCATCTCTTTTATCGCAGAATCTAGCGCATTTGTCTGCTCTATAAACTTTTCTTGATTTGTCAAAATCGCAGAATCTATGCTTTTTAGCGCGTTTGTATTTTTCTCAAAATGCTTTTCAAGCGCAGAATCTAGCGCATTTTTAAATTCATTTGCCAAAATTTCATTAGATTCTGCGATTTTTAGATTCGCCTCTTTTAGCGCGGTAATCGCCTCTTTTAAGTCATTATTATCGCTTAAATTCTCCACTCGCTCTTTTTGAAAAACGCGCTGATAAATACCCACAATCGCGCCCAATCCCATCGCCACAATCAAAATACAAAGCGCATTCATCTCCGCAAATGACAGCGCATCGCTTATCTCAATAGCAATCACCACAAGCGCGCCCAAAATGCCAAGCAAAATAATGCTTCCCCTAAAATCCTTGTGCTTTTTATTCACACTAAAAATGTCAATCCCCGCCAAAAGCAGCAGCACCGCAATCCAAACTACACTAATCACCGCGCTATTTTCCTTTCATTTTGAATTTTTTGTCAAACTCTTCGCCTAACCAATCTGGTTTTTGGATTTTACTTTTGCGATTTATGATTTTTAGATAAAGTCGCACACAAAGCAAAATCGCCGCCATCGTCACCACCGCAGAAATAATCATCTCCAAACTATAATTTTCCTTAAACATTTTGCCCCCTTATTTCGCAGAATCTGCGGTAGATTTTGTAGATTCTGCGTCAATTAAAATATACAAATTTTTAAATTCCAAATTTTCTAACATCGCCATAATTTTCACAAATGCCTCAAAATTGCTTTTCTTATCGCCATTTAGCACGAGTGGCGTATCCTTTGGCAGGTGCGAAATGTGAAATCGCAACTGCTCCAAACTCACCTCCCTTTCATCGAAAAAAATTTTATTGTCATTTTTAATGCTGATGATTTTGTCCTCTTTGCTTAAATTCGAGCTACTTTTCGCAGAATCTTTGACTTGCGGGACATCGATTGAGAGGTGATTTTGCTTGATGAAAGTCGCCGTTGTTAGCACAATCACGAGCAAAACAAGCACAATGTCGATAAATGGAATGAGATTTAGGGAGTCGATTTTTTTCATTTTTGCTCCATTTGTGGCGCAGAATCTTGTGTGTTTTTCGCAGATTCTGCGATTTTCATTTGATTCGCAGAATCTAGCGCACCTTTTTTTGTCATTGTGAGATTTTGCGAAGCAAAATCGTGGCAATCCATTTTATCAAATTCTGCATTTTTCGCAAAATCTCGCGTGCTGTTCGCAGAATCTGCGATTTGTCCCCCCTCCCTTGCGGAGTTTGAATCCAAAAATCCCCCCTCCCTTGCGGAGGGGGCTAGGGGGTGGGTATTTTTCGCATTAGATTCTGCGATTCTCATTTGATTCGCAGAATCTCGCGCGCCTTTTTTTGTCATTGCGAGATTTGCCAAATCGTGGCAATCCATTTTATTAAATTCTGCATTTTCCGCAGAATCTTGTGTGCTGTTTTCCGCAGAATCTGCCCACGCATTGTCATTCTGAGCGAGTGAAACGAGCGAAGAATCTCTTTTATTTGAACTATTTTGAGATTTTTCGCTTCGCTCAAAATGACAAATATTTTTAGTTTCATCAAAAGTCGCAAATTCTGCATTTTTCGCAGAATCTCGCATTTCCGCTTCCAAATCCCATTTCGCTAGTAAAACTTCACATTTTCGCAATAATAAATTATACCCCACAATCGCAGGTATCGCCACAATTAACCCAAGCGCAGTTGCTTTTAGCGCAAGTGCAAGTCCGCTCATAATCGCACCCGTGCTAATTGCGCTATCACTTTGTGAAATCTCCAAAAATGTCAGCATTATCCCGCCAATCGTCCCAAGAAGTCCAATGTATGGCGCGTTTGTGCCGATTGTGGCGAGCAGTGTGAGGTTGCGAGTGAGTTCAATTTCTAGCATTTTTTTATCCACAAATGCCAAAATATCAATTTTTTTATACACAAAAATGCGCTCCAAAATCAATGCAAAAACAATCACGCTTAAAAATATCAAAATCCCCAAAACGCCGTATTCAACGAAGTCTTTTAGCATTTTGCACCTTTTATCGCAACGCACTCAATCTCAACTTTTGCCCCCTTTGGCAGTTCTTTCACGGCAATTGTGCTTCTAGCGGGTTTATGTGCGCCAAAATAGGACATATAAACCTCATTTACTGCCGCAAAATCATCGATATTTGTTAGAAAAATAGTCGTTTTAATCACGCTTTGCAAGTTAGATTCTGCGCTTGTCAAAATCGCCTTTAAATTCTCCAAAACCTGCGCAGTTTGCGCCCTTACATCGCCATCTACAAACTCGCCATTTGGCGTTAGCGCGATTTGCCCAGAGGTGAAAATCAACTCGCCAAAAATCTTACCCTGTGAATATGCTCCAATCGCCTGTGGCGCGGAAGTAGTCGAAATCGTCTGCATTTTTTGTCCTTCAAATTTTAAAATATGATAGAATTCTAACAAAATTTTTATTAGGATTGGCGAAGTGAGAAAATTTGCGCTGTTTGTGCTTTTTGCGGGGATTTTAAGTGCTGATAATTTTTTAGCGCGAAACGAAGCAATAATCATCGATGGCAGGACAAATGAGATAAAATTCGCCCTGCAAATCACCAAAGATGGGAAAATCAAAAAGCGATTTTTAAGCGAAAATGAAAAAATCGCAATCTATAAAAAAATGCCAAATTTAGCGAATTCAGCGCAAAACGCAGAATCTGCGGATTCTGCGGTGGATTCTGCGGAAAATTCTATGCGAGATTCTGCGGATTCTGCGCGCAATGAGTTAGATTCTGCGAAAATCAAGCAATGGGATAAAAGCAAGATAATTTATGAGCAGCGCGTGTATAAAATCGATATTTTGCGGTAGATTCTGCGATAAATGCGAGATTCTGCGATTTTTGCGAAAAATGCGAAAAAGCGAGATTCTGCGCCAAGTGCGAGATTCTGCGGATTAAACAAAAAAGGGAGATAAGATGAAATTTTTAGCGATTTTTATAATTTTGACAAATCTTTTTGGCAGTTATGAACTCATAGAAAAGGCGAAGGACGCGGGATTAGAAGCGATGGACTTAAAGCAAAGCACCGCACCAAAATCGCAAATTGAGTTAGGCAAAAAACTCTATTTTGACCCGCGCATCGCAAACTCAAATGCGATTTCGTGTAATGTTTGCCACAATCTCGCGCTTGGCGGGAGCAACGCACTCCCCAAAACCCCGCCTTTTAACGCAAATGTGCCTACGATTTTCAACGCAGAATCTAACAAAATTTTTTTAAAAAATCACCTGCAAGCACACATTACAGGCGATTTGAAGCAGAGCAACGCCACCATCGTGCCTAAAATAAGTGCTTTTTCGCAGTATATAATCGATTTTAAAAAGGCGTATGGGAATAATATGGATATTGATATGGATTTGATTGCGACTTCAATTGACGCATTTGTGGCGACTTTAAAAACGCAAAGTCGCTTTGATGACTTCCTGCGGGGAAATATCAAGGCACTAAACCGCGCGGAGTTAGATGGACTCGCGATTTTCATAGATAAGGGTTGCGTAAAGTGCCATAGCGGCGTGAATTTAGGCGGTGGGGAGATTGCATTTGATGAAATTAGCGCGTATAAATTTGCGAATAATTTCAAAAAAGGCGAGGCGGTAAAAGTGCCTATCTTGCGGAATATCACGCAGAGTGCGCCGTATTTAAAAAGCGGGACGGCGACTTCTTTGAAGGACGCAATAGAGATGATGGCAAAGCAGGGCGAAACTCTCACGCCAAAGGAAATCGAAAGGATAAAAGCATTTTTTGACACGCTAAATGGGAGAAAACCAAGCATTACTTATCCGCAACTACCGATGGAGTGAGATTTGGGAGAGATTGCGAGTATTTCGTCATTGCGAGAGAATCATAGATTCGCCGAAGCAATCCAAAAAAAAATAAAAAAAATAAAATCCCGTCATTGCGAGACTTGCGAATGCAAGTCGTAGCAATCCAAATTTTTTTGTCATTCTGAGCGAAGCACGAAGTGCGAAGCGAAGAATCTCAAAAATCCCGTCATTGCGAGATTTGACGAAGTCAAATCGTGGCAATCCACAAAAATATTATTAGATTCTGCGAATTTGCGATAGATTCTGCGTTTTGTGTGAGAATTGCAGAATCTCGCGTATAAATCCATCATTGCGAGATTTTGCAAATCGCAGAATCTAAAAAACAACTTCCCTTGCGCGTGGCAATTCTATTCTTTTCCCCCTCCCTTGCGGAGGGGGTTAGGGGGTGGGTAAAACTCAACCTTTCGTCATTGCGAAAAGTCGCTCGTTGTGCGACTTCGTGGCAATCCACAATTTAAATTCTACGAATTTTGCAGATTCTGCAACTCACCCCATTTCCGTCATTGCGAGACTTGCGAATGCAAGTCGTGGCAATCCATAATTTAAATTCTGCGATTTTTGCCATAGATTCTGCAAATTTCGCAGATTCTACGAATTACTTCATTTCGTCATTGCGAGAAGTCGCGCGTTGTGCGACTTCGTGGCAATCTATTTTTTATTTTGGCAGATTCTGCGTTTTTAGGGCAGATTCTGCGATTTTTCGTGCAAATTGCAGAATCTGTGAATTTTTTCGTGCGAGATTCTGCGAAATCACAGAATCTGCGAGATTTTCGCCGTTTTTTAAATCAAATTCGCTCGATTTTTCCCGCAAAAAGGGCTGCACCCCCCGCCCCGCTCCCCCTACGCGCCAAAAAGCAGCCGCTTTTTCGCTTTTAGGGGGAGTGCCTCGCTTTTCCGCTTCTAGCAAAAAATCGGCGGTTGCACTACTGCAACCTTGCTCCCGATTTTTTGCACCACGAAGCGGGCGAGTTTTGGGTGCTTCGCACGATTGATTTTTATTAGATTCTGCATTCGCAGAATCTTGGATTGCCACGATTTTGCTTCGCTCCCTCGCAATAATGAAAACAAAATGCAGAATCTAACTAAATTTTGCAGAATCTGTGAATTTTTTCGTGCGAGATTCTGCGAATTAAATAAAAAATCACAAAATCTTGGATTGCCACGAAAATGCTTTGCATTTTCTCGCAATGACGGAAAAATAAGGCAGATTCTGCGATTTGTGCGAAAACGCAGAATCTATATTAAATTTGCAGAATCTAATAGAATTTACCCACCCCCTTAATCCCCCTCCGCAAGGGAGGGGGAACGAAAAGCAAAATCTCGCAATGACGGCAAACTTCGTGTGAATTAAATGCACCAAAAACACAAAATTACCCCACCCAAAAAAAGCGATTTTATATCTCTTTTAGCGTTTTCCCCACTTCATCCATTTTCACCTCCAAATTCAGCGCGAAATCGCGGTATTTGCGGAAGTTTTTCAAAATCGAAATGCACTCTTTGCACTCCGCCATATCCATCTTATAAAACGCATTTTGCGCCCTAAAATAGACAGATTCTGCGTTATTTTCCATCTCCCCATCAAAAATACCGACAAAACGATAATTTTTTTTCAGCTTAAAATACTCGCCATAATCGCCGTTTTCAATCGCCTCCAACGCCAAATCCACCTTTTGCGGATAGAGCAGAATCTCTTGGATTATTGCGACTTTTGAGGCGATTTTTTTATAGGGCATCATAATGGCGTTTGCGTCGTCTTTTTTGCCTTTTTTGGCGAGTTCCTTTGCGAGTAAAATAATCTTTACAAACCTCGCCTCAAAGTCCTTGTAGCTTTGCAATTCGCGGATTAGCGGATTATTTTGCGCCATTGGGATTGCGCGGATTTCTAACTTTTGTGCCATTAGATTTTCAAACTTTGGAATTTCTTTTATTTGCTTTGCACAACTCGCAATCACTTCGCCCTTAATCTCCGCGTAGCGCGAGATTATCTGCTCTGCAAGCGGGATATTTCCACCACACGCTAAAATCCTCGCCTCCATCATATCCGCTTCAAACTTCGCTTCCAACGCCAAGTAAAACTGCTCATTTTGCAAAAATTTATAAATATTTGCAAATTTATATGCCTCAACCAAGTCATTTTCGGCGATTAGATTTTGACAATGTGTCTTAAAATCATCAAATCTATATCCAAAAACGCTATTTTTTGATGACAAAACTATGCTATTTTCAAATAGCGCAAACGCCGCAATCGGCGCGGTGCTAAAACTTTCCATAATGATTTTCGCGCTATAAAAGTCACACAGCGAAAGTGCGCCATTTGCCCCAAGCACGAAAATATAAGAATTATAAAAGCAGATTTCCACCACCTGCGAATAAACCGCCTGAAACTTCCGTAACAAAGTCCTTGTGTAGGTGTCAATCACATAAATATTCCCGCCATTATCGCCAAGCAACAAAATCGCAGAATCTGCGCTAAATTTCACGCATTTTATAATGCTGTTTGGATTGATATTTAGCGGAGTTGTGGCGTTTTTATTGCTATCAAAAAGCAAAATGCTTCTATCATAACCGATTGAAATTATAAACCGCTCATCCTCGCTTTCTTGCGCCAATAGCACGAAATCTTTATGTCGCATAAGCACTTTTAGCAGTTTGCCATTTAAGTCATATTTACTCAAAACGCCGTTTTTCCCGCCGATAAGCACGGATTTTTTGGCGATACTCACGCACTCAATCTTTGAATCAGCACTTTGAATAGTCTGCAACGCGCGACTTTGCAAGGCATCCATTATGCAAATGCTCCCCTCATCGCCGTTAATAAAGGCAAACGATGTCCCGCAAATGGCGACTTTATTTCGCATAAAAGAGGACTTTGGCAAGGTGAGCGGGATTTTTTTGCTTTGGTTGTGATTTATGATATTCCCCACCCAAAACATTTGCTCTTTGAAGTCGCAGGCAAAAATCGCATTTGAGGCAAAATGCAAAATATCCGCACAAAACTCATTTTCCACGCGAAAATACGGCTCTATCATCGCTTCCTCCAATTTAGATTCTGCGATTATAGCAAAAATGCGAGAATTTGGGGGAAATTTATATGGAATGTGAAATGTGCTTTTATATTGTCATTGCGAGCGAGCAAAGCGAAGCAATCATCTATTTTTAGATTCTGCGAATTTTGTGATTTTTTTTGTAAGATTCTGCGAAAGGCAACGAAATCGCAGAATCTCGCACGAAAATCGCAGAATCTGCATTTAAAAACAATTCTAGTATTTGCGGTGGAAGTTTTGTATTTTTAAAATTTTTTGGGTGTGAGACTAGACTAGCGGTCTGCGAACGCCCAAAAAATTTTAAAAGTGCGAAAGGTGCACCCAAAGACGAATTGCCATTTTAATGTAGCGATTTTCCTACTGCCTCATCGATATTTTTAAATCCATCCTCTTCTAATCTCGTCAAAATGCCTTTATTTATTTCGCTAACCAGCGCAGGTCCCTCAAAAATCATAGCACTATAAATCTGCACCAAATTTGCGCCAAGTTTGATTCGCTCATACGCCTCATCGCCGTCATTTATCCCGCCTACCGATATTAGCGCGGTTTTGCCAAAGAAATTTTCACTTAAAATGCTAAAAATTTCGCGCGATTTTTTCTTTAACGCCTCTCCGCTAATGCCTCCAAAATCTTTTCCTCCCTTTAAAAGTGCGTAGTCAATAGTCGTATTTGTCGCAATAATCCCCGCCGCGCCGTTTGCAATCGCGCATTCACACACGCGGAGCATTGAATCGATTTGCATATCGGGCGAGATTTTTAAGAAAATAGGCTTGTTGCTTTGCTTTGTCAGCTCACTAAATAGCGATTTGACGAACTCTTCGTTTTGCAAATCGCGCAAATTTGGCGTGTTTGGCGATGATAGATTCACCGCAAAATAATCGCCCACGCTTTTAAAATTCGACACTAATTTTTTGTAGTCAAATAGGGCTTTTTCGGGCTCTGTGATTTTGTTTTTGCCTATGTTTATGCCTAGTGGCACGGCGAATGGATAGATTCGGCTAATGCGCCGCAAAATCGCACTTGCGCCGTCATTGTTAAATCCCATCGCGTTTTGAATGCTATTTTCCGCTGCAAATCGAAAAAGGCGCGGTTTTGGATTGCCATCTTGGGGCTTTGGCGTAATCGTGCCTAGCTCAATATGCCCAAATCCAAGCGACAACAGCCCCTTTGTCATCGTAGCATTTTTATCAAAACCCGCCGCCAAGCCCACAGGATTGTAAAAATCCATTCCGCAAATGCTAGTTTTTAAGCGCGAATCCGCCACACAAAAGCGCAGTGCCAATTTTTCTAGCACAAATGGCGTAGCTTGTGCCAAAATCAGCAGATTTTCTGTGATTTTGTGCGCGTTTTCTGGGTCTAATTTAAAGATATATTTGCGTAGTTTTTTATACATTTTTGCCCCTTATTTGCCCCTTTTAAAGTTGCGAAATCGCGCTAGATTCGCGCAAATCTAATACACCAAAAATTCTTTTTTGATTTTATTTAGCTCGTTAATTTTTTCTTTGAGTTTTTGCACTTCATTATCGATTTGCTCTAACTTCCACATCTCTAAATGTGGCGGATAGTCCGCACTTCCACGCTTTATCATCACGAAATCCAAAAAGCTAATTTTGTGCATCCCAAGCAAAATCTGAATTTCCTCCATCGCCTCTTCGATATCCTTAATCGCCGTATTTACCTTATCAAACATACTTTTTGCTCCCAAACTTCGCAGAATCTAAAAAGCAAAATGCTATCATAAATTTTATAAAAAATCGCGAACATTCGCACAAATCGCAGAATCTAGTGCAGAATCTTAATAATGACGGAGATTTTTCGCTTCGCTAAAAATGACAAAAAGTAGCGCA
>NZ_JBSIUR010000020.1:0-14886 GCF_053654655.1 Helicobacter sp. 23-1045
TGAATCCAAATTCACAAATCTCACCCAAAGCAAAATCTACAAAATCCTTGCGTGGTTTATCACATTTAATTTTGTGAATATCGCGTGGGTATTTTTTCGTGCGGAGAATGTAAGTGGAGCGGTAAATCTACTCAAAGGTATGTTTGGGATTGACACAAAAGAGATACCGCAAAAATGGCATAGCACTTTTAGCGCACTTATCGTGAATGCAAATGAAATGGTGGCGTGGATTATCATCGCACTTCTAATTTGCGTGTGGTGCAGAAATAGCGTTGAAAAAATGCAGAGTTTCACGGCGCAGATTCTGCGAATTTCGCTTTCGCTAAAAATCTATGGTAGGCGATTTCATCTCAAATGTGGCGCGGTATTTGCGCGATTCGCGCTAACTCTTGCGCTATTTTACACGAGCATTTATATCTTGGCGCAGAATCTTTTGAAAAACACCTATTCGCCATTTATTTATTTTCAATTTTAAGGGTAAAGCGATGAAATACAAAATTTACTCCCTTTGCTTTGGGGCAATCTTTGCCTGCGTGGCACTTCCTATGCTTGCGCTAATCGCCTTGCTTTATGTTTATGACCCATTGCAGTTGTTTCATAAACCCATTTTCCGCGCACAGACTTTTCACGGCGATATGCGTATTCAAGCAAGGGGGATAGTTGATTATGTGGAGTTTGATAGCGCGATTGTGGGGAGCTCGATGTTAGAAAACACCTCAATTAGCGAGGCAGAGGCGAAACTCGGCGGAAAATGGGTAAATCTCTCGATGGGCGGGGCGCATCCTGTGGAGCGGGCAGTGCTTTTGGAGTATCTCTTACGCGCTAAAAAACCAAAGCGCATTTTATACTCGCTTGACACGCACTCAATGGTGCTAGATAAAGCGGGAGGACGCGCGATAAAAGAGCAGCTTTATGGCGATAATTTCACTCCAAAAATGCAATTTTATATCGATAAAAGATTTATAAAATGCGCCATCAAATGGAGCAAATCGCCTGAGTGCGTGGGTCACAAAGAAATGCAACAAATCCCAAGTGCCTATATGCAGACTTGCGCCAAAGATGCGGGATTTCTAAATTGGTGTCAAAATGAAAGGGTGATTAAATTTTTACGCAAGGCAGATGAGAAGTGGCAACCAAAAGCATTTAAGGGAAGCATTAAAAATTCGCAGAATCTAATAAATAAATACATTTTGGACTTCGTGCGCGCAAATCCGCACACGGAGTTTCACCTCGCAATCTCGGCGTATAGCACATTTTACTATCGCGTGCGTATCGATGATGGATATGTGCCAAATCCAAAAGAGCATTTTGATAAATGGGGGCAGATTCTGCGCTGGATGGTAAATGAATCGCAGAAATTGCCAAATATGAAAATTTATGGATTTGATGATTTGCCACTCACAGATGATGTGCGAAACTACACCGACCAAGGGCACTACCGCATAGGCACTCCGCTAAATAGCATTGCGCTAGATGCGATGCAAAATGGCGCGCATATTTTAACACCGCAAAATGTGGAGGCGTATTTGAGTGCGTTTGAGCGGAAAGTCCGCAATTACGATATAAAACCGCTTTTTGCGGAATTGAAACGATGGGAGGCGCAAAAACGCTAGATTCTGCGAATTTCGTGCTAGATTCTGCGAAAATTTTGCATTAGATTCTGCGATTCAAGCACATTTCGCAGAATCTACGCCAAAATTTACATTTCGCAGAATCTTTAATAAAATCGCAGAATCTCGCTTCGTAAAATTTCAGATTCTGCGAATCTTGTAAAAAAGTTACATTTGAAATAATTTCTGCGAAAAATTAGCGTATTTAAATGCTAAATTATCATTGCCGTCTTACAATTTGGTTTCATTAAAATTTAAAGGAGAGATAAATGGGAAAGTTGGAATCGCCAAAAGATGTGCCTGTTTGGGTGGATTATAATCGTTGCAAATCCTGCGACATTTGCGTAGAAGTCTGCCCGAGCGGGACACTTGCTATGCGCGTGGAGGTAAATTCGATTCAAGGCAAAATCATTAGCGTGATAAATCCGCAAAGTTGCATTGGGTGCAATTCGTGTGAGTTGTCTTGCCCTGATTTTGCGATTCACGTGGCAGATAGGGCGGATTTTAAATTCGCAAAAATCACACCTGAGGCAAAAGAGATGGCGGCAAAAATCAAAGCAAATCGATATATGGCGTTAGCATAAGGGAGAAATAATGAGAGAAATAATTTCAGAAGGGAATGAATTGGCAGCATTTGCCGCGATTGACGCGGGGTGCAGGTTTTTTGGAGGCTATCCTATCACGCCATCTAGCGAAATCGCGCATAGTATGAGCGTTTTGCTACCAAAAAATGACGGCGTTTTTATACAAATGGAGGACGAAATCGGCGGAATCTCCGTTGCAATAGGCGCGTCTATGGGAGGCGCGAAATCGCTTACGGCAAGTTCAGGTCCGGGCATTTCACTAAAAGCAGAACAAATCGGCTATGCGTTTATGGCGGAAATCCCGCTAGTGATTGTGAATGTAATGCGTGGCGGTCCATCAACGGGATTGCCTACACGCGTAGCACAAGGTGATATAAATCAAGCAAAAGCCCCTTCACACGGCGATTTTCAATCTATCGCGCTTTGTCCGGGCAATTTGAGCGAGGCTTATACGGAGACCGTTCGCGCTTTTAATTTGGCAGAAGAGTTTATGACGCCTGTGTTTATTTTGCTTGATGAGACTTTGGGGCATATGCACGGCAAGGCGGTTTTGCCAGAGCTTAGCGAAGTGCAAAAAAGCATTAAAAATCGCGCAAAATTTAGTGGCGATGCAAAGGATTATCAGCCCTACAAAGTCGGTAGCGATGAACCTGCGATTTTAAATCCATTTTTTAGCGGATATAAATATCACATTACAGGGCTTACGCACGGCTATACGGGCTTCCCAACGGAGGATGAAAAATTAAGCGATGAGCTATTAAAGCGACTTTTCAACAAAATCACCGCACACGAATCTAAAATCATCGATTTTGAAGAATATTTGGTAGATGACGCGGAGATTTTAATCATCGCTTATGGTTCTGTATCGCTTTCAGCAAAAGATGCAATCAACGAAATGCGCAAAAATGGGCTAAAAGTCGGGCTTTTTCGCCCAAAAACGATTTGGCCCTCACCTGAATCCAAACTCAAAGAATTAGCAAAGCGATTTGACAAAATCCTAGTCGTAGAGCTAAATTTAGGGCAGTATGTGAGAGAAATCGAGCGCGTAATGAAAAAGGACATCGAATTTTTTGGCAAGGCAAATGGCAGAGCAATCTCTCCAAATGAAATCATACAAAAAGTAAGGGGGCTATGATGGCATACAATTACGATACATATTTACGAATGGACAAAATGCCCACGCTTTGGTGCTGGGGCTGTGGCGATGGCGTGATTTTAAAAACGGTGATTCGCGCTATTGAGAGCGTGGGCTGGGATATGAATGATGTTTGTGTGGTAAGTGGGATTGGTTGCAGTGGGCGATTTTCATCTTACCTTAACTGCAACACCGTGCATACGACACACGGGCGGACTTTGGCGTATGCCACAGGCATAAAGCTGACAAATCCAAAAAAGCACATTATCGTAATCTCAGGCGATGGCGATGGTATGGCAATCGGTGGAAATCACACGATTCACGCGTGTAGGCGCAATATTGACATAAAATACATTTTGGTAAATAACTTTATCTATGGGCTTACAAACTCACAGACTTCGCCCACAACGCCACGCGATTTTTGGACGGTAACGGCGCAATATGGCAATATTGATTATTCGTTTGACCCGTGCAAACTTGCAGACGCAGCGGGGGCTAGTTTTGTGGCGCGTGGTAGCGTAACCAAACCGCAAAATTTGGAGAAGTTGCTTGTGGCTGGATTTAAGCATAAAGGTTTTAGCTTTTTTGACATTCATAGCAACTGCCACGTGAATTTGGGACGCAAAAATAAAATGGGCGAAGCGATTGATATGCTAAATTGGATAGATTCGCGCCTAATTAGCAAGGCAAAATACGATGAATTGCCCGAATCTGAGCGCGAGGATAAATTTGTAACGGGCATTTTAAAAGAGGACAATAGCAAAGAGGAATACTGCGAGGCGTATTTTGGCAAAGTCGTTGCAAAGGCAAAAGCAAAAGCGGGAGGTGCGAAATGACACAGCTTCGATTCACAGGCGTGGGCGGACAGGGCGTCCTTTTGGCAGGGGAGATTTTGGCAGAGGCAAAAATCAAAGACAAAGGCTTTGGCGTGAAAGCCGCCACCTACACAAGCCAAGTGCGCGGCGGTCCCACAAAGGTGGATATTTTGCTAGACAATGATGAGATTCTCTACCCCTACGCGCAAAAAATCGACTTTATGCTCTCAACCGCGCAGATTAGCTACAATCAATTCAAAGTCGATTTAAAAGACGGCGCGATTGTCGTAGTCGAATCAAACCTTGTGCGCCCAAGCGATGAGGATTTGCAAAAATATCAAATCTACTCAATCCCAATCATTAGCATTGCAAAGGACGAAGTGGGCAATCAAGTTACGCAATCTGTCGTGGCTTTGGCAATCACTGTTGCGCTCACAAAGTGCGTGAATCGCGATATAGTTTATGAAACGATGCTAAGCAAAGTCCCCGCAAAAGTGGCAGAAGTGAATAAAAAGGCTTATGAATTAGGCGAAAAATATGCGATGAGCGCGAAAAAAATGTAGGATAATTTATAGATTCTGCGAATTAAGATTCTGCGATTTTCGTGTGATTTTCGTGCAAGATTCTGCGATTTTCTGCTTTTCGCAGAATCTAATAAAAAAATCCAAATATCGCAGAATCTTGCGCGATTTAGTTCCACATAAAGACTAATTAAGACTAATTTTAAAGTTATTTCACAAAAATATGAAAGATTTTGAGAATAGCAAAAATTGCTTTAAAATGGTCGGAGTAGCGGGATTCAAACCCACGACCTCACCCACCCCAAGGGTGCGCGCTAATCAGGCTGCGCTATACTCCGCATTTGAAATTTAAAGCGCGGAATTATATCATAGCGCAAAATTTTTTTCAAGGCATTTTTTATGGAGATTTGCGGGATTGATGAAGCGGGGCGTGGGTGCATTGCTGGGAGTTTGTTTGTGTGTGGCGTGGTGTGCGATGAAGCGATTTTGCGCGAAATTGCGGGACTAAATGACAGCAAAAAGATTGTCCGCAAAAAAAGAGATGAGATTTATAAAATCGCATTATCGTGGCAAATCCCGCATTTTGTGGCGAAGTTTAGCGCGAAATCTATCGATGAGAAGGGCATTAGCAAATGTATCGCAAATGCTTTGACGCAAATAATGGCAAATCTCCCCGCACAAAAATATATCTTTGATGGCAATACGAGCTTTGGAGTAAAGGGCGTAGAGTGCGCCATCAAGGGCGATAGCAAGATTCCACAAATCTCACTTGCAAGTATCATCGCAAAATCTTTGAAAGACAAAGAATGCGATGAATTACACAAAATCTACCCGCAGTGGGGCTTTGAAGCGCACAAAGGCTATGGGACAAAAGAGCATATTGAAACGATAAAAGCGCACGGATTTAGCGCGGTGCATAGGCGAAGTTTTAAAATCAAAGAGTTAGATTCTGCGCTATTTTAGGGGTAAATTCGCAGAATCTAGCGTGTTTTTCGCAGAATCTAATATTTTTTTCGCATCGCGTGTTTTTCGCAGAATCTAAAAATTATAAATTCGCAGAATCTGCCTTTAAATTGTCATTACGAGACTTGCTTGCAAGTCGTGGCAATCTAATCAAAATTCATAGATTGCTTCGCTCCCCCCCCCCCGCAAAGACGAAATGATGGCAATTCGCAGAATCTAGCGTGTTTTTCGCAGAATCTACTTCTTGTTAATAATTTTTATTAAATTTTTATGTTACACTTCGTCACAAAATTATAGAGTGCAAGAAATTTAGCAAGGTTGAAAAGAGGTTGAAAATGTGTATTTTGCCCCCCCCCAATTTGATTTTACGCATTTTGCACGAGTTGCGCGGGTTAAATTTGCGTGAATTGAGTTTGCGCGGGTTAAATTTGCGCGAATTTAGTTTGCGCGGGTTTGCTTTGCCTAAAATTTTGCGTCCATTTATGCTTCGTAGATTCGCCTTAATCGCGCTATTTTGCACCACGCTAAACGCACAGAGCATAAATATTAGCAATTTTTACTACCGCGATTATTTGGATTTTGGGCAAAATAAGGGCGTTTTCAAAGAAGCAAATGGCAAAGTAGAAATCACAGGCAAAAATGGCGCAACACTCACAATCCCAAATGTGCCAAATTTTTATGCGTCAAGTAACTACGGCTCGATTACAAGCATAGGGCGCGGATTTGTGGTTACGGCAAATCACGTGAGCAATTTTGCAGGCGATTCTACCACTCGCACATTTGGACTTACAAACTACACTCTTGCAAAAGAGGATTTGGACTATCAAGCAGATTTGCCCGATAGCATTTCGCTACCTTATGGGCGAGATGAGAAATTTGCACGATTCAATAAATATATTGTCGAGGGACAAATAGAAATGCTAAATATTGAAAATAGTATAGACAAAGATAAATACAAAGAAAAAGAAAAAGAATTAACCAAAAAAGAAGAAACAAACCAAAAAGCATTCAACGAAATCATAGGCAAATTAGCAGACAACACTAGCAATAAAGTTTATATTTATCAAGCAGGTAGCGGGACTATGGCATTGCGAGATAGTAAAAATCCTATAAGAAGTCAAGATTTGCCTAATGATGGTTCTATGAAAGGCGGTGGATTTGGATATATCCCTTTGAGCGAAAAGGGCAATTATGGAGTATATTATGGTTTAGTAGAAGGATACGCATATAGAAATGTAGAAGGCATTACTTTAAGTTACAATGTAAATGGCGATGAAAATTTCAACAATCGAATCACAACAGGCGATAGCGGGAGCGGACTTTATGCCTATGATTCGACAAATCAAAAGTGGGTTTTGGTAGGCGTGACTTCACGGGCTACAATGAAAGATGGTGAGCCTAGTAGAGCAGAAAATAATGCAGAAGTATCATTTGTTTCAAAGCAAGATTTGCAAGATTATCAAAAGAAATTTGAACAACCAATCAATCTAAAAATATCCGAGCAAGATATTTGGAAATTAAATGGTGATAATTTAAAATATGATAGGCGGGGCGATACGCCAAATCAAAATCATACGCTAGGACGCCACAAAGATATTATTTTCAGCGGTGGGGGCACGATTGAAGCAGAAAAAGATATCGATAGAACAATAAGCGGCAATTCAGGTGGATTTGTCTTTGCAGATTCTGCGAGTGCGACTTCGTATAAATTCACAAACAAAAATGGGCAAACCTACTCATTCAAAGGTTCAGGATTAGACATAGGCGAAAATAACTCTGTCGAGTGGCACTTAACCACGCAAAGTGGCGATAATCTCCACAAAATAGGCAAGGGCGACCTTGTGGTAAAAAGCAAAAGCGATGGCGGACTAAAAATCGGCGAGGGCAAAGTCGTGCTAGATGGCGATGGCAAGGCATTTAAGGGCATTTATATCACTAGCGGACGAGGCAGTTTAGAAGTCAAAAATATGCTAGCACTTGGCGCAGAATCTAGCGTAGATTCAGCGCAAAAGGGGCGAAGTGCGAGTGCCACGCAAACTTTCACTTTAAAGCAAGATAAAAATGATGATATGGGATTTTACTTTGGCACGGGTGGGGGGACGCTCGATTTAGGTGGCAATAATCTTGTGCTAAATACGATTGCCGCAAATGATAAAAATGCGGTGATTACGAATTCAAAAGGCAATGCGACTTTGACGATTGAGGGCTATGGGTATAAAGAAACTAGCGATGAAGCGCAAAAAAGCGAAAATGGTAAAAAAGATAGCACAAAGGCAAACACCATAATCCACGCAAGTATCGGCGAAGTATCCCCATCCCTTGCGAGTGGTAAATCAACTAAATCTCCCTCCCTTGCGGAGGGGGACAAAGGGGGTGGGTTGAATCCAGCAAATATCGACATTTCTTACACAGGCAATCGCACAGCGCAAACGCAAACACAAACGCAAAGTAAGCGAAATGTAAGTGACAAATCTACATTCTCCCCCACCTTTGCAAGTGGTGCTTCTATTCTCTCCCCCTCCCTTGCGAGTGGTGATTCTTTAAAACTCTCCCCCTCCCTTGCGGAGGGGGATTTAGGGGGTGGGTTTAACGCGCAAAATATTAGTAGCGCACAATTTTCAAATAGCGAATCTACCCACCCCCTAGCCCCCTCCGCAAGGGAGGGGGGACAAAGCGATTCAACCTCCGCAAGGGAGGGGGGATTTTTGGATTCAGCCTCCGCAAGGGAGGGGGGACAAATTGATTCAATCTCCGCAAGGGAGGGGGGACAAAGCGATTCAACCTCCGCAATAAATAGCGTTGCTTTGCAATCTCGCTCTACCACAAGCGCCCACGAAGCGCATTTGATTTTTGATGGTAATATAAATACAAGTGGCAAACTAACCGCCACAAACGCAAATATCGCACTTCAAGGGCACGCCACCGCCCACGCGATTGTAAGCGATGAAAATCTCCGCACACTCATCGAAAATGCCGAAAAAGGCACACAAAAACCAATGCCCGATTATATGGATTTAAGCAAACCATCGACTTTGAATCAGCCCGATTGGGATAATCGCACCTTTAAATTTGGCACGGATGGCATTGTGCTAGATAACTCAAATCTTACGCTTGGGCGAAATGCCACGCTTGAATCAGATATCACGGCGAGTAATAATTCTAAAATCACATTTGGTTCGAATGTGACGCACTTTATCGATAACAAAGACGGCGCAAATATCACAGGCAGTGGATTTTCTTATTATCAAGTGGTAGAGAGTGGCAATTTGGATGGCGAAGCACTCAAAGGCGCAGATGATAGCATAACCTACAAAGGCAAAATCACCGCAAATGGCGGAGCGATTCAATCGAAAATCCTTGATTTTAATGCAAGTTTGGATTTAAAAGATTCAGCGAAATTAGAAGCGGATTATTTGACGATAAATGACAAAAGCACGATAAAATTGTCGAATGGGGCAAGTGCGAAAATTAAAACGCTAAAATTAGATAACATAAGCAATGCAAATTTAAGCACGATTTTTAGCAACGGCAATAACAATCCAAAACTCAAAGTTACCGAGCGAGTGTGGTTTGAAAATACGAGCGATTTAACTTTATCGCAATTAGATTCAGCGAATATCAAAGCGACAAATTATGATATTTGGGCGACAAAATCAAGTGTGAATGACACCACAAAAGAAGTAACCGCGAATATTTCGCTATTTGAAGAGTCGAACTTTTCGCTAAAAAGTGTTTCGCTTGGCACAAGCGGTGCTACAAAAGGCAAAAGCGGTGCAGAATCTACGCAAAAAAACAGCATTTATTTGCAAGGCAACACGGGCGAGAATTTCACAAAACTAAATGTGGGCGAGAAAATCACCGCGACAAGTTTAGATTCAGCAAAAATCGAGTTGCGTGGCAAAAGCGAGATTAGCGCAAAAAGCATTGAGTTTGATAGCGTAAAAGATGCAAAACTTATTTTAGATAAAGAAGCGAAATTAACGGGCGAAAGTGGCAAAAATGCAAATATCGAAGTAAAAGGCACGGATTCAAAATTAAATATTTATTTAGACGGCGAAAAGAAATTTGATTTAAACGCGCAAGGCGGGAGTAAAGTAACGCTAGGATTGATTGAAAATGCTTCGTCATTGCGAGCGAGCGAAGCGAGCGTGGCAATCCAAAGCGCAGAATCTGCCAAAAACACAAATGCGACTTTCAGCGGTAAAATCACGGCAAAAGATTCAAGCATTATCACAACCGCGCTTGATTCAATCACCGCAAGTGTGGATTTGCAAGGTAGCGCGAGTCTCATCGCAAAAAATATCAATTTGGACGCCACACATAGTAGCATTTCGCTCAAAGGCAGTGCGAATTTAACGGCAGAGAAAATCACCGCAAATAATGTCGGCACTCTAACTTTGACAAATGATAACAGCGCAACGGCGAATGTAGATGAGTTTATTTTCAGCGGTGGCACTACGAATCTCACAGGCGATAAACTCATCGGCAAGAAAATCACGCTAAAAAATTCAAGCATTGTGAAAAAAAGTGGCGATTTGAAGTTTAGCGCGGATACGAGCATTGTGACGATGGATAGCACTTCAAAATTAGAAGTTAGCAATCTAAAAGTAGAGAGTGGCAATCTAACGCTGAATTTTAATGATTCAACGAAAAATGCGGATAAACTCGCCAAAATCGAAGTTAGTGGCGGGAGCGTGGCGATAATAAATGAATGGGACTTTGGCAATAAAACGGCATTTTCTAGCAATGGTGGCGATGGCAAAATCCAATTTCAAAATGCAAAATATGCGAGTAATGGGAGCGGTGCGAAAAGCATTAGCGCAAATTCTACGATAAATTGGGCATTAGAGCTCTCAAATGTCGGCAAAACAACCGCCACTCCGTCATTGCGAACGAGCGAAGCGAAAAATCTCATTGCAACCACGCAAGGCGCAAGAGATTCTTCGCCTTCGGCTCAGAATGACAATAAGTTTGAATCCCTAAAATTTAGCGGTAAAAATCTCACGCTCGGCGCAGATTCCACCATAAAAGTCACATTTGATTCAAGCGTAACAAAAGACAGCGTGACGCTAGGGCAATATTATACGCTAATAAGTAGTGGCGGGATTAGCGATAATCGCGCAAATAAAATCATCGACTTTAATTTTAGCGGTAGCGAAAAACTCTTTGTAACGGGCAAAATCTTCGATGGCAAGGACTTGAAAATCAAATTTACGCAAGATGACCCAAAATCTTTTAGCGAGTTGGTGCAACAAATCGAAGGCAAATACAGCGCGGTGCTACAAGCGCTCACATCGGCAAATCCAAACGATAGCGCAATCGAACTCTCCGCAAATACCGATGATTATACCGCGCTAAATGCGAGACTTCAAAGCATAGATTCTGCGCTAAATGAAATCGCGCAGGGCAATAAAACCCTGCAAACGCGAAATCTACTCTTTTCAAACGAGCAAACGATAAACACGCGCATTTCGCAAGTGCGCCTAAATCTCGCGCAACGCAAGAAACCGCTCTATTTCGCGCAAAGCGACACACTCTATCGCCTACAAAAATTGCAAAATAGCGCGGTTGCAAGCGATGCGATGCCGTCATTTAGGCAAAATGCTGAATCTAAAAATGCTGAATCTAATTTGCCAAATAGCGCGTGGGCGAGTGTGGGTGGCGGATATTTCGGCGGTGGCACGAAAATGGGATTTGGCGCGACAAATGTGGGGTATGATAGGATTATCAATGCTGAAAATGCCGATGTGATGGTGGGTGCGATGCTTGGCGTGGGCGGATATAAGGCAGGGAGCGAGAGTGGGAGCGACTCTGCGACATTTTACAATGCGGGGATTTATCTACACTCAATTTTTGATGTGCGGGGCGGGAGCTACGGCGGGCACGAGATTTTAGGGAGTTTGAACTTTTCATTTAGCGATGTGAAAAAGTCTTTTAGCACCGCGCAAAACGCAGAATCTACCGCACTTGGCGCAAATATCACAGCGCAGTATAAATATAATTTTATCATTAGCGATAGCGAAAAAATCACCCACGCACTCAAACCAATCGCCCTGCTGTCCTTTGGATACAACTATAATGGCGCGTGGAGTAGCGCACAATACGAGCAAGGCGCATATCACAGCACGACATTTGCCTACGGCGCGGGTGTGGAGTATAATGCGGTGATGAGTGAGAGCTTTTACAGCGTTCAACTCGCGCTAAAAGATAATCTCGCGATGAGCGGTGGCGTGGTCGGCGTCACGCTAAAAGGCGCGAAAAATTTCATCGGGTATAGCGTGGAGAGTGCGCCTAGACTTAGCTTTGAGCTAAATATGATAGGTTCGCACAAGCTCACAAACGCGCTTTATTTGCAATATGGTATCGCGCTTATGGCAGACACTGGGGCAAATTACGGCGCAAAAGGCGATGTAAAAGTGGGGTATAAGTTTTGAGAAAATTGTGAATGGTGCAAGAAATTCGCAGAATCTAGGGCGAAAATCGCAGAATCTAATTTAGTGCGAAAACGCAGAATCTGCCCCCACTTCGTCGTTGCGAGGCAGTGTGAGCGTAGCGAATACAACGAAGCAATCCAAAAAAAATAAAATGGATTGCCACGATTTTGCTACGCAAAATCTCGCAATGACGGGAAATAGCAAATTAGATTCTGCGTTTCACGCGAAAATCGCAGAATCTGCCACAAATTCGCAGAATCTAAAAAGAGATTCTTCGCTTCGTGCTTCGACTTCGCGCGAGAATGACAAAATAGATTGCCACGATTCTGCTTCGCAGAATCTCGCAATGACGGAGAGCAATACAGATTCTGCGATTTGCACCAATTTCGCAGAATCTCACGCAAAATCGTAGAATCCAAAATCGTAGAATCTCGCCCTAGATTCTGCGAATAATCATTGACTTTTAAAAAAATTTAGATATAATTGCGCTTTTTTAATTCATTCCGGATTAGCTCAGCGGTAGAGTAGGTGGCTGTTAACCACTTGGTCGCAGGTTCGAATCCTGCATCCGGAGCCACAAAATCCACTAACTTAAATCAAATTTCTAAATCTTAAAATAAAATATGCTACAATCGCAACCTTAATTATTAAAAGCAAATTCTAGTATTGTGAGCGAAAAATCGGGGTTGCGAAGTTGTGAGCGAGAAAATAGAACTAATGGTTCATTGACGAAGCGAATAACAAGTCTCCACGATTTATCGCCACAAGACGAATTTGCCACTTTTGAAAAGGTTTCAAAATGAAAGAATACACAATAGGCATTGTCGGCGCAAGTGGCGCAGTAGGCGAAGAAATCGCAAAAGTTTTAGAAGAGCAAAATTTCCCTGTGAAAAAATTAGTCCCCCTAGCAAGTTCGCGAAGTGCGGGGAAAACTATGCGATTTAGGGGCAAAGACTACACGATACAAGAATGCACCGATGAGGTTTTCGCAAAAGAGGGCGTAGAAATCGCATTTTTTTCCGCAGGTGGAAGCGTGAGTGAGCGATTTGCACAAAGCGCAGTCAATGCAAATGCCATTGTCATCGACAATACGAGCTTTTTTAGAATGCAAGATGATGTCCCGCTAGTCGTCCCCGAAGTCAATAGCGATGATATTTTCACGCACAAGGGCATTATCGCAAATCCAAACTGCTCAACTATCCAAATGGTGCAGGTTTTAGCACCTTTGCATAAGGCTTTTGGCATAAGGCGCGTTGATGTAGCGACTTATCAAGCTGTAAGTGGCGCGGGTAAAAAGGGTATGGAGGCGTTGTTGCGCGAGACAAAAGAGCAGATTGATGGCAAAAATGCGGAGCATAAAAGTAGCGTTTTTCCTTACAGCATTGCGTTTAATCTATTTCCGCACATTGATATTTTTTTGGAAAATGACTATACCAAAGAGGAAGTCAAAATGATAAAAGAAACCCAAAAGATAATGCACAGCGACTTTGCGGTGAGTGCGACTTGCGTGAGAGTGCCTGTGTCGCGCTCTCATAGCGAGGCGATTACTATCACGCTTGAACGCGAAATTAGCGCAGATGAGGCGCGAGCGGTGCTTGAAAACGCTGAAAATATCAAGGTGATTGATGATGTGAAAAATCTAAAATATCCTATGCCGATTGTGGCGTCAAATACGGACAGCACTTTTGTGGGGCGGATTCGCGTGGATTGCTTTGATAAGAAAATATTGCATTTATTTTGCGTGGCAGACCAGATTCGCGTGGGAGCGGCGACAAATGCCGTGCGAATCGCACAAAAACTACTATAACGCATTGTCTTTTGGCGATAAATCGGGGAGACTAGTTGTTCGCTTCGTTGATGAACCATTAGTTCTATCGCCTCGCTCACAACTGCGCAACCCCGATTTCTCATCCAAAATACTTCTGCGTGGGGCGTTTTTTTGTTAGATTCTGCGAATTTTACGCATTTCGCTCAATTAGCGAGGTTATCCCAAATTTTTGCAAAATCTCATTTTCCTTCGCGCGGTGCTCGCCATCATCGCACTCGTGGTTATATCCCAAAAGGTGCAAAAGCCCGTGAGTGAATAAAATCGCTAGTTCGGTTTGGAGCGAGTGCTTGTGCGAAACTGCGCTAGATTCTGCGCTGTGAAGCGAGATTGCAATGCTTCCAAGTGGTAAATTCGCAGAATCTGCCCCCTTTAAATCTAATGGAAAAGACAGCACATCAGTTGCATAATCGCGCCCCAAAAACTCCGCATTTAAGCCGCGAATCTCATCATCGCTTACCAAAAGTAGCTCAATATCGCCATTTGTTACGCTTTGTGCGATAGATTTAAGCAAATCCAAAATCTCGCTATTTATTTCAAAATCCGTGCGATTGTCAAAAAGTATCATTTTGCGCGCCTGTTGTTAAATTTAGCGCAATTTTACACTAGATTCTGCGAAAATTGGGCATTTATTGCCAAAACTCGCCCAATTTTTTATCCCAACTTTTTGGATTCCACTTGATTGTCCCGCCATTTGGCGTCCAAGTGAGTTCGCCCACAAATAATTTTCCATCCACTTCATACAAATCTACGCGTGTAAAATTCCGCGCCAAACTGCGCGCCACCGCCTTCATTAGCGCAAAATTACGCGGTTTTGTAATGGCGTCATTTAGCAAGGGAATTTTGTAGGTAAAGTCACAAAAACGCCAATTTTTATCATAAAAATACCAATATTTGCCATAATCAAATTGTATGAAAATCTCGCCATTTGCGAAAGTAAAGAAGCGATAATCCTGCGGTGGCGTGTAGGTCGAAAGCGGCAGATTCTGCGAAATGCCT
>NZ_JBSIUR010000021.1:0-14310 GCF_053654655.1 Helicobacter sp. 23-1045
AAATTTGGGATTTGGGGGATTTGTGGGATTTGTGGGAGATTCTGCGAAATTTGCAGAATCTGCGGGATTTTGGGGATTTTTTGTATTAGATTCTGCGGATTTCGTGCGATTCGCAGAATCTCGTGTAAAATTTGAAGTTTTCGCAGAATCTAGCGCAGAATCTGCGGGATTTTGGGGATTTTTCGTATTAGATTCTGCGAATTTCGCAGAATCTGCGTGATTTTTGCAATTAGATTCTGCATTTTTTGCAGAATCTTCGTTATTTAGCGCACCGCGCCGTTCTCTCTCTCTCTCTCTCTCTCGTAGCGTTTCATTAAAGGTTTCATCGAAAGTCTAAAAAATCTCATTTGCAAAATCCTCATTTGTGAAATTGAAAAGATGAAATTATAGCAAATTTATCCCAAAAATAGTGCCATTTCATCGGCGATGAAGTAGTTTGTGGCGTAGATTTTGCCATTTTTGATGCGAATCTTATCGCTGTCAAGCAAAATTTTTAAGCGATTTTGATTTGCGATTAGCGCGGGATTCACGCCTACTTCGCTACGAAATCCCAAAAAGATTTTTTCTAATCTTATGTCGCTTTGACTTAAAATCTCGCACCGCACGGACAAAGGATTTGCCAAATACGCGCCAAAGTCGCTTTGCTTGTAGATTCGCGCCACTTGCAAATCGCCTTCAAATCGCGCCCTTTTGCCAACCGCCCCAAGCCCCACGCCGATATAGTCGCGATACGCCCAATAGCCTAAATTGTGGCGACTTTTTTGCAAGTCATCACGCGCAAAGTTTGAGACTTCGTATTGCCTAAATCCGCGCAAATCCAAAAACTCTTTTAGCTCGTAGCATAGGGAGGATTCGCGTGTGGGATTTTTGCCATTTGCAAAAAATGCGGAGTTTTTATCAATGCTTAATGTGTAGCAAGAAATATGCCCCACGCCCAAATTTAGGGCAGATTCAAGCTCAAATCGCAAGCGTTTAGGCGAATCCAAAATCGTGTCATAAATCAAATCAATGCTTGTTTTCACGCCACATTTTAGGGCGGATTCGATGAATTTTCGTGCGATTTTTGGGCTATGAGTGCGCTCCAAAAGGCGCAGTTTATCATCGCAAAAGCTCTGTGCGCCGATGCTGAAACGATTCACCCCCAAATCTTTAAATGCGTTTAGCGTATCAATGCTTGAAACATTTGGGTTTAGCTCCATTGTGATTTCGGTATTTGGGGCGATTTTTGGCTCTAAAATGCGAAAGATTCGCTCATAATCGCTTGGATTTAAAGTATTTGGAGTGCCACCGCCTATGTAAATGGAGTGAAATTTTTGGGATTTTTCGCTTTGATTAGAATGACAAAAAGTTAGCAAATCAATTTCATTTTTCAAATCCGCGCACAACGCATTCAAATATTTTTGCTTAAAATTTAGCATATTTGTCATCGAGTTAAACCCGCAGTATCCGCACTTTGACGCACAAAATGGTATGTGAATATAAAGCAACATTTTCTCATTCTTAATATTTTTTTTACGAAAAATTTTATAAAATCCGCTTTTAAAAATCAAATTTTATGGATAAATCAAGTGAATCTAAATGAATACCGCCCAAATGTCGCCGCTGTGATATTATCAGAGCGATACCCCGAAGTGTGCGAATTTTTCATCGCAAAGCGGTGCGATATGAGCAAAAAAAAGTGCATTTGGCAATTTCCGCAAGGGGGGATTGATGAAGGTGAATCGCCGCAAGAGGCGTTATTTCGCGAGTTAGATGAAGAGATTGGCACAAATAAAGTTGAGATTTTAGCGCAATATCCGCAGTGGCTATCCTACAACTTCCCGCCATCGGTGATAAAAAGCAAAATGTATCCATTCAAAGGGCAAAGGCAAAAATATTTTTTAGTGAAATTAAAAAGCGACTCTACAATCAATCTAACCACGCAAATACCGGAGTTTGATAGCTATAAATTTGTCCCATTTGAAAGCGTGCTAGAAAATGTCGTGTATTTCAAACGCAGAATCTACAAAAAAGTGCTAGAATATTTCAAAAAAGAGGGGTATTTTTAAATGTTAATCGTGCAAAAATTCGGCGGGACGAGCGTTGGCGACTGCGAGCGCATTCAAAATATCGCAAGGCGCGTGGTTGAGAGCAAAAAAGATGGCGTAAAACTCGTAGTTGTAGTCTCAGCAATGAGTGGCGAGACAGATAAGCTAATCGCCTACACAAAGCATTTTAGCGCCCTGCCAAATGAAAGAGAAGTCGATAAGGTTTTAAGCACGGGCGAGAGCGTGACAAGTGCGCTTTTGGCGATTGCGCTAAATGAGCTAGGGCATAAGGCAATTTCGATGAGTGGGCGCGTGGCGGGGATTTACACAGATTCAGCGCACACAAAGGCAAAGATTAAGGGCATTGAGACGAGCAATATTTGCAAATATTTGGACGATGATTTTATAGTCGTCATCGCGGGATTTCAGGGCGTGGGCGATGATGGATTTATCACAACTTTGGGGCGAGGTGGGAGCGATTTAAGCGCGGTGGCGTTAGCGGGGGCGTTAAAGGCGGATATTTGCGAGATTTACACCGATGTCGATGGCGTTTTCACCACCGACCCGCGAATCGAAATAAACGCCAAAAAAATTGACAAAATCAGCTATGATGAAATGCTAGAACTCGCGTCTCTTGGGGCAAAAGTCTTGCTAAATCGCTCCGTTGAGATGGCAAAAAAATTAGGCGTGAAAATCATCACACGCAATTCTTTTAATCACAACGAAGGCACAATTATCACAAACGAGGGGGAGATTATGGAGAAACCTATCATTTCTGGCATTGCGCTAGATAAAAATCAAGCACGAGTTAGCATTATCGATGTCGATGATAAGCCCGGCATCGCAGCGGAGCTTTTTAGCGCACTTGCGGAGGCGAATATAAATGTAGATATGATTGTCCAAACAATCGGGAGAGACGGCAAAACCGACATTGATTTCACAATCCCAAAGACGGATATTGAGCTATGCAAAAAGTTGCTAAATGACTACAAAGAAGTCGCGCAAGGCATCGAGTATGATGAAAGCATCGCCAAAGTCTCAATCGTGGGGCTTGGTATGAAAAGCCATTCAGGCGTGGCGGGTAAAACTTTTAGCACGATGGCAAATGAAAATATCAACATTATGATGATTGGCACAAGCGAGATTAAAATCTCAATGATTATTGATTTGAAATACGCAGAGCTCGCCGTTCGCGCACTTCACAGCGCGTTTGGATTAGAGAAATAATGCTTTTGAATCTAGCGTTTAAAGGGCGAAAATGAGCGAAAATACAAATGTCCGCTTTGCAAATTGGACGCTTGGAGTGTTGCGAAAAGAGAATACTTTGGCACTCTCTTGGCTAGAAGAAATCCGCTATGAGTGGTGCAAGGTGGCATATCACTTCATCGATAGCGTGATTCATAAAGGCAGTTCGATTATTTTATGCACAGATTCAAAGCGCGAGTGGTTTGGCAGATATATTTTGCAACATATAAATATCGCGAAGTCTCGCCCGCTACTGCCGATTTTTTACATAAATAGCGTGGTTGAAAATAGCGTGGATTTAAACACGCAGTTGATGGAGGATATGTTTAATATCGCCTTTAAAAATCACATAGTTTGGTATATCGGGCGGACGGATAATCGCCTATCCACCCTTGCAATCGAGCATCAAAATAGTTTCATTTGGGCATTTGATAGCAACTTGCACACGGCGTTTCATTTAGATTCTGCGCCGGGCGTGGATATAAAACTCTTGCAACTTTATGATTTGCTAGATAAAAGTATCGATGCGATAATGTTTGGCGAGATAAATTATGAATGAAATAATCATCGCAAATGACATCTTTGCAAAGGTGCAGATTCTGCGAGATAGTATCCAAAATACGCGAATCTTTCCCATTTCGCCTGATGAATTTAAAAAAGGCGAGTTTAAGATAAAACACGCAAGGGAGGCGATAAATGAAAGCACAATCGCTGAATCTTCGCTCAAAACAATCATTTTAGTCGGCGAAAAGTTCAACATCGAAGCGCAAAACGCCCTTTTAAAAGTCCTAGAAGAATCGCCGCAAAATGTCAAATTTATTTTAGTTACAAAATATAAAAGCGCGATTTTGCCGACAATCTTATCTCGTTTGCTGATTAAAAACGAGCGCACAAAAAGCGACATTTTGCCCTTTGCGCTTGATGTGTCGCGCCTAAATTTGGAGGGGATAATGGCGTTTTTGGATACTATTAACCTTCAAACTAATATACCGAATTTTTTAAATACTGCGGATGCTGAAATCAGGCGCGAAGAGATTCGCCTAAAAGTCGCAAGTCTGCTTTTTGCCGTGAGAGAAGCGGGACTGTCGCTAAATGAGAGAGAACTCGCCTGTTTTGATAAAGCGATAAGAGAGATTGAATCTTATGAGCAACCAAAATACATTTTTCTAAAACTACTACTAATGCTTTTGGAGCACAATAAACGAGCGCGAAAATAGCGCGAGATTCTGCGTTTTTTGGCGAAAATTATGCGGATTCTGCGCTAGATTCTGCGATTTGCGAAAATCGTGCAGATTCTGCGTTTATGATTTTTTTCGTCATTGCGAGATTCTGCGATTTTATGATTTTTTTCGTCATTGCGAGACTTGCGAATGCAAGTCGTGGCAATCCACAAAATAGATTGCTTCGGCACTTCGTGCCTCGCAAAGACAAAGTGCGGTAGATTCTGCGTTTTTAGCAAAAATCACGCGAGATTCTGCGATTTTGGCAAAAAATCTCGCATTAGATTCTGTGTTTTTGCCAAAAATAGCGCAGAATCTCAAAATAATTGCTGTTCGTTTGATGATGGTATCAATTCTATCTCGCTCTGCTCTATTCCATAAATGACAAAAAAATGATATTTTTCAAGCATAAAATATTTTAGCAAATCATCATTATTTTGATAAATTTTCACTTCAAAATCGCCATTAGATTCTGCGAAGTTATCAAAATTTTGATTGCTTAAAATTAGCGTTTTGCCCCATTTTGCATTTTGCGTGAAAGTGATATATTTTTGAAACAAATCCATATTTTTACTCGCATAGATAAATCGCATAGATTGCCCGTAGTGCGACTTTTGCGCCGAAGTGTTGATAAAAATCGGGAGCAATAAATCCTCATCAAAATTTATCTTAAAATCAATATGACGCATTTTGAAAAAATACATAATATCATTTAGATTGCTAATAAAAATGCTTGGCAAAACTAACTCATAGAGTTTATTTTCATACTCGATTTTTAGCTCAAAAAGCGTTTGATAATTTATCTTAAAAATAAAATTTCTTGTATTTTTTATAGATTCTGCGTCAAAGAAAATCACCTCAAAATCAATAAAAATCATTCTAAAATGTAGCACCTCAACTAACTCAAAAATATCCCTTGCAAATGCGATATTTTTATCCCGCGCCATCGCCTTTGCAAGGGCGAAATTCGCAGAATCTAGCGCAAAAATCTCAATGCCATTTGTCAGCTTTGCGTATTTTGCGAACTTATGAAGGGCAATCTCCAAATTTTCAACCAAAATAAACGCCACCCACTCATCGCTAATCTCGCAATGCACTTCGCTTACAATCGCATACGCACCGCGATTTATCGCCTCATCTAACTCGCCTTTATCGCGCAAAATAAAAATATCGCCCCGCATAATGCGGTGCAAATGCGTGGTGACATTGCCTAAAAGGTGCGCCTGCGTGGCGTTACAGACTTTCCCGCCGATAATCTCTACAAAATCATCTAAAAACATTTGAATCCTGCGTGTTTATGGCACATTAGCTAATCTTGCTTCCTGCATTTGAATCTGCAAAAAGCAACTTTACACCGCTTGAATCTTCTGTGGTTAAAAGCATTCCGCAACTCTCAACGCCCATAATTTTGGTTGGTTTTAGATTTACAATCGCGCAAATATGTTTGCCAATAAGCGATTGCGGCGCGTAAAATTGCGCTATGCCTGAAATAATCTGTCGTTTCCCAAACTCGCCAAAATCGATTTGAAAAACTAATAATTTTTCGCTTTTTGGGACGCGCTCGGCGTGGAGAATCCGCCCCACGCGAATGTCGATTTTTTTAAAATCATCGATTTTTATGGGCGCATTGTCATTTTGAGCCGTAGGCGAAAAATCTCTTTTGTTTTTTTGAGTTTCTTCGCTTCGCTCAGAATGACAAAGAGATTCTGCGCTTTTAGATTCGTGCGAATTTGCCTCCGCACTCAAATCTTTTGCCTCAATAATATTTTCAATTTTTGGGAAAAGCGGGGGGATTTTGGTAAGGTTGAAGCGATTTAAATACTTGCGATTTTTAATCAAATCAGCGTAAGATTCAAGCGAAATCCCAAGCGAATGCGCCATCGCCTCCGCACTTTTTGGCAAAATAGGATAAAGCAAAAGCGCGGATTTTGCCAAAATATTTGCGATAAAAACTAGCAGATTCGCCACTTCGCGCACTCTGCCCTCTTTTATCATAGCCCACGGCTCAAAGCGCGTAATTAGCCCATTTGCCAAATCAAAAAGCTTCCAAAGTTCCTCCAAATAGCGATTTGGCGTCATATTTTCCATTAGATTATCAAGCGAATCAATAATTGAATCCACGCTTTTTTGCTCAAATTTTAGCCCTGTAAAATCCTGCGCCTCCAAACGCAAATCAAAATATTTCTCACTCATTCCAAGCAATCGATTTAGCAAATTTCCCAAACTATCGCTTAACTCGGCATTTGCACGCTCTACCAAAGCACGAATCGCAAAGTCGCCATCTTGCCCAAAAGGCACTTCTCGTAAAAGAAAATATCGCAACACTTCTACTCCATAAGCGTCCGCCACCGCCTTTGGATTTATCACATTGCCGACACTTTTGCTCATTTTCGCGCCCTCAATTAGCCACCAGCCGTGCGTGAAAATGCGCTTTGGCAAAGGCAGATTTAGGCTCATCAAAAACGCGGGCCAAAAAATCGCGTGAAATTTCAAAATATCTTTGCCGACAAAATGATGTGCATTTTCAAAAAGCGACATTTGATTTTTGCGCGTATTACCAAATCCTAGCGGTGTGATATAGCTTAAAAGCGCGTCCAACCACACATAAATGATATGCGAAGTATCTTTTGCGCTTTGTGGCAGGGCGATTCCCCAGCTAAAAGTGGAGCGCGTGATAGATAAATCGCTCAAACCATTTTCGACAAATTTGATGATTTCATTGCGCTTAAATGCTGGCAAAATGACATTTGGATTTTCCGCATACCACGCCAAAAGTCGCTTTTCATATTTGCTTAACGCAAAAAAGTAGCTCTCTTCTTTGATTTCTTTTGTAATCTTCCCACAATCTGGGCATTTTGCGCCATCAATTAGCTGTCTTTTTGTGAAAAATGTCTCGCAGCTCACGCAGTAATTGCCCTCATACTGCCCTTTGTAAATATCGCCTTTTTGTTGCATAATCTCAAAAGCGCATTTCACGCCCAAATCGTGGTAATCATCAGTCGTGCGGACAAAGTAGTCATAGTCGATTGCAAAGTTATCCCACAGAGTGCGAAATTTCGCGCTAATCTCATCGGCGTATTGTTGCGGGGCTTTGCCTTTTGCCTTCGCGCTATTTTCGATTTTTTGCCCGTGCTCATCAGTGCCTGTTAGCAAAATCGCGTTGTTGCCTTTAAGGTTTTGATATTTTTTAAACATATCGGTTGCGATTGTCGTGTAGGCGTGTCCTATGTGCGGAATGTCATTTACATAGTAAATGGGCGAAGTGATAAAAATGTCTTTCAAATTACAATCCTTATTCTGTATTTTTCTTGTCATTCTGAGCCGTAGGCGAAGAATCTAAAAAAATAGATTCTTCGCTCCACTTCGTTCCGCTCAGAATGACAAAAAAGAGAGATTCTGCGAATTTCGTTTTAGATTCTGCGATTCGTGTGCCAAACGCAGAATCTATCATAAATTCTCTATCCATCAAAGTCAAAATAGCCACTTTCGCCATCATTCATACTTTGATAGACGGCATCGACATAGCTTTTTCGCAATTCACAGCCGATAAGATTCGCGCATTTTAGGCACGAATCTACGGCATTTTGATTTTGGCAGGATTCTAACTCCACTATCTTTGAATCAATCTCGCCAATATTTTCTTTTACCGCGCCATCCATTGCAAACCCCTATTTATACGCTAATTTCACGCGCTCTATTTCGTATTTGCTACCAAAAAAGCAGGGCGTTTTTTGGTGAATCGAATCTATTTGCAAATCCAAAAGGCGACTTTTGCCACTAATCGCCCCTCCACCAGCGCGTTCAAAGATTAGCGCAAATGGCAAAACCTCAAAAAGCGCACGAAGTTTGCCATTTGGCGCGTCCGTTGTCGATGGATAGCTAAAAAGCCCCCCGCCTTTGATTAAAATATTGTGCAAATCTGGCACCATTCCGCCACTATATCGCAATCGGTAGCCCTCCAAAAATAGCGATTCAATCAAAATCTTATGATTCGTGTGCCAATGCTTTTGAGTGCCACCGGGCGCGTTTATTTTGCCCTGCTCTTTTAGCATTAGATTGCCACTAAATCGCCAATGCGCCCCATCATACACGAATCTTGCGACATCTTCTTGTGCGACTATCAGCTCCAATCGCACGCCATACAGCACATAGCCACTTGCGATTAGATTTTGTGCGCTAAATTCGCCATTGTAAATGCCAAAAATGCTCCCCACGCTAAAATTTGAATCCACAATCGATGAGCCATCAAGCGGGTCAAATGCCACCAAATACGCGCCACCGCCGTTTTCTTTGTAAATGGCATTTTCCTCTTCCTCACTTGCTATGCCTTTGACAGCGTCCAAACTCAAAAGCGCGTTTTTAAAAATCTCATTTGCTTCCACATCTACGCTTAATTGCAAATCGCCCGTGCTATTTTTGCTACCACCCGAATCAACATTTGCGTAGTCAAAATTTGCCTTTTTCAAAATCCTATCAATCTCTAACGCGCTATGTTTTATCGCGCTGATTATCGAATCTAACATAATTTCACCTTTTAAATCTCTAACTTATTTGCGACTAAATATCGCGTGATTGCGTAGTAAATCGCGCATTTTATGACATTAAAAATGCTTGTATAAGCCCATAGCGTCATAAATGCAGACGAACTCTCCCCAACGGCTACCACAATAATCGCGCTTATTATGCCCTCAATCGTGCTAAAAAACAAAAATAGCGCGATTCCGCATATCACTTTAAATCGCGTGATTGCGCCGATATGCAAAATCGCCAAAATAAAAAGCACAAGCGCACTCATCGCAAAAATGCTAGTAATTTGTGTGATGATAGAAAGTGCCATCAAAAATGGCGAATCCATAAAATTGCCTAAAAGTCTCACCAAGCCACTTAATTCAGACGAAGTCGTAGCAAGGATTAACGCCCACAAGCCAATCACAACACCACTCAAAATCACATAAATCGAGCTAACCAAAATCTTTGAAGTCAAAATCGCATCTACACTCACAGGCAAAGCAAAAGTCAAATATCCATCGCTTGTAAAAAGGCGATTGTAAAGCAAACGAATGATAGTGATTGCCAAAAAAGCGATAGATAGCAAAAATCCAAGTGGCATTACAAATAGTAGCAACAGCCACGCCGCCGTAGAAGATGAATCCGTAATAATCGCATTTGAAATCGCCATAAGTGCGAGTAAAACGCCATTTATTAACACAATGCTATAAAAACTCTCCAAAAAATCATATTTTAGCAATTTGCCAAATCTATGAAAAACACCATAATTAGAATAATTAGATGGATTGGTTTGATTCATACTAATTCCTTAAAAATATCTTCTAAATTTTTATCGCCGTATTTTGCTTTGAGATTCGCAAGCGAATCATAAGCCACAACTTCGCCATAGCGCAAAAAAATCGCACTACTTAAAATGCTCTCCACATCGCGCACAAGGTGCGTTGAGATGATAATAGATGCGTCTTTGTTGTAATTATCCAAAATTAAGCGAAAAATCAAATCCCGCGCCTTTGGGTCAACCCCCGCAATCGGCTCATCAAACATATAGATTTCCGCATCACGGCTTAAAATTAGGCAAAGTTGCACCTTTTCTTTTGTGCCTTTGGATAGCGATTTGAATCGCGAATCCAAATTTATATCCAACTCCCTAAATAACGCCAACGCACGAGCTTTATTAAAATCATCAAAAAAATCGCCAAAAAATTCTAATAACCTTGCAATGCTCCAAGATTGTGGCACGAAATTGCTATCTGGCAAAAATGCGACTTTGCCTTTGGATTCGACATTTAGATTTTGCCCTAAGATTCGCACTTCGCCGTTGTAATTATTCACCAAACCATTGATAATTTTTAGCATTGTCGTTTTGCCCGAGCCATTTGGTCCCAAAAGCCCGACAATTTCACCCCTCTCAATTTTGAGATTGACATTATTTAGCGCGTTTGTCGCGCCGTAATTCTTGCATAAATCGCGTATTTCTAGCACATAATCCATATTTTCCCCTAAAAATTAAAAGCGAAATTATAGCGCAATTTAACAATTTTTATATTATAATCGCAAATTTGTTTCAAAAAATTCAAAGGACGCAAATGCCTATTTTGCCAAAAGATAATCATTGTTGCGGGTGTAGTGCGTGTTTTAACGCCTGTCCGCACGATAGCATTGCGATGATTCGCGACTTTGAGGGATTTTATATCCCAAGCGTAAATCAAACCACTTGCACAGAATGCAAATCCTGTGAAATCGCCTGTCCCACTTTGCCTTTTCTAAACTTTGCACCCTATAACGCAGTGGCAAAAAAATCGCAATTTCCACTAATGGCAATTAGCGCAAACACCATAGGGGGGGGGGGAATCGCTATTTAGATTCTAACAAATCTTGCGAATCTAATGATTTGTCATTACAAGATTCGCTCTCCGATTCGTCATTGCGAGATTCGCAATGCGATTCAAATCAATCCAAACCTTATAATTCCCCTTTCCTTGCGAATGTGGATTCGCACAAATATTCCCCCTCCCTTGCGAATGTGGATTCACACAAACCTTCCCCCTCCCTTGCGGAGGGGGCTAGGGGGTGGGTAGAATCCCTCCCCTTCCACTTCCACAAAAACTCCCCCAAAGATTCCCAAACCCTAGCATTTTCGCCAAAAATAGAGAGATTCGCCGAGCCAAAGGCATTTGCACTCAAAGCAAAAGATGACGCGTTGCGCCTAAATTCTAGATCAGGCGGTGCATTTAGCTTAATCGCCGAGTATGTGTTAAATCGCGGTGGCGTGGTGTTTGGCGCGAGTTTTGATGAAAATCTAAATGTCGTCCATAGATTTATCGAATCGCCCACCGAGCTAGACATTCTCCGCCGTAGCAAATATGTCGAATCCTTTATCGGCGATACTTACAAACAAGCGCGGGATTTTCTAAAAGCAGGGCGAATCGTGCTTTTTAGTGGTGTGCAATGTCAGATTCACGCGCTAAACGCATTTTTGCGAAAGCCTTATGCGAATCTACTTACAATCGAAGTGATTTGCAACTCTGTGCCAAGCGCGAAAATTTGGGATATTTATAAAGAGAGTTTGCTTGAATCGGACGATGAAAAATTGATAGATTTTAATTTTCGGGGTAAAAATCTAGGCTGGGAGAATTACTCCATAATTGCCACGACAAACAAAGAGCAAAAAATCATTCCAAACGCCCATTCACCTTATCTTTACAACGCTTGGGCTACGCATATCATCACGCGCAAATCTTGCGGTAATTGCTACTCAAAGGGCTTTGTAAGCGGGGCAGATTTTACGATTGGCGATTTTTGGGGGATTCGCGAGTATCACGCGGATTTTGTCGATGACAAGGGCGTTAGTTGCGTTTTGGCACACAATCAAAAGGCGTTAGAGATTTTAGATTCGTTGCAAGATTTGGCGCATATCATTGCCACCACTGCGCCTATTATCACGCTTGGCAATCCCGCCGCGCTTCGTAGCAACGGCACTCACGCGAATCGCGACTCTATTTTGCGCGAAGTTATAAACGCCTATTCGCACACCAAAGACGCCAAAAAGGCAATGGCGATTTTAGCGCAATACGCACAAAATCCAAATCCCAAAATAACGCCATTGCGCCATTATTATTTGGTGTGGAAAAACGACCCACTTCGCAAAACCATCTCAAACGCTTTAAAAAGAGCGCGAAAGTGGCTTTTAAACCAAAAAAAACTAAAGGATTGAAAAATGAAAAAAGTTAGAATCGTTACATTTTGTGATACTTTATGTAACTACGGGCAGGTGCTACAAGCATTCGCATTGCAAAGATTTTTGCGAGATAATTACAAGGATTTTGAAGTAAAAGTCTTTTATGTAAATATATACAATGCGAATCAAGCGACACAATCGACAAAAAGGCATTTTTGGACTATTGCTTGTGAGCGATTAAATACTTTGCGGAGATATTTTAATGCTTATGTGCTGTGCCTTGATAAATACGACAAAAAGATTCGGCGCAATAAAATAGAAACGATAAAAACGGCTTTGCGTGAAGTTTTGCAAGAATCGGGAATCTTTAATGATTTTGGATATTGGGCGCGAGTTAATATGCTTGATAAAAAGCGCGGATTCGAGGAATTTAAGCGTGAATTTATTGCGCTTCATAGCGAATCATTGCAAGATTTTCGCGGATTCGCCCCTGAATATGACGCGGATTGTTATATCGTGGGGAGCGACCAAGTGTGGAATACTGATTTAACGAACATAATGGATTTTTACACACTAGAATTTTTGCCACAAAATCACAAATCGCGCAAAATCTCTTATGCGGCGAGTATCGGCAAACCAAAATTTGGTAGCGATGGCGAAAAGGCGTATTTCAAAAACGCGCTATCAAAATTTGATGCGATTTCATTGCGCGAATCGTGCAATATTGCCACTTTAAAAGAGATAGGTTTGCAAAGCGTTTGTGTGCCTGACCCAAGTCAGCTTCTCACAAAAAACGACTATGAAAAGCTAATTGATTCAAGCATAAAAAATGGCGAGTTTGATTCGCGCATAAGCGATGGCAAGATTCGCAAGGATAGCATTTTTATTTATTGGCTTGGTACATCGCATATTAATATGATTAAATTTGCTAATTCTTTAAAAACAAAAAATAAGCTAATTTGCGTTGATTTAGCGCACCAAATTGATTTGGATAGCGACTTTGCGCCTACACCGCAAGAATGGTTAGCGTGTGTGAGAGATGCTAAAATGCTAATTACAGATTCGTTTCATGGATGCGCTTATGCGATAGTTATGAATACGCCATTTGTTGCGCTAAAACTTGGCAAAGAACGGGATGGAAGGAATACGCGCTTTTATCATCTATTAGAACTTTTTGGTTTGCAAAATCGCCTTGTGGATAATTTGAGCGATTTGAGAACCCAAATAAAAACGCCCATAGACTTTGAATCCGTAAATCAAAAGCTAGATTCGTGGCGCAATGTGGGCATAGAATTTTTGGAGCGGAATTTAAAAGATTTATAAGCTATAATTGCGCTTTAATTTTGCATTTTGGAGATTTTATGGCAAAACGCATTATGATTGCGCCTAGTATTTTGAGTGCGGATTTTGGGCGATTAGATGATGAGATTTCGGCGATAAATCAAAGCGATTGCGAGTTTTTGCATATCGATATAATGGATGGGCATTTCGTGCCAAATCTCACTTTTGGCTTGTGCGTGGCAGAAGCGATTGCCAAAAAAAGCAAAAAGCCCCTTGACATTCATCTAATGGTCCAAAATGCGGAGTTTTTCATCAACTATTTTGCCCCGCTCAAACCCGCATTTATCAGCTTTCACGCCGAATCGGAGTGCCACATAAATCGCACGATAAATCTCATCAAAAGCCACAACATAAAAGCTGGTATCGTCCTAAACCCGCACACTTCGCAAGAGTGCCTTGAATATATTTTGCGCTATATGGATTTGGTGCTACTAATGAGCGTAAATCCGGGATTTGCCGCACAGAGCTTTATTTCGGGCGTTTTGGAGAAGGCAAAAAAGGTGCGAAAAATGATAGATGCGCAGAATCCACGCTGTCTGCTTGAAATGGATGGCGGAATCTGTGATAAAAATATCGATTTAGTCAAAGATTCTGGTGTGGATTTGGTGGTAAGTGGGAGCTATATCTTTGGCAATGATGATTACCAAAAGGCGATAGATTTATTGAGGTAGTTTTCGCGCGAATTCGCAGAATCTGTGGATTTTTACCGCTAGATTCTGCAATTTTGTGGAATTTTCGCAGATTCTGCGAGGGCATTTGGCGATTTAATATTTTATTATTTTAAGCAAAA
>NZ_JBSIUR010000022.1:0-13715 GCF_053654655.1 Helicobacter sp. 23-1045
CGTCCTTTGAAAAAAATATATGAAATTTTGCAAAAAATAAAAGCGCGATTTTAGCAAAAATTTCTAAAACTTCGTGCTTTTTGGCGAAATGTTTAGATTTTCTAGCGTGGTAAAATCGCCTAAATGATAAGATTCAATGGCGCATCTGCCTATCATCGCGGCATTATCGCTACAAAATTCAAGCGGGGCAAAAAGGATTTCTTTGTCAAATTCTTTTGCGATTTTTTGGAGCTCTTCGCGCAATGCCAAATTCGCACTTGCTCCGCCCACTACGCCAAAGCGTTTGATTACGCCCATTGATTTATTACGCGATTCGCACTCAAAATAAAGGCGCGTTTTTTGCGCTATGTGGGCGATTGCTGATTTTTGAAAGCCATAGCAGATTTCATCTATTTGGGATTTTTGCAATTTCGCAGAATCTACCCACCCCCTACCCCCCTCCGCAAGGGAGGGGGAAAAAGTCGATTCAATCTCCGCAAGGGAGGGAGAAATTAGCGAATCTATTTTCAACCGCACCGCATTTTTTAGCCCAGAAAAGCTAAAAGCCAAATCTTTATTTTGTAGCGGAATGGGGAATTTTATATTTTTGGCCACCGCATTTTTAGCGCACGATTCGACTGCCACTCCCCCGGGATAGCCTAAGTTTAGCATTTTTGCCACTTTGTCGAAAGATTCTCCAAAGCTGTCATCAAGCGTCCCCGCGATGATTTTCAAATCCGTGTGGCTTTGTGCTTCGATGATTAGGCTATGTCCGCCTGATAGTAGCAAAATTACAAGCGGAAAAATCGCCCTTTTTTCTAAAAATAGCGAGTAGATATGCCCTTGCAAGTGATTTACCGCGATGAGTGGGATTTGTAGGCTTACGCTCAGTGCTTTTGCCATCATCACGCCTTCTAGCAGTGAGACGCTTAATCCGGGCTCGGTGGTTACGGCGATTGCGCGGATTTTGCGTAAGTCAAAATTGCCGCTTAATCTTTGCAAGATTTTTGGGAGATTGACAGAGTGCAGTCGCGAAGCGATTTCAGGGACGACTCCGCCGTATTTTGCGTGATTTGCGTCTTGTGAGATTTTTTGGTGAAATAAAATTTTGCGCGAATCTATCGCCGTTAGCGCAAGTGAGCTATCATCGCAACTGCTTTCAATGCTTAAAATCATAAAATCCCTTTTGTTTCTTAAAAATTCTTGCGAATCTTACCAAAAATTTGCTACAATTCGCCCTTATAGATTCGCGTTTTTTTCGTTGCAGATTTGGTGCGAATCTATAAAAATTTTTAAATTAAGGAGTAAAAAATGCAACGACATTTAATTTTATCAAACGCGCAAGATTCGCGCATAGGGGGGGGGCAATAAAGGTTTAAATCACACAAACTTCACACACTCTCACAAACTCCCCAAAATTGCATTAAGTTTATCACTAATTTTTTGTAGCGCAAATATCGCATTTGCCGAAGAAAGTGGCGGATTCGTGGGACTTGGAATCGGCTATGGCGGCAATAATGTTAGGACAAATTATTCTTGTGCTGGTAATAGTTGCGGTGGAGCTGGAAGTACAACTGATAGCAATATGTTTGGAGGCGTGGATTACGGATTTGTAGCTGGATATAAACAATTTTTCACACCAAAACTTGGGTTGCGCTACTATGCGAGTGTGAATCTAAATCATAGTAGTTTTAAATATAGCGGGGAGCATTTTACACAACAAGATTTAAGCGAAAAAACTTATAGTGCAAATTTGATAAATTATAGCGCAAATGTGGATTTTTTATTTAATTTTATAACTAATGAAATGCTAGATTTTGGTGGATTTATCGGGGCTAGTTTGGGTGGTAATTCGTGGATAGGCAAGGGATTGGACGATTTAGAAAAATCTTTAAAGCCAAATACACAAGGCGGTGGTGCTTGGAGTTTTAATTATAATAGGACGAGCTTTGATGCAGCTGTAAATGTCGGGCTTCGTGCAAATATTGTGCAATATCACGGTATAGAATTAGTGGCACGAGTGCCGTTTATCGCCACTTCATTTTACAATAGAAGCATTGCAGGTAACGGCAGGGCTGAAAGTCTATCCATAAGTCTTTATCATATATTTAGCGTAACGGCGAGATATACTTTTAGTTTTTAGCGTTTAGGTGCGAATCTAATGTTAATCTAATGCAAGATTCGCGTGTTTTGGATACTTCGCGCTATGCACTCAGTATGACTATAATTTATTATTTTTTTGGATTGCTTCGGTGAATCTATGATTCGGCCTCGTGATGACAAATTATTAAAGCTGATTTGCGTTAGCAAATCATAATCGAAGTAATGGCGGTAGTGCTTTCGTAGTTTTTTGGTGAATCGACACAAGGATAGCGGACTTTGCGTCCGTGCCTTGTGGCGATTCGCCAAATCTGCGAAATGATTACCCCAGAACGAATTAAATCCCAAATCTTGCCATTTTGCTTTTTAGCACCTTTGCATCCATTCCTAACATTTCTGCCGTTTTTTCTGCGTTGCCGTCATTTTGCGCTAACGCTTCTTTGATAAATTCGCACTCCATTTCATCAAGGCTTTTCGCGCCATTTTTAAGGATTCGGTGCTCCAAAAACAAATCATCTTTTGTGATTTTTTCGCCCTCGCTGATTACTACAGCGCGCTCCACCACGCTTAAAAGCTCTCTTATGTTGCCGTGCCATTGATATTCTAACAAAGCATTTTTTGCCTCTTTTGACAGCTCTTTTTTGCCACAATTATAGTGCATAGCGGTTTTTTGCAGGTGCGCTTCGGCAATGCTTAAAATCTCATCTTTGCGCTCACGCAGGGGCGGAATGGTAAGTGGAATCGTATTTAACCGATAAAGTAAATCCTCTCTAAAAGCGCCCTTTGCGATTTTTTCGGCGATATTTGCATTTGTGGCAGAGATGAATCGGACATTTATTTTGATGATTTCTGTCCCGCCAAGTCGCATAATCTCGCGCTCTTGAATTGCGCGAAGTAGCTTTGCTTGAAGTGGGAGTGGCATTTCGCCGATTTCATCTAAAAAAATCGTCCCATTATTCGCGCTCTCAAATAGTCCTTGCTTTTTTGCGGTGGCGTCTGTGAATGCGCCTTTTTCATAGCCAAAAAGCTCGGATTCAAGCAGGTTTTCGGGCAATGCAGCCATATTGATTGCCACAAATGGCGCGTTTGCGCGTGATGAATTTGCGTGTATGAATTTTGCAAAGACTTCCTTGCCTACGCCTGATTCGCCTAAAAGTAGCACACTTGCATCGCTTTTTGCGCTTTTTAGGGCGATTTTTTTTGCGGTTTCTAAATTTTTGCCCTCTAATTTTGCTTCGCTTTGTGGGATTTGCGGGATTTTGGAGGTGATATTTTTTGCCACCTTTGCGCGTTTGATTGCCTCAACTAGCAAGTCGATTGTTAGCTCAGTTTTGATAAAAAAATCCTTTACAACGCCAAGTCGCAACGCCTCAATGGTTAGATTCATCTCAGCATACGCGGTGATGATAATCGCTTCATATTTCCCGCCCAATCGGCGCAAAAACTCAATCCCATCAATATCTGGCATTTTAATATCAGTGATAATCAAATCACACGGCGTGTTTTCAAGCCCTTTTAGCGCGTCCTTTGCGCTTTTAAAACTTTTGATATGAAACTCATCATACTTGCCAAGCGACATTTCAAGGCTTTTTCGCATATTTATGTCATCATCGACGATGATTATATTCATTTTGTTCGCGCTCATTTTTGTCCTATAATGTGGATTTTGGAGCGTTGCAAGTCTAGCAAAACTCGTTGCGCTGGGATTTTGAAAGTCGTTTTGGTGCGAACTTCGTTGTTGATAGATTTTATATCATCGCGAATCTTACTATCCAAATGCCCCGCAAAACACGCCAAAATCTCATCTTTGTTTTGCTTTAAAATCGTTATGTTTGAATCGTTGTCATTTGTGTTTATGTCGCAAACTGCTATGATTTGCGGATTTTGACTAAGGGTGAGTGCCTTTGCGACTTTGAATTCTTCGCCGATTAAAATGTTGTTTTTTGCGATGGCGCGGTAAGTTATGATAAATTCGCCATTATTTTTTGTGGATTGCTTCGGCGAATCTTGCGATTCGCCTCGCAATGACGAATCTGATTTTTTATTCACAAAATCTCCTGCGCCCAAAATACACAAAATCATCAAAAAAATCCAAATTTTATTCATTTGAATCTGCCCCATTTGATTCGCCTACATTTGCGCTAGATTCGCCACTAGATTCGCCCAAATTTGCATTAGATTCGCCTGAATCTAACTCGCCATCGCCCAAATCTTTTTCCTCTTTTTGACATTGCGAAATATGCACGACTTTGTCTTTTTTATCTAGCGAAATCAGCTTCACGCCACTTGTATTTCGGCTTGTCTCGCGGATTTTGTCAGTCTCTACGCGAATCATTTTGCCCGAACTTGTAAGCAACATCAAATCAAAATTATTGTTTTCCAAACTAAGCACATTCACTAGATTGCCCGTGCGCTCATTTAGCTTCATAGCGATTACGCCCTTGCCACCGCGATTTGTGATGCGATACTCTTTTGCAAAAGTTTGTTTGCCGATGCCTTGTTCGCTCACGCTTAAAACCTTGTCTTCCTCGCTATCTAGCATAATCGCGCCCACCACAAAGTCATCTTTGCTTTTAAATGTGATACCTTTCACACCACGCGATACGCGCCCTTGTTCGCGGACTATTTCAAGCGGGAATTTTATCGCATAGCCCTTGTATGTGGCAATGAGAATATTTTGCGTGTTTTGCGTAGCGATTCGCACCGTTACGACTTCATCGCCCTCATCTAAATTGATAGCGCGAATACCGACACTGCGCACATTGCCGTATTCGCTAAGATTCGTGCGCTTGATTACGCCATTTTTGGTAAAAAATACAAGCGATTTATCCGCTTCAAAGTCGGTGGTTGTGATGGTTGCCATAATCTTTTCATCTTGCTCTTTATTTATGAGATTTACAACCGCCTTGCCAATCGCCGTGCGGGAGGCTTCGGGGATTTTATAGACTTTTAGCCAATAAAGCACACCGCGATTTGTGATAAACATAATCGTATCGTGCGCGTTTGCCACGAAAAACGATTCGATGAAGTCATCATCGTGCGTGTTGCCACTGATTTTGCCCTTGCCACCGCGATTTTGCTTTTCATAGGTTTTTAGCGCGACTCGTTTGACATAGCCTCTGTGGCTCATCGTAACGACAACAGGCTCATTTGGGATTAAATCCTCAATGTCAATCGCCTCATAATCGTCCTCAATTTGTGTCAATCGGGGCGTAGAAAATTTGTCCTTTATCTCTTGCAATTCGGCTTTGATGATTTCATTTAGCTTATCTTGGCTTTTTAAAATTTCGCTTAATCGCTCAATCTCTGCCAAAAGTTGCTTGTATTCAGCCTCGATTTTGTCTCGCTCTAAGCCTGTAAGGCGTTGCAATCGCATTTCTAAAATCGCCTTTGCCTGCGCCTCGCTTAAAGCAAAGTCTTTCATTAACCCATCTTTTGCCACCTGCGAATCAGCCGAAGCACGGATTAGCTTTATCACCGCATCAATTGAATCTAATGCAATTTTTAGCCCCTCTAAAATATGCGCCCTCGCCCTTGCTTTGTCTAGCTCAAAAAGGCTTCTACGAATCACAATCGTGCGCCGATGATTTAAAAATAAATGTAGCAACTCTAAAAGCGTGAAAATCTTTGGCTCTTTGTTGTTAATAGCTAGCATTATAATGCCAAAAGTGCTCTCCATTGGCGTAGTTTTGAAAAGATGATTTAGCACAATCTCGCTCATCGCGTCCTTTTTTAGCTCAATCACCACGCGAATCCCGTCTCTATCGCTTTCATCGCGCACTTCATAAATACCATCTACGACTTTTTCTTTGGCAAGTTCGCTTATTTGCTCCACAAGTCGCGCTTTATTGACTTGGTAGGGCAATTCATCGATGATGATTATATCGCGCTGTTTGGTTTTCTCAATGTGGGTTTTGGCGCGAATCTTAATTTTGCCCCTGCCTGTGCGGTAAGATTCTTTTATGCCGTGTTTGCCAAAAATAATCCCGCCTGTGGGAAAATCTGGTCCTATGATAAACTCCATAATCGAATCTAAATCCGCGTCATTATTATCCACCAAATAAATCAGCGCGTCAATCACTTCATCAATGCGGTGCGTGGGGATATTTGTCGCCATCCCTACCGCAATCCCGCTAGAACCATTTATCAGCAAGTTTGGCACACGGGTTGGCATTATATCTGGCTCTTGGAGCGTGTCATCGTAGTTTGGGACAAAATCCACCGTATCCTTGTCAATGTCGCGCAAAAGCTCTTCGGCAACTTTTGTCATACGCGCTTCGGTATAGCGCATAGCAGCGGCACTATCGCCATCGATTGAGCCAAAATTGCCCTGCCCATCGACTAATTCTAATCGCATAGAAAAATCCTGCGCCATTCGCACAAGCGCGTCATAAACCGCACTATCGCCGTGCGGGTGGTATTTACCGATGACATCGCCTACGATTCTAGCGGACTTTTTATATGCGGCATTTGAAGTTACACCTAATTCGTGCATTGCATATAAAATTCGTCTATGCACGGGCTTTAAGCCGTCTTTTGCGTCAGGGAGAGCGCGCCCTGCGATAACGCTCATCGAATAATCTAAATAGCTCTCAGTGATTGAATCTTCGATTTTTACATCGACTATGTCGGTATTGGTTGTTAAATCTTCCATTTTTGTTCGCCTTAAAATTTGTGATTAAAAAAATGTGTGATTTTATAAAAAGTATGCTTAAAAAATTTAGAGATTCTGCGGTAGAATTTCGCCAAAATTTGCAAGGACTTGTGATGAGTGATTTTAGAGTGCGAATCTACTACGAAGACACGGACTGCGGGGGCATTGTCTATCATACAAACTACATAAAATATTGTGAACGGGCGCGTAGTGAGATATTTTTTGGCGAAGGTGCGATGCCAAATACCGATTCAATCGGGCTTGTGGTGCGAAAGATGAATGCGGAGTTTTTGGATTCGGCACGGCTTGGGGATTTGATAAGCGTTAGGACGCGAATCTTAAAGCTGGGCGGTAGTTCGCTAACTTTAAAGCAAGAGATTTTTTTGGTGGATTCGTGGCGTGAATCTAGTGGCGAAAAACTCATTTTCGTTTGTGAAATTAAACTTGCTTGTATTGACATAACGCGTGGCAAAATCGCCAAAATCCCAAGCGAGATTCTGCGAATCTTACAACATAATTTTTTAGGGGGCAAAAATTGAAAGAAGAGATAATTTACCCTACGCAGTGGGAATACACGATATTTTGCACGGATAAAGAATCGCTAAAAAATGCGCTAGATTCACGCTTTAAAGGACTTAAATACACTCTTACAGACTCCAAAAAGAGCGCGAATTATTCAAGCCACCACTTCAAAATCAATGTGCTAAATGAAGCGCAACGCAACGAGATTTTTGAGTTTTTACGCGAGATTAAGTGCGTGAAATTTGTCCTATAAAGATTCTGCGATTTGCAGAATCTCGCATAAAATCACAAAATTTAATTTTACTTTAAAGATTCTGCGATATAATTGCGCTTTTATTTTAAAATTTTGCGGGAATGGCGGAATGGTAGACGCACCAGACTTAGGATCTGGCGCCGCAAGGTGTGGAGGTTCAAGTCCTCTTTCCCGCACCACACTACAATAATTCAAAAGATTTTTAAAATTCTAGGATTAAAATGGACATTTCAAATGAGGCAAATCTCCCCACAAAATACGGCAAATTCATCATTCAATCTTTTAGAGAATCATTATCCAGCGGGGAAAAGTTCGAGCATTTAGTCGTGCGGACGGCTAAAATTGGCGCAGTTCCGCTTGTGCGAGTGCATAGCGAATGCCTTACAGGCGATGTTTTCGCATCGCGCAAATGCGATTGTGGCGATGAACTTGCAATCGCGTTACAAAAAATCGCACAGGACAAAGATGGCGGAATGATAATTTATTTACGCCAAGAAGGGCGCGGAATCGGGCTTTTCAACAAAATCAACGCTTACGCCCTGCAAGATAAGGGTTTTGATACGGTTGAGGCAAATGAGGCTTTGGGCTTTGCGAGTGATAATCGCAACTATGCCGTTGTAGGCGAGATTTTCAAACATTTTGATATAAAAAAAGCGCGCCTTTTGACAAACAATCCCAAAAAAATCGAAGCGATTTCGCGCTTTGTGGAAGTTGAGCGGAGTGAGATTTTCGCGCCAAAAAATGAATTTAATGAGAAATATTTGGCGGTGAAAAAGGCAAAATTAGGGCATTTGTTATGAGTGTATTTGTGGATTTGCGTTTTCTCAATTTGCATTTGGGTGCATCTTTTGCGGATTTGGTGAATCGCCACAAGGCACGGACGGCAAGTCCGCTATCCTTGTGTCGATTCATCAAAAACCACAAAATTTCCACCGCAACTGCTTCGATTGCAATTCGAGCGATTCGGCAAGTCAGCGCGAATCTAAATTTCCCCCTCCCTTGTGGAGGGGGGCAAGGGGGTGGGTAAAATTTTTAAAACCCACACAACAAATTTTTTATAATCAATTTTAAGGAATCTAAAATGAAATTTTTTCTCTCACAAAGTTTTCTAAAACCCGCAAAAGCCCTATATTTGTGGCTTATCGCGCTTTGCATTGGCGCGATTTTTTGTAGCGGTGCGTTTGTAGCAAGTGTGATTTTCAACGCCGAAAATTTTGGCGTAAATTTGGCGCGATTTGAAGCAGGTGCGCTAATGAGTGCGATTTTTGCAAAGCTAAATATTTTGCTTCTTATTTTGGCGTTTGTGATGACATTTTATGAGATTTTATCGGCGAAATTAGCCACATTAGCGCGGTTTCATAAGATTTTGCTTGGCATTAGTAGCGCGATTTCTGTGCTTTGCATATTTTTGTTTGCGCTTTATTTTTCGCCCAAAATTATCGCACTGCAAAAACTTGGCGAATCCGCCACGCAAAGCGATGAATTTCTCACGCTCCACGCGCAAAGTGAGTGGATTTTTCATATTTTATTTTTCACGCTGACTTTTAATCTCATATACCGAATAGTGCGTAATTAAGGGAGTTTAGGCGATGTTTCTTACCAAATATAGCGCAAGTGGCAATGATTTTTTAATCACTACCGCTTTCAGAGGCGCAAATCGCGCAAATTTAGCAAGGCAACTTTGCGACAGACACAATGGCGTGGGCGCAGATGGGTTTGTCGTGCTACTGCCACACGCGAAATTTTCATACTGCTGGGAGTTTTACAACGCCGATGGTAGCAAAGCGGATATGTGCGGAAATGCGTCCCGTTGCGTGGCACACTACGCGGTGGCGCACAAAATCGCGCCAAAAAATCATAGCTTTTTAAGCGGTGCTGGGGCGATAAAAGTTCGCGTAGCACGAAATATCGTGGAGGTAAATTTAGGCAAAGTGCGAATTTTAAAAGAAAATATAGTCGAATTTATGCCAAATTATTTAAAAAACAATAATTCAAATTCTAGTATTGTGAGCGAAAAATCGGGGTTGCGCAGTTGTGAGCGAGAAAATAGAACTAATGGTTCATTGACGAAGCGAACAACAAGTCTCCCCGATTTGTCGCCACAAGACGAATTTGGGCTAAATTTTGCGCTGTTAGATTCAGGTGTCCCGCATTTAGTGGCATTTGTCGATTCGTTTGCAAAAGAAAATATTGCCAAAAATCTCGCATTTTTGAAAACCTTGCGCGACAAATACAATGCAAATGTGAATATCGCCACAATCACGGGTAAAAACACCATCGAATTGCTGACTTTTGAGCGAGGCGTGGAAAATATCACACTAGCGTGTGGCACGGGAATGTGTGCGGTTTATTTTCTCGCCAAATCACAAAATCTTATCAGCGATATTGCCACGCTAATCCCGCCAAGCGGTGATAAAATCGCACTTCGTTTAGAAAATGATGAAGTTTGCTTTAAAGGCAAAGTTACAAAAATTGCGGATTTGATTATCTAAATCGCAGAATCTAGCGCAAAAAAGGCAAAAAATGTTTGATTTTATAAATCTTTTTATCCACCCGCAAACGCCACACAGCGAGATTTTCGCATTGCTTTTTAAGGCACTTGGCGAGACGCTTTATATGGTGGGGGCAAGTTGCGCGATTGCCGTGCTGTTTGGACTGCCACTTGGCGTCATCCTTTGCACCACAAAAAGGGGCAATCTAACGCCCTTCCCGTGGGTAAATTTCATCATCGGCGGGGCGGTAAATGTCATCCGCTCATTTCCATTTATCATCCTAATCATCGTGCTTTTGCCGCTCTCACGGCTCATCATCGGCACGAGCATCGGTTCAAGTGCGGCAATCATCCCGCTTAGCATCGCGGCAATCCCCTTCATCGCGCGACTTTTTGAGGGGGCACTCGATGAAGTGGATAAGGGGCTAATCGAAGCCACAACGGCACTTGGCGCGTCAAATCTAACCATTATCAAAGTGATGATTTTAGAGTCGCTCCCCTCGCTAGTCAATGCCGTAACAATCACAATCATCGGTGTCATCGGCTATTCAGCGATGGCAGGTGCGGTAGGCGCGGGTGGCGTGGGCGATTTGGCGATGCGGATTGGATATTACTCATACCGCGCGGATATTTTGGCGTATTGCGTGGTGGCAATCATCATTTTGGTGCAAGTGGTGCAGAGTTTGGGCGATTTTGCGGTGAAATATTTACGGCGAAATCGGTAGATTCTGCGAAAATTTATATTTAGATTCTGCGGATTTGGCGCAAAACGCAGAATCTAATGCAACAATCAAGCGAGATTTTGCAAAAATAATTTTACATTTTTTATAAACTTAAAGTTTGCCAAAGTTTAAAATGTTAAAATTCGCATTTTATTTTACTTCGTGCCCATAGCTCAGCTGAATAGAGCAATAGGTTGCGGTCCTGTAGGTCGGGGGTTTGAATCCCTCTGGGCACACCACTTCTACAATTCACAGATTCTGCAATTACATCCAAAGTGCCCACGGTGCGCATTTATTTATCCACATTTGACATAGTTCATTTTTATCGCGAAGCGTATCCATACATTTCCAAAATCCATAATGCTTAAAACTATACAATTCCCCATCTTGCGAGAGATTTTTAAGTGGTTCTTGCTCAAAAATGCTAAAATCATTATCGATATAATCAAATATTTTTGGCTCGCATACGAAAAATCCGCCATTTATCCATCCGCCACCGCCTTGCGTATCGCCCTTTGGTTTTTCGGTAAAGTTTGAGATTTTATTATCATTTGTGATGTTTAAAACGCCAAATTTCCCTTCTGGCTGGACTGCGCTCATAGTTAATGCACCATTGTGCGAGTTGTGAAAATCTAGCAATTTTTTGATATTAATATCCGCTAATCCATCGCCATAAGTTAGCATAAAAGTCCCATCCACATAATCTTTTGCGTATTTTATGCGTCCGCCTGTCATTGAATCTTGCCCCGTGTAGAGCATTGTCACTTTCCAAGGTTCGGATTTTATGCTGTGGATTTCAAGTGAGTTGCTTCTCATATCGATGCTAATGTCGCTATATCGCGTGTAATAGTTGATAAAATAATCTTTTATAATATGCCCTTTGTAACCCGTCAAAATGATAAATTCATTAAATCCATAAAAACTATAAATTTTCATTATGTGCCACAAAATCGGGTGTCCGCCGATTTCTACCATTGGTTTTGGTTTGAGTTCTGTTTCCTCGCTTAGTCTCGTGCCTAATCCACCTGCTAAAATCAATACTTTCATCAAAATACTCCCTTAAATTTAAATGCGAAATTTTAGCAAAAAACGCAGAATCTGCAAAGATTTTCGCGTATTTTTAAGCAAAAATGCGTTTGACTTGGCGATAAATCGCACTCATTATCGCGCCAAAAAGTGGAATTTTTGCAATAAAAATTTTAAAGAAATAAATTTGCCGTTTTATTTTGAATTTGCAATATTTTGTCGCACTCATTTTAAATGGACTTAAATTTCTATAACGCCAATAATATTTTGTATCCAATCTCGCGTAATTTACATACCAAGGTTTCAAGCACGCATAATGCACAAAAACCGCGTGTTTTTCCTCAACTCGCGCAATGTCGCTCAAAGGTAAATCGCTTAGATTTCCCCGTCCTTTTTCATTTTTCACACTTAAAGTAAAGCAAAAGCAATGTGGCAAAATACCGACATTATCCTCAAATCCTAAATGCCAAATGCCTTCCTCTGCGTTAATTAGCGATTTATGCGGTGAGTGCAAGTGCGCCACTGCGTAATCATAAAATTTTTGCGAGAGATTGTGCTGGCGCATTTTTGATAAATTTAGCAAAACCATATCGGGGTCAAAATAATATTTGCGTCCAAAATTTTTGCAAAAATCATTCATCAAATCACTGATTTTCGCAGAATCTCGCCCAAAATGAATTGCCTTATTTTCACTAGCGATGGCAAAATAATCGCCCAAATCGTATTTGAAAACTTCGCTTACGCATTTTAGTGCCACCACATCACATCCCAAAAATAGGCACTCATCCAAATCCACAAAAATATCTTGCAAAAATAATCGATAAAGAGACGGCACACCCGCCCAAAATGCGATGTAGTTTTGCGCTAAAAATTGTAATTTTTCATCATTCGCAGAATCTAAATGCGGTTTGTGGAAGGTGATTTTGTAGCGAGATTGCATAGATTCTGCGCTGTTTGTGGATTTTGGCGCAGAATCTGTGGGAGATTCTGCGATTTTTGGGGCAGATTCTGCGATTTTTGGGGCAGATTCTGCGGTTTTTAACTTATTCTGCCCCCCCCCTATTTGCAGATTCTGCGTTTTGCAATTTCGCAGAATCTAAACTATCAAATAAAAAAATATGATTTAGCGCATTATATTTTGCGCAAATTTCTTGTAATTTTCTTTTATTTTCATTTGATATTTCAAAATCTAAAATGTGAAAATTTATGCTATTTTTCACAGCAATATTTTCCAAAATCGAAGTCATACTAGCCCCCAAATGCGGTGCATAATAATCACTGCAACAATACACAATATTAAAATCTTTCATTTTTATCCTTTAAAAAATCTTTATATCCAAAGAAAAATCTGCTATTTTTAATCGCTCTTTTTGCTTTGTAAAATAGTTTTGCTCCAAAAATCCGCATTTTATCATAAAAACTAAATTTTGTATCAATACCAAATTTTTTGTAAAAATCATCAGTAAGTGCCCTATTTTGCGGACTTGTTTCCAGCGGCCACTCTAAAAGATAGATTAAATTATATCGCTTAAAAACGGGCGAAAACTTCGTGCAGTCCTTAATAAAATAATAATGTTGCAAGGCATATTCATAGCATAGATTTTTTTGCATTCCTTGTGAAATATCGATGCGTTTGCAGTTTGTCCTTGCGTGATAGTGGGCGATACCAAAGGTTCTAGCACATCTTAGTGCGCCAAAAATATCGCCCATCGGGTATTCATTTTGATTATATCCGCCAAATGCAAGGCATAATTTTTTATTATGAAGTAGCGCAGAAGGTCGCGTAGCAGGATAAATCAGCGTATCTTTATCACTAAACTCAAATAGTTGCAGGGATTTGTGAAAAAGTAGATTTTTAAGTTTATTTTTGATTTTTGCGCGAATGGTTTTATTTTTTAACGCTAATTTCTTTTCCTCTAATTCATCTTGTGAAAATGCGATTTTCTCGCCAAAATTTTTCGCATTTGA
>NZ_JBSIUR010000023.1:0-11554 GCF_053654655.1 Helicobacter sp. 23-1045
CGCGCTAGATTCTGCGTTTTCATAAAAATTCGTGCGATTCGCAGAATCTAATGGATTTTTTCGCTAGATTCTGCGATTTTTCGCAATAATTTTTCCCACTTCTCCATCACCACCTCTTTGCTAAATCTCTCCCCCACAAGCCTTTTGGCTTCGCCTCCAAATGCAATGCGCTTAGATTCATCGCTCATTAGCGTGATTAAATGCTTTGCGTAAGTATCCAAGTCATTATCGCTCACCAAATAGCCACTTTTATTATGCGCGATAATATCGCTAGGTCCTGTGGCAATGTCAAAAGCAATGCAGGGCAAAGCGTAGCTACTCGCCTCCACTAGCACCATAGGGAAGCCCTCAAAGTGCGATGCCATTGCATAGATACTTGCTCCCAAATATTCGCGCTCGATTTCTTTGGTAAATGGCTTTAAGATTATAGAATCTTGCAAGTTTAGGGATTTGATTTTGGATTGTATCTCGCTTTTTAGGGGACCATCGCCTACGATTATAAGTCGCCATTTTTTATCGGCGAATCCTTTGTCTTGTGCCACAATATGCCAAATATCAATAAGTCGCAAAAAGCCTTTTTCGCTTGAAAATCGCCCTGCGCTTAGCACCACTTTTTGCGCAGAATCTGTGCTTTTTTGCGGGATTTGTGGTAGAAAGTTTGGGATTACAAAGACATTTTTATGATATTTTTGCCAGATAGAGAGTTCATTTTTGCTTAAAATGATAAGAAAGTCAAAGTTCTTAATCCGCTCATAATACTTCTCATCCACGCTAAATCCATTTTTGTGAAATGCGGTATGTGTAAGTTTCATATACGCCGTGTTTCGATTTTTTGCGATGGGGTAATAACTATGCCACGAATTATCGATAATGAAATCATAATTTTTTGTGCGGTTTTGCAACTTCGGGCGCAAAACTTTATCGCTCAGCGACCATAAGATTTCGCGTGTTTTGGGCATTCGTTTATTTTGTGCCAAAAATTTGATTTTATAAAAAAAGACTATGAGCTTTCGCAGAATCTTGCTTTCTTTTTTTGGTGGATAGTCGTTTATAAATTGGATTTTTATGGATTTGTGAAGTGGATAGGATGGATTTTTGTGTGAGCGATTTATGCTAAGGATTTCTATGTGATTCCCCCCCCCCCATTAATAAACGAATTTGCGAGATTGCTAACCACTCGCTCTGCTCCGCCTGTGATGGTGATATCATCTGCGATTAAGAGAATTTTCATATTTGCTCCATTTTTATAATTTGTAGAATCTGTGCTTTTTTTGTATTAGATTCTGCGAATTTTGTGCGAGTCACAGAATCTGGTGTATTTAATCTTCGATATCTAACTTAATGTTTTTATCGCTTTTTTTGGGGGCGGGTTTCACTGCGGGTTTTGACGCAGGTTTAACAGCTGGTTTCACTGCTGGTTTTGGCGCGGGTTTAACAGCAGGTTTTGGCGCGGGTTTAACAGCAGGTTTTACAACAGGTTTTGGTTCGACTTTTGGTTCAGGTTTGATTGGTTCAGGCTCAACTACCTCTGGTTCTTTCTCGCTAACCTTAATCATCGCCTTAAATTCATTTGCAATGTATTTATTTTTATACGCGCGATTGTAGTTGAGATACGGCGCAAAGTCCCCATTTCCCTGCGCTAGTGTGATTTCATAATTCTCACTTTTATCGCTCAAAAATGTGATTTTTTGTCGCCCTTCAAATGCGGTATTTGAGTTTTTGATGGTCAATTTCCCGCCTTCTTTTTGTGCCTCTGCGCGATTTTTACCCTCAACTTTATGTGAAATAAATCTATCGCGGATATAGAAATTATTTGGGTGCTGGGTGTTGATATACCAAAACTGCGATTCCGCCTCTGGCGTGCGTTGCAGGTATTTTGCAAGGATATTTTTATCGCAAGTTTTGCAGTATAGCGCGTATTTTGCAATCAAAAACGCAGAATCTTCCCCATTTATGTCGTCCGTTTGCAGTTTCCCGCGCACCAAAAGAACGCTTTCTGGATTTGACTTTTCGTCTAATTTATCATAAACCTCCAAATTATCATACACAAACTGCGTTTTGCCACTTTTTAAGCGGAGGTTGAAAATAAAGTCAAATAGCGTGATTTCGGTTGGTTCAAGCAGGTCGCCTTGCGTGATTTTGCGAGCATTTTGATAGCTATCAATAATCTTATTTATCCCAAAATACGCCTTTATGCTAGTGCCTTTATCGCTTGTGAAATCCCGCAAATACACGATGATTTTGGAGTTTAATCTATCGCTTGAAGTGCGCTTAAATTCTATCAATTTATCCGTTTGCAGTCCTAACTCGACACTGCCATAATTGCAGTTTTTATTTATATCAATCACCTTTCCATCGCTATCTAGCGCCTCGATATCGACTTTTAAGAGCGGATTGTGCTTGAAGTTTAATTTATCTTCGAGCTGCCCGTAATATGCGACTTTATTGCTCGTGCTTAAAATGTCCGTTTTCACACGGAAATTCGCGGGGATTATGCTGATTTCTTTTGTGATTTCTGCATTCGTGCAAGTGGGTTTTAGCGTGTCTGCCGAAGTGGCGCAATTTTTGTCGTTATTTGCGATGGCGAAGTTTAGTTTCAAATTCCCAAATGCTACGATTTTTGCGACAATATCCATCGAGGCATTTTGCAAATATCCGCCCTTAAAGCGCAATCTCAAATCACTTGGCGCGGAAATGCCCTCTCTTGCGTCACTTGCGCAGTATTCTTTTTGCGCAAAACTTACATTATCAAGTGTCAAATTTTGATTAAATCCGCTATCGATTTCGCCCTCCGCTGTGAGTGCCACGCCACTTTTGAAGTTGATTTTGACATTCCCTGCTTTGATTATCAAATCATTGTTTGCAAAACTATAATCCATATCGAATTTCGCTGGGGTGGCGATGATTTTATTTGTAGTTTTTTCCTGCTTTGCGCCTTTGCAGGTAATTTGCGTTGTGTCGCTTGAAGTGGGGAACTTCAAATCGATAATGCCGATGGTGTTTGTGGCACTTAAAGTAAATGATTTTTTAATATTTTTGCCGTAATGATTTTTCACTTCGCAAACTAGCGTCAAATCCTCATCGCTCACATTTAGCGCAAACACCTCATTTACCGCATTTTTCGATGACTTTTTGCTCCACACAACCTTATCGTAGGGCAACAGCTCATTATAAATGCACTGCAAATCCCCATAGCACGACTTTTTAAACTGCTCGTAGGCATTTTTTTCCACGAGCAAAAATTCATCATTGATATCCAAAAGTTCCTTTTTCGCGGGTTTTACAATGTCTAATTCCGCAGAATCTACGGCAGATTCTGCGTTTTGCTCGGATTTTTTAGATTCTGCGAGTTTTTCGCTATTGAATGTCGAAAGCAAATCTTGCAAATTTTCATCTAACTCCGCGTTTAACTCCGCAGCGATGGGCGATTGCTGCTCGTCAGTTTGCGCGATTTGCGAGTCTTGGGTAGATTCTGCGTTTTTGTCCGCAGAATCTGTCGCAGAATCTTGCGTAGATTCTGCGTTTTTCGCCAAAGTTTCGCTTTTCGCAGAATCTTTTGCAGATTTATTCGCAGAATCTTCCGCATTTTGGGCGATTTTCATTTCAGATTCTGCGTTTTGCGTTGCAGAATCTATCGCAGAATCTTTCGCAGAATCTAATGTATTTTCCTCCGCAGATTCTGCGTTTTTCGCAGAATCTAGGGCGATTTTTTTGGCATTTTCTGCTTCCAAATCCGCCAAATATTTTTCCACCACTTTTTTATCAAATGCTAATTTCGCAGGTTTGTCGCACACACCGCCATTTTGCCCCTTAATTTTGGCACTTGGAAATATGTCTTTTATCGCGCGATTGTCGCTTGAAATAATCTTTCCGCTTTCGATGAAAATGTCATAAGTGGGGATAATTTTCGCATTTGCAGAGGCGATTTTGAAACTTTTGCCATCAAATTTGCGATTATTAAAGGCAAGTAGATTTTCAAAGCATTCGCCTTCTTTCACGGAGCAAATCGCATTTTTATCGCTTGGTGCGTCAATTGAGGCATTTTTCACACGATAAAGTCGCTTTAAGATATAATTTTTATTTTTCAAATCAAGCGGATTTACCTCCGGTCCGCAAAAAACGCCACCATTAAAGTCGCTTAACTCGCTTCCATCCGGACTTAGCGCAATCACATCATCCACGCTTAATATTGTCTCCATTTCGCCACGCGCGGCAGGGGACTTTTGGTTAATCAAATCGATGAATTCCTTTTCATAAATCCCGCCATAAAATGTATTTAGAACAACATTTGAGTTGCCACCCTCAGGCATAATTAGCATATTTGCGTTAAGTGCCGCGCCTCGCTGTAAAATGACATTACTTTTCGCATTTGTCCCCTCAATCATCTCAACGATGAATTTTTTAGCATTTTTTGTATTAAATCTAATGCCACTATCCACGATAAAATCCCCTGCTACACGAAGCAAAACATTATCTTGTTTGATTGTAACAATGCGATTTTTTATAAGATTTTTGCCATTACTAATGGTAACTCCCTCAGTCCAAGCACCATTTTTATTCTCAACCATCGAGCAGTCAAGCACCTCATAGCGCACATCATCAATCTCAATGTCGCCTCCATTTATGCACGAATGATATTCGCTAAACTCGCTCCCATCGTCTTTTATAAACTTATGCTCCATCAAAGGCGGATTTTTGATATCAATCTCGCATTCATCTTGTTTGTCATCCTTAAAATCGCAAGTCCTAGCAAAAGCAAAAAGCAGTGTAAATCCCATCAGCAAGATACTTCTAAACATTTCTAAATCCCTTCAAATTTGAATTTCGCAAAAAATTTTATTAAATATCGTAAAAAGTTAAAATTGCATTAGATTCTGCGAAAAAAATGCGAATTATAATTTTTTAAGATTAGTTTTACTTTAAAATGCTAAAATTTCGCTTTCATTTTTACGAAAATTACAAAATTCAAGCGCATTTATCCTTAATTTAGTGGAGATTCGGTTCGAATCTTTATCAAAGAATGCGCTAGTTTAAACTAAATATCAAAAGGAGAAATTATGGTAACAATGAAAGATTTGCTTGAATGCGGTGTGCATTTTGGGCATCAAACGCGTAAATGGAATCCAAAGATGAAAAAATTCATCTTCTGCTCTCGCAAAAATATCCACATAATCGATTTGCAAAAGACTTTGCGATATTTTCGCTATGTTTATAGTGTCGTGCGTGAGGCAAGTGCGGAGGGCAAAAGTATAATGTTTGTCGGCACAAAAAAGCAAGCAAGTGAGACGATTCGCGAGTATGCAAATAGCGTGGGAATGCCTTATGTGGATTATCGGTGGCTTGGCGGAATGCTTACAAACTTTGGGACGATTAAAAAAAGCATTCGCCGTTTGGAGCTAATCGAAGAGATGGAATCTAGCGGACAAATCGAGCTTTTAACCAAAAAAGAAAAGCTAAGTTTGCTTCGCAAAAAAGAAAAATTAGAGCGATATTTGGGCGGTGTGCGCAATATGAAAAAGTTGCCCGATATGATTTTTATCATCGACATTGTGAGAGAACATATCGCAGTGGAGGAAGCTAGGACGCTTGGAATCAAAGTCATCGCGCCTTTGGATACAAACTGCGACCCTGATAAAGTGGATTATCCAATCCCGGGGAATGATGATGCGATTCGCTCAATACAGCTATTTTGCAAGGAAATCACAGAGGCGATAATCGAAGGGCGCGAAACAAACAAAAATGAAGCGATTAGCGCAGATTCGAGCGATTATAGCGACAAAAATGACGAAAATTTCGAGGAAATGATGAACAAAATGGAAGCTGAATCTGATGAGTCTAACGAATCAAGCGAGGTGCGCTAATGGAAATCTCAGCATCACTTGTAAAAAAACTGCGCGATATGACAGACGCAGGAATGATGGACTGCAAAAAGGCATTAGTCGAAGTCAAAGGCGACATTGAAAAAGCGGTGGAATATTTGCGCCAAAAAGGGCTATCCAAAGCCGCAAAAAAGGCAGATAGAGTGGCAGCCGAAGGCACAATCGCTTTGTTTGCCGAAAATGGACGCGCCATTATGGTAGAAATCAATAGCGAAACGGACTTTGTCGCAAAAAATGAAACTTTCAAAAATCTCTGCGCCAAAACGCTAGAACTAATCAACGCAAACAATATCAGCGACATAGATTCGCTAAACGCGCTAAAAGTCGATGGCGTCCCATTTGATGATTATCTCAAAGGTGAGATTGCAAAAATCGGCGAAAATATCGTGGTGCGCCGAATCGCGCTATTAGATTCGACGCCAAATACCATTGTAGGCGCGTATTTGCACTCAAATAGCCGAATCGGCACGATTGTCGCGCTAAAATTTAAAAATGCCGAATCTAAAAGCAAGCTAAAAGAATTAGTCAATAATCTTTGTATGCACGCAGCGGCGATGAAGCCAAAAATCATCAGTGGCGAGGGCTTTGATAGCGAATTTATCGCAAAAGAAAAAGCCGCGCTCATCGCTGAAATCAAAAAGGGCAATGAAGAGTTGCAAAGGCTTGGCAAAACGCTAAAAAATATCCCTGAATTTGTCAGCAAAAAAGAGCTAACGCCCTCCGTATTGAGCGCGAAAATCGAGGAATTTAAAGCAAAACTCCGCGAACAAAAAAAGCCCGAAAATATGCTTGATAAGATTGCAAGTGGAATGATTGAGCGATTTATCGCTGATAACACCTTGCTTGACCAGCGTTTGAGCTTTTTGGGGCAGTATTTTGTGATGGATGACAAAAAAAGCATTGAGAAAATTTTAGAGGAAAAAAGTGCCGAGCTTGGCGATAAAATAGAGATTGTAGAATATGTGCGATTCGAGCTAGGCGAGGGCATTGAAAAAGTGGCAGGGGATTTTGCCAAAGAAGTTGCAGAGCAGATGAAATAGATTTGGGCTTTTGAGTGCGTAAAAAAAGCGCGAATCTTTTGCAAATCCATCGAATCTAAACAGCAAATTTTATAAAAAGGCGAATGATGGGCGAAGTTTTACTAAAAGCGCGAAATGTGGGACATAGCTTTGAATCGCAACTTTATGACAGCGTAAATCTCACAATGGAATCCGCCAAAACTATCGCCATTTTGGGCGTTAGTGGCTCTGGCAAATCTACACTAATCAACAATCTCTCATCATTTTTAAAGCCAAAAAATGGAAGCGTTTTTATCGGCGGGAGCGACATTTACGCGCTTAAAGATAGCGAAATTTTGCGTCTGCGCCGAAATGTCATTGGCATAATTTTTCAATTTCACTATCTTTTTCGCGGGTTTAGCGCGCTTGAAAACCTGCAAGTGGCGTCAATTTTGGCAAATCAAACGATTGACAAAAATTTGCTTGAATCCTTTGGTATAGCGCACATTTTAAAGCAACAAATAGGCGAACTTAGTGGCGGACAGCAGCAACGGCTTTCAATCGCGCGTGTGCTTACCAAAAAGCCACGCATAATCTTTGCCGATGAGCCCACAGGCAATTTGGACGCGGAGACTACGGCGCGGGTAATGGAAGTCGTTTTTGGCTATGTGAAGTCGCAGGGCGCGACAATGATTGTGGCGACACATAATTTGGAGTTGGCGAAAATGTGCGATAAAATCTTTGAGCTAAAAAATTGCGCACTAGTTGAGAGCGCAATCTAGAATATTTCGTCATTGCGAGATTCGGCAACGCCGAATCGAAGCAATCTAATTTGTAGATTCTGCGATTTTTGTGATAGATTCTGCGATTCGCAGAATCTATCACATTATTTTATCATTCTCGCACGAAGCGAAAATATCTCAAAATTTCAAATACTTTTAAGAATTTTTTAATTTGATTCAAACTAAAATGCGGATTTTATTTTGAAATTTTCAAACAAAAAGGCATATTTTGAAACGCAATGATTTTATAAATCGCAGAATCTCACTTTTAGAAAAAACTCTATTGGGGGGGGGGATTTACCCTTTATCTAACTGATTTTTTATCTTTTTTATCTCACAAAACTCACAAATTAAATCTTAAAAACTTATTTCGTTTTGTCTGTGCTAGATTCTGCGATTCGCAGAATCTAGTGCAGAATCTCGCAATTATAAATAAAACCCACCCCCTAGCCCCCTCCGCAAGGGAGGGGGATTTTCTCACTTCTCACACCACTCACAAAGGAATCCAAATGATTACTTAAATCTATAATTTCGCGCACAAGATTTGTGCGCGGATTCAAGTCGGCGGTTAGGTTTTTTTAAAGCGATTCGCCCACATAAGGGGCAAAAATTCAACAAAAAGGACAAAAAATGGCAAAAATGAAAAGTTTGAGTAAATATTTAGGTAGATTGCGCGTTTTTAAGCAAATCGATTCTATTCGCAGGGCAGTAGAAACAACACAACCGCATTTTGATGAAACACTACGACAGATTCACTGCCTAATTAGCGATATGCGTAAAGAGCAGATTTTTTCTATGCCAAAGTTTGCGGACAAAAAGCGACTTGAACCATTTGGATTTAAGGTATATAGCCAAAATGAAGAGGACGGAATGATTGCGGAGATTTTCAATCGAATCGGCACAACAAATCGCTTTTTTATCGAGTTTGGCGTCCAAGATGGATTAGAGTGCAACACGCATTATTTGCTTTTTCAAGGCTGGGAGGGCGTGTATATGGAGGGCAGTGCGGAGTTTTGTGATAAGATTCGCGAGAATTTCCGCGCCCCGCTTGAATCTGGCAAATTAACGCTACTAAATAGCTTTATTACAGCAGAAAATATAAACGAGCTAATCGCGCAAACAAGGGCAAAAGAGCTAGTTGAGATTGATTTGCTAAGCATTGATATTGACGGCAATGATTATCACATATTTAATGCGATAAATGTTATCAAACCGCGCGTAATTGTGATAGAGATTAACGCGAAATTCCCGCCACCTTGCGAATATGTGATGCCTTATAATGCTTCTTGGTGTTGGGATTCGACCGATTTGCACGGCGCATCTTTGGAATCGCTTACCAAACTTGCGCACAAAAAGGGCTACAAACTTGTAGCTACGGATTTAAAGGGCGTAAATGCGTTTTTTGTCCGAGAGGATTTATGTGGGGATAAATTTGTGTCAGATAATAGCGCGAAAAATCTCTACAATCCGTGGCGAATGCTAACTAGCACCACAGGGCATATTAGCAAGTATTTTTTAGAAAATGGGGCAAAGTAAGATTTATTGACATTTAAGATTTGCGGATTTTTTTGTGCGAATCTTGTAGTTTTGATTTGCTATGTGAATCTCGCAATGACGGAGGCGTTTCGTTTTTGGATTGCTTCGGCGAATCTATGATTCGCCTCGCAATGATGCCACAGGGTGAAATTTATCGTCATTGCGAGGCGCGTGAATTTTTGTAGATTCGCGCTAAAACTTCGTCATTGCGAGGCTTTAAAAAAGCCGAAGCAATCTATTTCAGCGACTATTGAATCAAATGTGAATCTCGGACTTTATGCGAATCTGTGGTTTAGATTCTAAAATGATTTATTGATTCATTTTTTGGGTCATTGATTTTCTTTGCCTTTTAGATTCGCGTGATTTGGATTGCTTCGGCGAATCTACGATTCGCCTTGCAATGACGGGAGAATAGATTCGTAGTGCAAAATTTATGCTATTTTTAGCAGAATCTAGCAAAAAATCGTATAATTTCACATCGTAGAATCTAAATTCTGCATTGCGCGAAAAAAATAACAGAAGGGATTGCGGTGAAAATTTGGATAAAGAAACTTCGGCTTCGCCTTGTTTTGCCAAATCTGCGAAAGACGCACCAAAAAAGCGAATTGAAAAAAGCCAAACAATGCAAAGCGAGTTTAATTAAATGGAATTATTGAGTTACCTAAGCGATGGCAATGTCGCAAACTTTTTGCTTCTCATCTTGCGATTCAGCGGTATTGTCGCGTTTTTCCCATTTTTTGATTCGCGACTAATCCCCATCAGTGTGAAAGGCGCGATGATTTTCTTTTTGGCACTTGTTTTTTACCCGCTATTGCCACCATTTGACACAAACATAACGATTTTGGAGTTTATCGTAGCAGGGCTAAGTGAGCTGCTTTTTGGCTTTATTGCGGCGTTTTTTTTGCAAGTGGTGTTTAATGCAATCGCGTATGCAGGGGAGCTTTTGGGGTTTAGCATTGGTATGAGCGTGGGGAGCGCGTATGACCCTGTGAGTGGGGCGCAAAATCTCATCATCGCGCAGGTTTTGAGTTTGGTTGCGATTATGGTGTTTTTGGCGTTAGATTTTCATCATATCGTTTTTTCGCTCATCGCAAATAGCCTAACTGCCACGCATTTGGGCGGTTTTGCGCTAAGTGAAAATATGCCTTTGTATGTGTTAAAGGCGGCTGGTGGGATTTTTGTGATTGGATTTACCATTGCGTTCCCTGTGGTGGGGATTATTTTATTAAGCGAAATTATTTTTGGTATGATTACGCGCACTCACCCGCAGTTCAACTTGCTGGTGGTGGGGCTTCCGCTAAAAGTGGGCGTTGCCTTTGTGGTGCTGATAATCGCGCTCCCTGCGATGATGTTTCATTTTAGAGAAGAAATTTTGGTGGCATTTAAGATTGTGGCAAGATTTATGGGACTTTAAAATGCGATTCATAGCACGAATCAAAAAAATTTCACAACCATTTCACAAATCTTTGCAAATATTTCATCGCCAAAAATAAAATTTAAAAGGAGAAAAGATGAAAAAATTGGCATTAGGTGCGCTTCTATGCGCAAGTGGGCTGTTTGCTGGCGGTATGGATTTGGATGGGCTAATCACAGGCATCGACAATCAAAACAAAACCATTACGATTAACGGCGTGTTGGTGCAGGTTTTGCCACAGACAAAGATTAAGTTAGATGACTGCGGGATTTTTGGGACGGATTTGGCTGGCAAATTCGTGGATTTGAAGCAAGGCGCGTTTGTTGAAGCCGAAGTTTTCCCAAATATGGCAAGTGTCGCAGGGCAATACGCTACGCAAAATGCGGGGAGCGCGGGTGCGCCCGTGTATATTGCCGAAGAAATCGAGCTAAAATGCACTAATAATCCCGCGTATTAAATCACAAATCGCAGAATCTGTTTAATAAAAAAGCAGATTCTGCGAATCGAATTTTTTTCAAGTCATTCTTTCAACCCATTTTTTTTAGTTTGCATTTGCTACAATCCGCATTTTTATCATCAAGGGAACTAAATATGGAAAAATATAAATTAGCGTGGTGTGAAATGTGCCAAATCGTGCGAAATTTTGTAAATTCGCAGAATCTCACAAATGCCTTAATTTATGGCATTTTGCTTTATATAATCGCGCTTTTTGCCCTGCTTCGCGGGGATATTTATTATGCAGATGATTTTCAGCACAGCATTAGCGATGAAAGCAATGCAGGCGTGTTTAGTCGCTTTTTGATACCCTTTATGTTGAGCGAAGTGGCGACTTTTGGCAAAGGCACACTTGATTTGTCCCCGCTACCGCAGATTTTTGGCGTTTGCTTTGTGGTGGCATCATCGATGATTTTGCTATATCTTATTCGTGGCAAGTTTGATTTTATC
>NZ_JBSIUR010000024.1:0-7383 GCF_053654655.1 Helicobacter sp. 23-1045
AACTTTTAGCACTTATAACGCCACGAAAATCACGCAAGATAAATTAGAAATCGAAAATTTGGGGAACGCCCCAATAAAGCGCGTTAGCGGTGTGACAAATGGAATGCAAGAAATCGCCTATAACTTTTTAGGCGCAGGGACTTACAAACTAAACATTCGACACGGCATAGCGAAAAACAACGCAGGGCAAGTCATCCCCGCAATGCCAAATTTCTTGCTCTATAATGCCTATTGGAATGCAAGCGTGCGGTGGAACACAAGCGCATTTATCTACATAAAAGGCGAAGCAAAAGACGAAAATCGCAACTACGGCATCGACACCGGCGGAGCGAAGAATACAAGAAGTGGAGGAAGAACAGGGAAATATTAAAGGCATTTAGATTCTGCGAAATTCTCGTAAAATCGCAGAATCTAGTGCGAAAACGCAGAATCTGCCACGAAAAACTCCGTCATTGCGAGAGAATGAGCGAATGCGAATTCTCGTGGCAATCCACCCACGCCGTCATTGCGAGATTCTGCGTTTTTTTATGCGAATCGCAGAATCTAAAAATTAAAAACTTCGTCATTGCGAGACTTGCCAAAGGCAAGTCGTGGCAATCCACTAGATTCTACGAATCATAAAAATTTAGGCAAATTCACAGAATCTAGCGATATTTCGCATTTCAAACGCCGTGCGAGATTCTACAAATCTCAAAAATTATCCCACATTTTAAGTCTAAAAATGGTAGATTCTGCGATTTTATTTTTCATAAATGCGATTTTATTTTTTGTAAAAAGGATTATTTTTGGGCGATTCGGCTTTGAGTTTGTTAGTGCCTGTGGTGGTGATTGCGCTTGTGTTTATCACGCGCAAAGTCGCGCTGTCCTTGCTTTGCGGGATTGCGCTTGGTGGGATTTTGCTATTTTATAATTCGCCTTTTGAGATTTTGCCCTACATTTATAAAAATATCGCGGGGGTTTTCTACACAAGCGAAAATGGCGCAATCAGCGCAAATTTAGATAGCATTTACATTTTTGGATTTCTTATCATTTTAGGCATTTTAAGTCAGCTCATTTTGTATTCTGGCGCGGTGAATGCCTTTGTAGCGTGGGCGCACAAGCGCATTTCATCGCCACAAGGCTCGGAGTTTATCGCATTTGTGGCGGGGATTGTGATTTTTATTGATGATTATTTTAACGCGCTGACCGTGGGGCAAATCAGCAAATCGCTAAATGACGCCAATAAATCATCGCGCGAACGCCTTGCGTATATCATCGATTCGACTTCTGCGCCCATTTGCATTCTAATGCCGATTTCAAGCTGGGGCGCGTATATTTTGGGCGTGATGGATAAGAATGTCCCCAAAGATTTTGGCGATAGTTTTGTGCTACTAATGCAAAGCATTTGGAGTAATTATTATGCGTGGTTTGCGCTTGTGGCGGTGTTTTTTACGATTTTGTGGCAAGTGAATCTCCGCGCAATGCAAAAAAATGTAAATGTCGGCGTAAAAGAGCTTCGTGAATCGCACGCACATCGGGCGACTAGCTCGGTTTGGCTTTTGGTTGTGCCGATTTTAATGCTTATGGTGGCGATTTTTGCGATGATTTTTTATAGCGGGTGGCGTGCGAGCAATTCGCAAAATCTAATGGATATTTTGGCAAACACAAGCACGGCGTTTTCGCTTTTTTTTGGCGGGCTATTTACGCTGATTGTGAGCTTTTTTATCTCGCGCAAACAGCTTAAAGTCGCCTATTACGCGCCCATAATCCGCGCGGGATTTTTAGGTATGCTACCTGCGATTTTGATTTTGGTTTTGGCGTGGGGGATTGGACCTGTGATTCGCGATGATATGCAGACGGGCGTGTATTTGGCGAGTGTGGGGCGGGACTTTTTTAACTCAAATGCGGTGGTTTTCACCCCTGCGATTTTATTTTGCATTGCGGCGTTTATCGCCTTTGCTACGGGCACGAGCTGGGGGACATTTGCGATTTTAATCCCAATAGGCGTAGAAGTAATCAGCGCAAATGGCGGTGGGAGCGTAGATTCTGCGCTTTGCATAAGTGCGATTTTGGCGGGGGCGGTGTTTGGCGACCATAGCTCACCTATTAGCGATACTACGATTTTATCCGCCACAGGGGCTGAATGCTCGGTGCAAAGCCACTTTATCACGCAATTACCCTATGTTTGCGCGGTGGCGATAATCGCGCTAATTAGCTTTGTGGTGGCTGGATTTTGGGGAGTTTTCGTGGGGTATGTGATTGGATTCGCCTTGCTGATTGGCTTTTTATACTTTTGCAAAGTGGCGGTTAGCAAGCCATTAGAAATATAGCAGATTCTGCGGATTTTTGATTTTTTTGTGTGAGATTCTGCGGATTTATGCAAAAACGCAGAATCTGCTTTTATTTAATAGATAAATTATTTGGATTGCCACGATTCTGCTACGCAGAATCTAAAATCGCTATTTTGTGCCCTTTATCTTTGCCACAATCTCGCTAAACGCGCTTGGATTTTCTACCGCCATATCCGCCAAAATCTTTCTATCCAAATCAATATTTGCAAGTTTTAGCCCGTGGATAAATTTTGAATAACTAATATCATTGATTCGGCACGCCGCATTGATTCGCACAATCCATAGTCGCCTAAAATCTCGCTTCTTGCGCTTTCTATCGCGAAACGCATAGCACAAACTTCGCTCTAACTGCTCTTTTGCCTTTCTAAAATGCTTTCTGCGCCCGCTGTAAAAGCCTCGCGCTAGTTTTAAAATCTTTTTATGTCGCCTGCGGCGAACAACGCCTGTTTTTACTCTCATTTTTTGTCCTTTACCTTAATTTTGATTTCGGTGGTAGCATTGCTACAACTTGCCCATTTCGGGGGATTCTAACTCAACTCTTTTAAAACACTTACGCCAAACAAAGCAGTTTTTTCACCTGCATTTCATTTGTCTTATCCACATACTGCGGGGCGTTTAGTCCGGCTTTTCGCTTGGGCGATTTTTTGGTTAAAATATGACTTTTAAACGCCGAACCACGCTTAATAAGATTTTTTTTAACCTTAAATCGCTTCGCTGCGCCGCGATTTGTTTTCATCTTTGGCATTCGCACTCCTTTTTAAAAAATAAAAGTTGCGATTTTATCGTAAATTTTTGAAAAATTTGCTTAATTTTCGCAGAATCTAATTAGATTCTGCGTTTTGGGGCAGAATCTAGCGCATTTTTAGGATTTTGCGTAAAAATCTCTTACGATTTGCCTATCATCAAAGGGGATTTTTTCGCTCCCTATGATTTGATAAGTCTCATCGCCCTTGCCTAAAATTAGCAAAATTTCATCGCTTTTTAGCCCTTCAAGTGCTGAGATTATGGCATTTTTGCGATTTGATTGAGTGATAACTTTTTCTTTATTTTTAATCCCGCCTAAAATCTCAGCGATTATGTCCTCTGCCTTTTCATTGCGTGGATTGTCGCTTGTAAGGTAGATTTTTTGTGCGTAGATTTCGGCGACTTTTCCCATTTTGGGGCGTTTGGTTTTGTCTCTATTGCCACCTGCGCCAAAAACTACCACAATTTTCGCACCCAAAAACGCTTCAAAAATATTTTGCATTCCCTCCGCCGTGTGGGCAAAATCCACCACCACAAGCGGATTTTGATTCACCACTTGCATTCGCCCCTCCACGCCACCAAATTCATTTAGCGAATCGGCGATTTGCTCCAAACTCAAATCCGCCAAAACTAACCGCACCGCCGAAATCGCCGCGATGATATTATAAAGATTGTATTTGCCTGTGAGGCAGGACTTGACATTTGCATTTTCGCTTTTTTTGGTGCGAAAATTATTCCACAAAATTAGCGCGTGAATATTTGGACGCGCACAATACGCCTCTACTTTGAGATTCGCGCTATTTTCGATGCCATAAGTGTAGGCATTTTCGACATTAAAACGCGCCAAATCGCAGTCCTTATTGATGAGTTTTAGCGCAGAGTCCGCAAAAAACGCGTTTTTTGTATCGATATAATTTTGCAAAGTTTTATGAAAATCCAAATGGTCGCTTTGGATATTTGTAAGAATTTTTAGCGCGAAATTTAGCCCCTCTATGCGCTTTTGAGCTATCGCGTGGGAGCTAACCTCCATAATCACAAAGTCGCAATTTTGCAAACTTGCCAAGTGGATAAAGTGGTAAAGTTCAAGCAGAGTGGGCGTTGTAAGCCCTTTTGGTGCGACTTGCGAATCATTTATAAAAACGCCCCTAGTGCCGATAAGTGCGGCTTTTAGCCCAAGTGTGAGTAGCATAGAATAAATGCAACTTGCCGTTGTCGTTTTGCCATTTGTGCCCGTAATGCCGATGATTTTGGGCGAATGCGCCAAATATTTTTTTAGCTCATTTGGCGCAATGATTTTGCAGGGCAGATTTTTTGCGTATTTTTCATTTAACGCGGTTTTTACAAAAATGCTATTTTCATCGATTTCTTGCGTGTTGTCCGTTAGATTCGTGCCATTTTTTAAGTCGATTTTCATTTTTTGCCTTTGGTAGATTCTGCGATTTTTGCAGATTTTTTGGTAGATTCTGCGAATTTGGTAGATTTTTTGGTAGATTCTGCGGTAGATTCTGCGTTTTTCGCAGAATCTGCGCTAGATTCTGCGTTTTCTAATGCTTTTTTTAGAATATCTTGGATTTTTTTATCATAAAAGTTCGCAGAATCTAGCGTCTCAATGTATTGCATCGCCACATCGCCAAAATCATTTTCCACAAGCAAGTCCAAAAACTCCACGAAATCGCCCTTATTTGTGAAAATAATCTTTGTGCTAAACATAGCGTATTCAAAGATTTTCTTAAAATTACTGCCGCGAACTAGCTTTTTAAAGTCGCTATACAAAATGCCGTCAATGTCGTTAATTTTGGCGTTTTCAAAGTCATTGACAAGCTCGGCAAAATGATTTGTATTCCTATCCAAAAGGCTTATGATATTTAGGATATTGTCCTCTGCGTGGGCGATTTTTTGCAATTTTAGGATTTGATAGTATTCAAAGAGTTTTTGCGCCTGCTCTTCGTTTTCAACGGCTATGTCGCTTAAAAGGACGCCGATTTTTGCCTCTTTGTTTTCATCATCAGCAAGTGTCAAATCATTGTAAAGGCGCAGTGATAGCGCGTAGTCCTTTGCCAAAAACGCCTTTTTTGCCTTCGATAAATATGACAACGATTTTCTATCCAAAACTTTTACTTTTTCCAAAAATTTGCCTTTTTAATAATCTTCCCCCTCCCTTGCGGAGGGGGACAAAGGGGGTGGGTAATTTTTTCATCAAAATTTTTCCTAACCCAAAATCCCTAATTTACGCTCACCACTTCAATCTCTGGGTGAATCTCATTTCGCAAAGTGCGCTCAATGCCGTTTTTAAGCGTATTGTTGCTACTTGGGCAACCCTTACACGCGCCCTCTAATCGCACAAAAACCTTGCCACCTTTGATATATTCAAGCGTAATATTCCCGCCATCAAGCAAAATGCTAGGGCGCAGTCGCTCCAAAACGCCCTCCACAGGCTCTAAAAGCTCATCATCGCTAAAAATCACCATTTATAAACTCCGCATTTTTTAGCGATAATTCTACCATAAAAATGCCACAACTTGCATTTTTGCAAAAATATGTGAAATTTTTGCGCCATTGCACCCCGAATTTTGCCAAGTATTATCTTTGTTTAAGTTGGTTTAAGTTGGCAAAACATATAATTTACAAATCACCGATTAAAGGGGCGAAATATGCGTAGAGTGGCTATATTATTACATTTGCTATGGGGGGGGGGGGATTTTGCCTATTAAATGCGATTGAGTTGAGAGACGCTATCCCAAAATGCCAAAATGGCAATGATTGCACCATAAAGACACCTTACGCTGAAATCACAAATCATATCGATTTTAAGATAAGCGCAAATGACATAACGATTGAGGCTCAAATCGGCACATTTACAAACTATGGGAGCATTACGCTAACGCGTGGCAATAGCAATCAATCCATCGCTTTTAACCAAAAGGGACATATCAAACATTTTATAAATCGTGGCACTATGGAAAAAATGATTTGGATTGCAAATAATTCTAGCGGTATTGATATGCTCACAAACTACGGCACGATGGGCGGTATCGACCACAATGTCTCAAATACGCTGACGCTAAATAATTTAGGCACGATTGGGAATATTTATAAATATGATGGCTCTCGGCAAACCACGAATCTTGCAACGACTAATGGCGCAAAAATCCTAATCCAAAATTATAAATTATCGATTGATGAGAATGCTAATACATTTAATACTTTTAATGGCGTCATTTCATTATCGCACCTTGTGATTAGTGGCGATGGCGCGAGATTTAAAGACGCAAAATCTAAAATCTTGCTTGACTTTGGCGCAAATTTTGAGTTTGGCAAAGAGTATTTGATTACTAAACTCGTTACGGATACAGGCGGCAATCCTTACACGACTTTGAGCGTGGATTTCTCCCGCTTATCGACTTACAATGACATTTATACGCTAACCAAAAGTGGCGCAAATGGATTCAAGGTAGAAATCACCCCGCAATACGGCACCATCGGCACTCTATACAAATCAAACATTCGCACGATGAATAATTTTGATTTGATAAGCAACGCGATGATTTATCCAAATAAATACAAAGGCACGAATCGCACAACAAGAAAACGCGTGATTCGCCGAATCAAACGAAGTGCGTTATTGCGAGGCGATTCGACAGAATCGCCGAAGCAATCCAAACCCATTCGTCATACTGAGCGTAGCGAAGTATCCAAAACACACGAATCTAATGAAATAACCGAATCAATGATAGATAAGCGAATCAATGAATTAGATTCGCCCTTACAACGCTACGATTCAAGTAATTTTGCATCTAGTGATTTGGATTCTTCGCTCACTTTGTTCGCTCAGAATGACGAATCATTATTTGATTCACTCAAATCAAACGAATCATTTTTCTACAAAAGCAATTCATTATTACTAGCCAACTCACAAAATACACAAAGAGCCAAAAGCACACGCACGATTAAGCAAAATCCAAATCCAAATCCAAATTCAGCTCAAAACTACTACTTCATTTTAACCCCCTTTGTAAATCACAATTATTTCTTTGAAAGTGGTAGATATAATCTATCAGGGTTAGAATATGGATTCGTAACGGCATTTAGTGGTAAGCTAAATAATAACAATTCGTTAGGGACTCATTTTGTATTTAGCTATGCGAATCTTAATGACAAAGATGATTCAGTATTTAATATTAAGTCTATGAATCTTAATTTAGGATTAAATTATAAATTAGATTTGATTTATAGTATGTATTTAAAAGCACGAATCGATGGCTTTTATTTCTTAAATGAAGTTAAGTCAATATCTATTAGAGATAAAATC
>NZ_JBSIUR010000025.1:0-1469 GCF_053654655.1 Helicobacter sp. 23-1045
TTATTCGTATAACGACTTTTTAAATGTCGCTCAACTGCGGGTTTTTTCATTGCTTTTGTCATTAAATTTTCCTTTCAATTTTAAAATTTTGATAAAAGTATAATATAATTTTACTTTAAAGTCAAATATAACAATTAAAAAGGTTAAAAAAATTTGACTTTAAAGTAAAAAAAATTTAACCTCTAAAAACCTTGATTTTTCCACACTCAACGAGAGAATCAAAGAAATCTAAAAAAAAGATTCTTTGTTCTAATATATATGCGCGCTAAATTAAATGCGACTAACCACTTCCATCCGCCCTAGCACACGGGGTTTTGGGGCGTTTTTTTGTCGCAAAGGGCATTTTTAGGCAAAAACGCTTTTAAGTTCAAAGCTCACTTGTTTGGATTTTTCCCCTTTATTACGGCGTTTTCGTGGGTAGAGTGTGCGTTTTTGGTGATTAGAATGCGAAAATGACACATTTTCGCTTTTAACACTTGCGAATATTTTTGCTTCTGCGAATTTTTTTCGCTTCGCTCAAAAATTCCCGCAAAAATGAAAGGCATTTTTTACATTTTTGCGCTGACTTGTTCGGCGCAAAAATCAAATTATGCAACATAGACTTGTCTATGTTTGCCTAATTTGCAAATTACTGAAACATTCGACAAGTCAAAGTTTCGGTAATTTGTCCTGCGGAGCTAATTTTTGCGACAAGTCGCAAAAAAATTGTATTTCATTTTGCGTGAGCTTTGATTGAAAAATCAAAGCGAAATCAGCAAAATATTCGCCCGATTTTTTTGTAGCGCAATGAATTTTTTGCGATAGCAAAAAAGAAACAGCTACAAAAAACACCATAGCCACCAAATAACCACTTTAAGAGAGCGCAGAATCAATTTTAAGCGTTTTAAGCATAGTTTCCCGCCTAAAAAACAAAAAAAGCGATTTAGAGCGTTTTAAAGGGGTAAAATTAGCGGATTGCGTATAGTGGGCGTTATCAAAATAGGCTTGGCTCATCCAAATCGCTATATTTTAGCGCAATCATCGCATTTTTGCGGTCGCTGCCAAAAGCGCATACAAAATTCGTATTTACACGATAGCAAGTGCCATCCTTGCGCCAAAAATCTTTTTTTGTCAAATATCGATAAGTTTCGATAACGATTGGCTTTGACACCTTTGTTTTTTCCACAACTTGCGCTTGACTCATCGTAAATTTGTTATTGCTGTCGAGATTGTCGAGTATAAATTCAATCACATCGATTTTGCGCCCTGCCCTATAAATCCCCGTTAAAATTTCCATAAAATTTTCCAAATAAACACGCCTCCATCCGCCTTTTAAGCCGTGTTTCACTTTTTTAGTTACCATTTCCATTTCAACGATTTTGCCCGTTTCCAAATCTTTAAACTTCCTAACGCCCTCAAATGTCGTTACAATGCCCCTATCCTTGTAATCCTCATTGACTTTATAGCCTTTTGTCGCCTTTGTGCGCACA
>NZ_JBSIUR010000026.1:0-1019 GCF_053654655.1 Helicobacter sp. 23-1045
TTATCAATCCACCATCCTTGCTGTGTTTTGCTCTTTTCGTAATTATTTACGCCTGTGACTTTGCCGACTTCGGTTAGATTGCAATACTCGCATTGAAACTCATAAAAGACTTTTGAGTTTGAGGCGGTGTTGAAATTTGTCTCTTGATTATCCGTGTCAATGGCATTTATCCGCGCACGGAGGATTAGCAATTCATTATCCAAAGTCGAATCATATTTGGGATAATATGAGTTTGGAAACTGCGCGAAAGTAATCTCACTTGGAATGCCATTTGGGAAATTTTTATTTGTGAAAATTGGCTCACTTTTCATATTTGGCGTAAAAGGAATATCTTTATCCTTATCGACTTTGACAATCGCGCTAGATTCTGCGATACCATTTTTAAAATCTTTCGCAGAGACAATCAGCGGTTTGCTCCCATCCTTGCCTAAAATCTCTAATGCAAATCCTTTTCCTGCAATCTCTTTGATTTCAACTGCTAGATTCTGCGATGAGCAGGTTTGCGAAAAGGTTGTGGCGATTGCCTTTTTATCGCTTTTTAGTGCGGTAAATCGCACCTTGCTCCCTTCCTCAATATCAGGTGTGCTTCCCTGCCCGAAATATAGGACTTTTAGCGCGTTGCCATTTTTATCTAACAACTCGATTTTAAAGTCATTTGGGACGACTTCATATTCAAACTTCAACTTCAACGCCACAGGGAACGGACACGGGAAGTCGCCACTACCACAGAGATTCTGCGATTTTTGCTCTTTTATTTTATCCACCATTGCTTTATCGATGATTGTCGATTCTATCTCGCCTACAAGGGCATCTTTTTCATTTATACTCCAAAGAATGCCCCCGGCGCTTGTGCCTTGCGAGAGATTTATGGAACTCTCATTTAATTTATTTGCGGTGGCGCAGGTGGAGTTTGCGGTGGTGGGTGGAGTAGAATCTGCGTTTGTAATTCCTTTTACGCTAACTTTTGGTGTGGCAGAGATTATGCCAATGGAATTCGCAGAATCTACGCCGATATCAAC
>NZ_JBSIUR010000027.1:0-932 GCF_053654655.1 Helicobacter sp. 23-1045
CGTTTCGCGCCGTTTGCCTTGCTTGAATTATTGCTTTTAATGCAAATCTCAACTTCGCCATATTTGTTTTTTGTCTTTAACGCGCTTTTATTTGTGATTTTTTGCGTGATTTATTTGAGGATTTTAGGGATTTTAAGTCTCCCATTTCGCACCGCTATAATCGCGCTTTTATCGCTTAGCACGGCATTTGTCATCGTCTTTTTTGGCATTTGCTATTTTGAAAAAGTGCAGATTGTTTGGATTGCGCTATTTATGCTTTTTGCCCTCCGCACCCTGCAAAATCCCACGCCAAAAAATCAGCTTTTTGCCATCATTACGCTAAATATCGCGCTTTATTACAAAGAGCCGACTTTCCTTGCCGCACTTGCCTTTGGGGCGATTTTATTGCTTTATACACTACAAAATCGGGGGCAAAATCGCAAAAAAGATATACAAAAATTTGCGCTTTATATTATCGCTTCTGCCCTAATTTATGCGCTTTTGTATGTCATTCTCGTGCGTATGTCGTTTAATCCGCTGTATTATTACAAGCAAAATGCGATGATTTTTAGCGATTTTATGGCACTTGTTTTAAATGATGGCATAATCTTTTTTGGCATTTGCGGACTTTTTGCGTGGCGTGCTTTTTTGGTGGCGTTTAAAAATGCGGAAATTGAGGCGTTTTATGATAGCTGTTTGGCGGCGTCTCTTGCGTATTTTTTGGCATTTATGGTGCTAAAAATGTCCGCGCCATACTATCTTTTGCCCTGCTATGTGTTTGGAATCCCGCCACTGCTTTATTTTGGGCGCAAATATTGGAAAAATCTTTTTGTGAAAATTTGCCTAATTTGTGGGATTTTTCTCTTTTTTTCGCAGAATCTGCCAAATGGCATTTACAAAATGGTGGATTTAAAAGCGCAGGGCGTGCAGTTTCAGCGCACTTTGGATTTTGT
>NZ_JBSIUR010000028.1:0-901 GCF_053654655.1 Helicobacter sp. 23-1045
CTTAAAGTTTGCTTAAAGTAAGATTAAAATTTGCTTAAAGTGGTGTTTTTTGTGGGTAGATTCTGCGAAATATACGAAAAACGCAGAATCTACGCGGAAAATATAATTTTTAACAAAATTTTGCTATCATCGCATTTTTTTAGAGGATAGAGAGGTGTCCGAGTGGTTGAAGGAGCACGCCTGGAACGCGTGTAACGAGCAATCGTTCGAGGGTTCGAATCCCTTCCTCTCTGCCATTTTACACAAGGCATTTAGTTGAAATTACCAAATTTAGCGAAGTTAAATCCCACACTAGATTCTGCGAATCCCTACCCCCAAATCGCCATTTACGCTACCCTTTGCATTGCGCTTCTAATCTGCGTTTTTAACCCCTACGCGCTTTATAATAGCGATATTACGCAGTTTGATTCTACGCAGACAAAAGCGACACTTGGTGCGCTCTTTGGGGCGTTTTTATTGGCGAGTTTTAGCGCGATTTATGCCCTTTCATTTATCCCGCAAAAGTGGCAGAAAATCCCCGCCTTTGCGTTAAGCGTGGCACTTTTTATCGGCATTGCGTATAGTTTTATTTTCACGGGCGATTATGGCGCGATGGATCACTTTGTGTTTCAAAGGACGCCTTTTGATGATAAAGACGCGCTTGTGAGTGCCGCAAGGGAGTTTGTTTTGGTGCTTTGCGGGGGCGTGCTTTTTGTGGCGTTTGCGCTAAAATATTTGCTCTTTGCGTGGAGGATAGTTTTTGTTACGCTGATTGTTGTAAGTGGCGTGAATGCGGTGCAAATCGCTAAAAAACGCATAGATTCTTCTGTCATTTTGAGCGAAGCGAAAAATCTCAAAAGTAGAGATTCTTCGCTCGCTTCGCTCACTCAGAATGACAATATGGATTCTGCCCCCCCCCAAA
>NZ_JBSIUR010000029.1:0-776 GCF_053654655.1 Helicobacter sp. 23-1045
ATAAACCACGCATAGATTCGGTGAATCACCATTGCAACTCCGTGCAACACTCCCCAAATCACAAATCCCCACCCTGCCCCGTGCCAAATACCACTTAAAAAGGCGACAATAAACAAATTTCGCAGAGTTAGGATTTTGGTTGCCATTTTATTTTTTAAATCATTTGCAATTCTAGTATCTTGCGCGAGATTCGTGGGTTGCGCCGAAAAATTCGATTGAGATAAGACTTGCGGTCTATCGAATGAGAATTTTTCAAGCTCCCGCGAAGGTCGTGTAAGAGACGAATTGCCCTTGCCACGATTGCCACCCAAAGGGATATAAAGGCACTCTTTTAAAAATCTCCCCAAAGTGATATGCCATCTGCGCCAAAATTCCGCGATATTTAGCGATTTGTAAGGTGAGTTGAAGTTTAGCGGTAGCACTATGCCAAACATTAGGGCAAGTCCCATCGCCATATCGCAATATCCGCTAAAATCAAAGTAGAGTTGAAATGTGTAGCTTAGCGAAGTCGCCCAAGATTCGGCGATATTTAGCACTCCGCCGTTTTCGACAATGCCAAATCCTGCATTTGCCCATTTGGCAAAGCTATCAGCGATAAAGACTTTTTTAAATAAACCAATGCTAAAAATAAAAATGCCTTTGGCTAGGTATTCGTAGTTGATTGTGTCATTGCGAGATTCTGCGACTTTGTTAAAAGTTGCAGAATCGTGGCAATCTATTGTGCTATTTAAATTATGGATTGCCGCGTTCGCTTCGCTCACTCGCAATGACGAATC
>NZ_JBSIUR010000030.1:0-751 GCF_053654655.1 Helicobacter sp. 23-1045
AAAAATCGCGATAATTTCGCACTAAAATCGCATATAAAATCCATAAAAATATTTGAAATGATGGATTTTATCGCAGAATCTAGCGTAGATTCTGCGAATTTATCACAAAACGCAGAATCTGCAAATAGGGGGGGGGCAGAATAAGTTAAAAACCGCAGAATCTTCCCCAAAATCGCAGAATCTACACGCAGAATCTAGCATTAAAAACGCCCCGCGCGGAAGTATTGTGGATGAAAAATCGAGGTTGCGCAGTTGTGAGCGAGGCGATAGAACTAATGGTTCATCAACAAAGCGAACAACCAGTCTCCCCGATTTGTCGCCACAAGACAATCGCGCTGCTCCCGTTTTCACCATCGCAATCCCCACATATAATCGTTTGGAGACGCTAAAAGCAGCAATAGATTCTGCGCTAAATCAAGATATCAACTTTCGCTCGTGCGAAAATGGCGCAAATATCGAGGCAAAAATCACCAAAAAATCTTACGAAATCATCGTGGTTGAAAATGTCGATGATTTTAGCGCAAAGTCAAACGCGCAAAAAATGCTTGAAAGCGAGTATTTTGGCAAGGTCACATATTACAAAAATGAGGCGAATTTGGGACTTTTTGGCAATTGGAATCGCTGCATTGAGTTAGCACAAGGAAAGTGGGTTTGCCTGCTTCATAGCGATGATTTGCTAATGCCAAACTATCTGCGAGAAATGCAAAATGCACTTGCGAAATTAGATGAAAATAAAGTGGGGATGATTAGC
>NZ_JBSIUR010000031.1:0-683 GCF_053654655.1 Helicobacter sp. 23-1045
ACGCGCCATTCAAAGCCGCCGCCGTTTGAGATGCCTTTGTCGCCAAATCCCCCAAAATATTGCAATCCAAACTCCATATCGAAGTTTCGCGCCTCCAAAAGATACGAAATTCCCGCGTTTGCGTAACCTAAAATTTTGTCGCTATCAATGGCAAAATCGAAGTTTTCGCTCCGCACTAAAACTTTGCTTTTGGCGAGTTTTGGAGCGAGATTGAACTTCGCGCCTGCGCCAAAGTTTATCCCAAATCCGCTGAAATAATTCGCATACGAAACCCCCAAATCGCCGTAGATTAGGTTAAAAAGCGCGTTTTGGTAAATCGCAGAATCTGCTTTGATTTGTTGCGATTTTAGTGCCTTGTAGTCAAATCCTGCTTCGAGCGATAACGCCCCGCCTACGCGAAAATCAAAGGTTTTGCCAAAAGTTAAATTTGCGCCAAATCCCAAATTTTGCGGTTTTAAATCTGCCAAAAATTGCGTTTTTAAGTCGTTTGAAAAGTAGTAGAAATCCCCGTGTGCCTTTAAAAATAGCGCAAAAGGCAAGTCGATTTTATAGTGCAAACCGCCTAATAAATTTAGGTTTTTGACTTGCAAATCTTTGTCGTGCTTGTCGCTTAATGTGCCATAAGTTAGGGCGAAGTGTGCACCCAAAGTGTGCGATTCTGCGACTCTTGCGCTAAAAGCGGT
>NZ_JBSIUR010000032.1:0-675 GCF_053654655.1 Helicobacter sp. 23-1045
GGCATTCCCATATCCCAAAACTTCATAAAGTGATTTTTATCAAAACTTATGCAATCTAGCTTCATGGGGTTATTTTCAAAAATACTTTTAAGATTTTCGCTTATGGTTTCTATATTGTAATCGCTCCCGTCATTTTGCTTATTAAACGCAAAAATTCCTGCAAAGATTTTATTGCCAATCATTTTTTTATTTGCCAAAATCTTTTCGATGGCATTTTCGTCCTTGCTATTTCTTTGCGAAAAGATATTTGAATCAAACGATGATTTTACTTCGATAATCCCCACCACGCTTTTGTTATCAACGATGATAAATTCGCCTTTCTTTAAAATCTCGGCATTGCTATTTTTGCTAAACTTATCATAGATGATAATGTCAATCTGCGAAGTCACATTATCGCCGCTGCATATCACAAATCCCGTGCCGATACCATACCGCTCGGGCAAAAATGAGCGCAGAATCTCGCGCAAAATGATTTCTTTATACCGCCCTTCTTCTGCATTGTGTTTGTTGCCGATAAGAAATCGCACTCTATCCTTAACCGCAATAATTTCCTTTGAAGTAGAAATCAAAAAGTTTTCGTAATTTGGTGTTTTACCCGCCGAATCTCGCAAATCTTGCATTTTTTTCTCCCTAATTTTGATTTTAAAAAGAAAAAATTATAACTGCCCCCCCCCC
>NZ_JBSIUR010000033.1:0-615 GCF_053654655.1 Helicobacter sp. 23-1045
AACATCTCTTCCGCAAATACGCGTGGGGTGATGTTTTTGTAATGCCACTCGCGGTAAAGTGTGTAGTAATTTGTCGCAAGGTGCTTTTTTAGTTTTTTCATCGCGGACTTAAATGCGTGCTTGTCGCGCAAAAACGCCGTTTTATCGCTCACAAGCACCACTCCACCGCCATCGTGATTTGTTTTTAGCACGAAAGAATTTGGCAAAATATCAAAATCTATCGCCTCCACGCACTCCCAAATGCCATAAAGTTTTGGCAAAAATTTGCAGGAATTCGTCTCAAAAAGGGCGGATTTTAACTCATCGATTGGTTTTTGAAGTGTTTGAAAAAGCGCAGAATCTGTGGGAGATTCTGTGGAATTTTTCGCAGAATCTAATTTATTTTTATCGCAATTCGCAGAATCTAGCGTAGATTCTGCGTTCTTTACCTCATCTGCCCCCCCCCCTCAAACGCAAAATCTCGCAATTTATAAGCGATATAAATCCTCGCCTTTAATTTATCCGCAAGGTGCGTGTAAAGCGGATTTCTATCAAATAAAATGCGGTGGATGATTTTTTCATTAAATGTCTTTGGATGGGCGAAATTAGGCACATAACCAAAGATTTTTTGATGTC
>NZ_JBSIUR010000034.1:0-536 GCF_053654655.1 Helicobacter sp. 23-1045
ATTGTGAATTACTTTTTAGCAAAAGCGATTTTGCGTTTTAGCGTTGCACGATTTGATGCGAAAACGGGGGGGGGGGGCGACTTCACGCGCAACTTCAAACACGCTAGATTCTAGTCAATCATCATTACAAAATTCACTAGAATCTAACATTGCTTTCTCATCGCAAGGCTTTAAAAAAGCCGAAACAATCGATAAAAAAGATTTGGATTGCCACAAAAAATCTAGCGATTTTTCTCGCAATGACGGCAGAAGTGTAGATTGCTACGAATCGCTACGCGATTCTCGCAATTACAAATTTTTCACACCAAAATTCTACTTCATTTTAGGCATTATCTTTAATCTCTCTTTACTTTGCTTTTTCAAATACACGGATTTTTTGTTAGAAAATTTCAATTTGTTTAGCCAAATAGCGCATTTGGATTTTGAGATTCCATTGCCACATATTCTCTTGCCACTTGCGCTTAGTTTTGTAACCTTTCAGCAAATCGCATTTTTGTTTGACTGCTACAAACACGCGACAGGGCAATCAAATGAAA
>NZ_JBSIUR010000035.1:0-517 GCF_053654655.1 Helicobacter sp. 23-1045
ACAAATTGCGAATCTACCAATTTACTCTCCACTCAAACCCTCCACCATTACTTATCGTTCTATTTCCATAATTGCCATAATATGCCATACTAAACTCCATATCAAAATCTTTTGTATTTAGCACATAGCTACCACTTATATTTGCATATCCTAACACTTTGTCATTATCTACTATCATATCAACGCTTCTATTATTACTCAAAAATACTTTTGATTTAGATAGGGCATTATTTGTAATATTACCCTTTATGCCAAGTTTGGTATTTAATCCCCAAAGCCCTATGCTTGTATTAAAATATTTATTATAATCCAATGCTAAATCTAAATATAGCAGATTATAAAGTTGCTTATTATACTTCTCAAATACACTTGAATCTGCCATATTACTCATAATAAATTCATTTGCATACAATCCCTTATAATCAACTCCACCACTTAATCCTAACACACCTGCATTATTAAAATTCCACTCTTTACCATAATAAATACTACCACCAAATCCAATAGTATTTGGTTT
>NZ_JBSIUR010000036.1:0-498 GCF_053654655.1 Helicobacter sp. 23-1045
ATTCGCAGAATCTGCGCCAAAAAAATGCAGAATCTATCCACGATTCGTCATTGCGAGGCTTTAAAAAAGCCGAAGCAATCCACAAAAAAATATAGCTTACCGCAAACTCTCTTTTAAAATATTTAAGGCAAGTTTAGGCACTTTTAAATGCCAAATTCACGCAATTCTCACAAACCCAAAAAGCCAAATTCCCCTAAATCTACTTCACTTTCACCTTATCTTTGATTTTGTCAAAAAGTTTATCGCCGATGCCTTTGATATTTTTCAAATCCTCTGGCTTTGTGAATGGCGTTTTTTCTCTGTATTTGATGATTTCCTCTGCTTTTTTATCGCCGATTCCATCAAGTGTCATCAGCTCTTTTTTAGTCGCTGTGTTGAGATTTACCGCGCCAAATGCGAAACTTACCAAAAATAGCAATGCAAAAAATAACCTTTTCATAATGAAGTCCTTTAAATTGAGATTAAAAAAAGCAAGAATCTTAAACATATAAACTTAAA
>NZ_JBSIUR010000037.1:0-445 GCF_053654655.1 Helicobacter sp. 23-1045
GCGTTTGCACTCGGCGTGTGGGAGAATTTCGCCACTTATGCCACCACGATTTTTGATGATTTAAAAAGCACGGCATTTATTTGGCTAATCGCCCTAAACTGCGTGCTTTTCATTATAAATCGCAGAATTTGCGGCGTTATTTTCATCGCACTTGGATTTTTGGCAAGTTACGGACTTTATGTGCTTTTAGAAATGCCGACATTTCACCCACGCGCATTTTACGGGTTTAGCGCGTTTGTGGCAGTGATTTGTATCGCAAATGTGAGCGCAGAATCTAGCAAGATTCTGCGATTTTTCGCACTCGCAAGTGCCACAATCACCGCGTATTTTTTGATAAGTTTCGCAAATATCTATGGCAACGCCTTAAAAAAGCAAGATGAGTTTTTGGACTTTCGAGCGAACTTGCTTTTGAGCGATTTAGGTGCGAAAATCCCGCGTGGCGCGA
>NZ_JBSIUR010000038.1:0-408 GCF_053654655.1 Helicobacter sp. 23-1045
GCCACTTCGCTTAACATAAAAGTCGCAAAATACCTGCTCCAATTCCAATATCCGTCATTTACGCTATTTAGCCAATCATCGGCATAATAAATATCCCCGCGAAGTAGCGCAAATAACGCGATTGCATAAAGGGCGATTCCCCATAAAAACGCCTTTGCAAAATTTGGCGTCTTTATAAAATCCACGCAGATTCTGCGGATTTCATCTAATTTAGTGTCACAATAAAGCACGACTTTGCCTTTTCAATCGTGTGGTAGGCGTTTTTAGCGATTAGCTCCACGCCAAATTTCTCTTTTAAAAACGCGCACATTTCGGCATTTGTAAAATCATAGGGCGCATTTAGGTGGCGCAATCGCCAATGAAAAAACCAATCATTCTCCGCAAGGCGCGGGATTAAGTGCGAAAATT
>NZ_JBSIUR010000039.1:0-396 GCF_053654655.1 Helicobacter sp. 23-1045
TTAAAGTTTGCTTAAAGTAAGATTAAAATTTGCTTAAAGTGGTGTTTTTTGTGGGTAGATTCTGCGGATTTGCAGAATCTAGTGCGTTGTTTTTTTGTTATTGTGAGATTCTGCGGAGTTTGTGCGCCGTCATTGCGAGAAGTTGCGTGTTTAAGGGCGACTTCGTGGCAATCTATATTTTTAAATTTATGGATTGCTTCGTTGTTTTGCCACGCCTCGCAATGACGAATCTAGCGCAGATTCTGCGAATTTCGCGTGAATCGCAGAATCTAAAAATCAAAATCTCGCAGAATCTCCCCAAATCTCCGTTAGATTCTGCGTTTCGCAAGATTTTTGCGAAATTTACGCAAGTTGCGCTTTTAGCATCCAAATCTCTTTTTCTAGCTTCGCAACAAT
>NZ_JBSIUR010000040.1:0-368 GCF_053654655.1 Helicobacter sp. 23-1045
GCTGTAAATTACTTTTTAGCAAAGTGCATTTTGAGATTTGCAGAATCTGCAAATAGGGGGGGGGCAGAATAGGTTAGATTCTGCGAATTTCGCAGAATCTCGCACAAAATCCGCAGAATCTAGCGCAGAATTTACACCAAAATTCTTTTTTGTTATCGGCATAATTTTCAACTTATCGCTTCTTTGCTTTTTCAAATACACGGATTTTTTGTTAGAAAATTTCAATTTGTTTAGCCAAATAGCGCATTTGGATTTTGAGATTCCATTGCCACATATCCTTTTGCCCCTTGCTTTGAGCTTCGTTACCTTTCAGCAAATCGCATTTTTGTTTGACTGCTACAAACACGCGACAGGGCAATCAAATGAAA
>NZ_JBSIUR010000041.1:0-320 GCF_053654655.1 Helicobacter sp. 23-1045
CCAATGCTTAAAACCACGCAAAATGCGAATGTGCCGAGTTTCAAAAGTCTTGTTTTGTAGAAAAAACTCGTGGCGTAGATGAAAATCCCGCTTGTTAGGATGAAAAATCCCGCTAGCGCGCATAAAGTCGAGGTCGTCTGCGTGGCGTCAAACTGCGTCACATCGCTTGCATACAGCGCAAATGGCGAGAAAACGCAGATTAAAAAGCAAATATTTAAAATCGCAAAGATGGAAATATCGCGGTAAGTTTTGTAGTCTTTGTCGCTAAAATCGCCGTGCGATGGGAAAATCGCGCGAATTAGATTGCGTGGGAATTTGGG
>NZ_JBSIUR010000042.1:0-306 GCF_053654655.1 Helicobacter sp. 23-1045
ACATTTTCCGCGCGGAAAAACACCCACGCGATATTCACAAAATTAAATGTGATAAACCACGCGAAGATTTTATAGATTTTGCTTTGGGTAAAATGCGAAGTGTGGGGAGATTCTGCGATTTTCGTGCGATTCGCAGAATCTGCATTTTTTTTATTAGATTCTGCGATTCGCAGAATCTCAATCGAAGTAATGGCGGTAGTGCTTTGCGTTGTTTTGGTGCGAAATGAGCGAGATAGAACTGATGGGTTCATTGAGCGAAATTTTGTGCCAAAACAACGCAAATGATTATCCCAGAACAAATTGTCT